>CAKROW010000006.1 GCA_934373235.1 uncultured Blautia sp. | reverse complement strand
TCAAGAGATCTTATCAATAAGTCGGCACAAAATGTTAAAAGAAATCTGGATAATCTGGCATATAATATTAATGACTATAGTGCAAGACATCCTGAGATAAAAAATCTGGAATTTAGTTTGGCTGGATTGAGAGAATACTATAGCAGAATTATAGATATCTTTATAGAAGATCCTAAAAGAGAAGTATCAGCAGAACTGCAAGATGAATACAAAGAAATAATAAGACAGAACGAGAAATTTCTTGAGGAGTAGTCATGGACATAGAACGTGGAAATATAAAAATTCTTTTTCAGAAAATTCCATACATCTATCTGATTAAAAAAAAGGATTGTTTTCATAAATGCTGTACATATAATGCAGTCAGTGAAAATCTGTATATGAGATATGCGGCAGATGTATTTCCGAACGTTTCCGATGATGAACGCAGAAATAATTACAGATATATGCGCACTCAGATGCAGGAGCATTTGAATGGAAAGAAAAACACGGAAGGAACTGTTTTTCAGCTCATTTTTTATCTGGCAGATAAAATGCTGTGTGTTGACGGCAATGAGATAAAATGTAAATTTGATCAGCTTCTGAGGTGGAGAGAAATTTCACTTTATGTGGGGCAGGATTTTTTTACCTGTGCATATCTGGCTGCAAAAGATGTAGGAACTGGCTATACAACACGTAAATTTTGTTGGCGCCCGATTATACGAAGTGATAATAGCAGGATACATAATATTCTGAAAAAAGGTGTGGCAGAGAATCATTTTCATTTAAACGGGTCTGCTAAGATATTTGAGCTGAACTGGCTGTGTCTTATGAATCATATTACAGGAAGATCAGGTGATTTTAAGAAAATCAAAAGAAGTATGCAGATGCGCCATAATGACATTATCACCGGATGGGAAGAAAGAGAATCCTTTTATATTGAGTGTCAAAGAGCTGCATTATACAGAATTTATCTGTTTTTGTGTATGAAAAATAATGAATATATGATCAAAAGCGCAGAACGACTGATAGATATGATTTCCGGAGAACATAAAACAGGCAAAGAAACCGAAATCGAAGTAAATATGATAGCGAGGGAAATCCAAAATCTGATCACAATTACTCAGAATATATATGGTGCGGAAATAAATGACTGCATTCTTGATTACGCTTTTGAAAAAAGTATGATGCAGTATAATGATAATATCTGCAGATTGCTGGCCGGGGAACGTAAATTTTTGTATGACTGTTACTGTAGTGTACTGACAGGCAGATTTGACAGTGAACAGAAGAATATTTTTTATGCGTATTTAATGATACGAACGGATTTCAGAGGGGAGATTATCCAGAATAATGATAAAGTGGGATTTTCCAATTTCTCAGATTACCAGAATCGGAAAGAATACTTTATTGAAGGACACAGAGCCTATGAGGAGGAATTGGTGCGTCTGGCATTAAATGAAACTCTGGAACAGGAAAATATGAGATCTCTGGAAGCCAGGATATGTCCTAAAAATACTTCTGAGGAATTAAGCAGGAAGCTGGGATTTTACAGAAAGATTGTAGAGCAAAGTAAAAAAGAGGGAATTTATGATAAGCTGATCTATGTACTGCATTTTCCAAAGCTTGCAGACAAGCCTTTTCTGGACGGAGTTCCGAGAAATAATAATGTACGGAAGATGGCTGCAAAGCAGGCAAAAAGTATTGTATCCCTGCTTGAAAAAAAGGGGGATATTAACCGTCATATTAGAGGAATTGATGCATGTTCCAGTGAAATTGCCTGCAGGCCGGAGGCTTTTGGACAGGTGTTTCGCTATCTGGCAGATATAAGAGTAGTTTGTGAAAAGGAATATGAGCCGGATAGTAATGTCAGTGGAATGACACAAAATTTACGTATAACTTATCATGCAGGGGAAGATTTCTTCGATATTCCGGATGGATTACGTGCAATTGATGAGGCTATGCTGTTCTGTAATCTGGACAGAGGAAGTAGACTGGGGCATGCACTGGCATTGGGAATAGATCCGGAAAAATATTATTGTTTTAAAGGATACAGAATTGTTCTTTCCAGACAGGTGCTGTTAGATGATATTGTATGGATATACTGTACTGCAAAAAAACTGGGATGTCATATAGACGAGGATGTAAAGACAGAATTAATTGAAAATTATACTCGATTATATAAAGAAGTGTATGAAAATAACATACAAAATGAGAGATGCCCTTTTATACATGAATATTACCAAAGCTGGAAATTAAGAGGGGATGATCCGGAACTTTATAAATTAGACAGAGAGCAGTTTGAAATAGCTTTGGAAAAAACAGAGTTAATACGTTTTGACAGATACCGCCTGAATCCTCTTGTGGGAAATGAGATACGAAAGAATGAAAGGTGCCGGAAGTTATATTATTTTTATCATTATAATAAAAAAGTCAGAATTACGGGAAGTGAGATTACAGAGTTTAAAATTCAAAAGGGTTATATTAAACTGATCCGTGAGATTCAGGATAAAATGATCCAGAAGCTTGCATGTCAGGGGATTGGTATTGAGACAAATCCATCATCCAATTATCTTATTGGTACTATCAAAAAATATAAAGATCATCCTATATTACGGTTTAATTCAAGAAAATTAAAACCTTCAGATAGCAGTAAAGACCATTTAAGTGTATCTATAAATACAGATGACCAGGGTGTATTTGATACACTTTTGGAAAATGAATATGGCCTGATGACTCTGGCGTTAAAAAAGGCAGTCGATGAAGATATGAATCCATTATATGATATAGAGGATATTTATGAGTGGATTGATTATGTAAGAAATATGGGACTGGATCAGGTGTTTTGAACGCAGATAAGCAGTCCACTCTTCAAGTGCGCAGAGCACTAAGCAGTAGGACTGGGGGATGCTTTTGTTCGCTTTATATTAAAAGATTCCTGGAAAATCTGGCAAAAGAATTTGCTGATCTGTATAGTACATATCTGTTCAGAGGATAAAAACATATGAAAAGATTCAAAAAGAAAAAACTGATAAATCCTATGAATATGATTTATCAGCAATGGGAAGAAGACTGGCTGGATGGCTGTGAGGAAGATAAGAAGAAGGAGCCGTTTTTTCTTCTGTTTAAATATGATTATGAATATACCTGTAAAAAGACAGCGAAAAATAAAAGAAAAAATTTTCGTATGAAATTTTACTGTATTTTACCGTTTATAATAGTAACGCTGTTATATATAACGGGCGTTGGGATTTATAATGTGAATGAGTATATTCAGGCAGAAAGAAATATTTCAAAATTTATTGAGAATACCAGATGGGATTTTTCCATATACGGAACTGCTTTATATGTAGTGGCAGTCTGGCTGACATATATAGTTTCAAAATGGTTGGATGTAAAACAGTATCAGGAGACCTGGAGCAGATATTCAGAGCATAAATACGCAGTTGAAATGGAGATGTTTAAATATGTTTCCTGTATGGGCGAATATTCTTATAAGGATAGAAAACAAAAATTCACAGAAAATATCATAAAAACATGGGATGAAAATCAGCAGAAATTCATTAAAAATATGAAAAAAGAGAAAGAAATGAAAATAGGGGATCTGGTGAAAGGGATAAAAGAAAGCAGGGATTAAAACAAACAGGGTAATGGACATGTTATGAGAGGTGATCAAAATGTCAATGGAAGAAAGAAGAGAGAAGCTGATCGGTCAGATAGAAGATTCAAGAAAAGATATCCGGGCAGATAGGATGGATATGTCTTTCGGTGAAATCATGAATATGTATGAAGATGGAGAACTGGTTATATCTCCGGAATTTCAGCGTGCTTTTCGCTGGAAAAAAGGTGCACAGACAAGATTTATTGAATCGCTACTTCTGGGGATCCCGATTCCACCTATTTTTGTTGCTGAAACAAAAAAGAATATATGGGAACTGGTGGATGGTCTTCAGAGATTATCTACAGTATTATCTTTCTTTGGAAAGTTAAAAGATGACGAAAAAAATAATCTGGTTCTGGAGGATGCATCTATTTTAACAGAACTTGAAGGATTCACTGTGGATGATCTGCCATTAAATTACAAGCTTTTGTTAAAAAGAGCTGTATGCAGAGTGGAAGTAATACGGTATGACAGTGAATTTGATATGAGATATGAACTGTTCAATCGTCTGAACACCGGTGGGGTTGTGCTCAGTAAGCAGGAAATCAGAAACTGTGTTTTCCGATCTTATGATAATGCATTTAACAGTTTTATAAAGACAGAGGCGAAACACAGATATTTTACAGATATCATAAAGATACGAAAAGAAGATAAAGAGTGTATGTATGCGGAAGAACTGGTACTGCGCTTCTTTACATTGAAAAATTTTGGTGCAACATTTGATAAAAATATTCAGGAACATATGGACCGTTATATGCTTAAGGTGTCTAAAGGAGAAATAAAATTTAACTACGAAGAGGAACATGAGGTATTTGAACGGACATGCAAGATCATACAGAATTTAAATGATAATGTTTTTAAATTGGCAAGATTAAATTTTTCTACAAGCATGTACGATGCATTGATGATAAATATTGCACTGAATCTGGATAATGCGTCCAGATATACGGCTGAAGAACTTTTAAGCAAAATTGGCGAGCTGAAGAAAGACGAAGAGTTCAGAAAAAATACAAATGCGTCCAGCAGCAGTAAATATAGGATAAATACAAAGATAGAGATTGCATATAAGTTTTTGTTTGAATAACAGGAATTATCAGGGAATGACAAAAGAAAAATATAATAATTTTGTAAAAGAACTGGAAGCTGAACGAGACTGGAGAATTGCAGAATTTGGAAGAGTAAAAAGGATTTTACAAATAATTCAGAAAACAGAGAATGAAAAATATGTAAGAACATATTTGAAAATGACGATTCCCATGATTTATGCACATTGGGAGGGATATTGTGTGGCCAGTTTTAAATTAATGGCAGAGTACATAAATAAAGAAGAAATAGATGCTCGAATGTGTACATATAATTTAATTACATATGCGAATACTGTTGCTTATGACAAATTAAAAGGAAAAAGCAGCTTTGAACACAGAACAGAGTTTTCAAGAGAATTTGAGAAGATTTTAGATGGAAAGCTGAAAATACCAGCGAGAATTGATACAAAATCAAATTTGAATTATAAAGTTTTAAAAGAAATACTGGATATTTTTGAAATAAATATAAATAAATTTCAGAAATATGAAAGTGATTTGAATACACTGGTAAATATCAGAAATGCAATTGCACATGGTGAAAACAGCATTATTCCAGATATAGAAAAAATGGAAAAAAGTATTAAATGTATTACTGAAATGATAGATATTTTTTTGGTAGAGCAAACAGAATATATAAAAAATGAAGATTATTTAAAGTCATAAGATGTCTTTGAATAAAAACATATAAGATATGTGAAATGGGAAAAATATTTTGGAACAGATGGATTTCGTACAGAGACCGGGAACGGACATATTGCAGAGTAACGAGGAGAATTTCATTGCCATAAAATCAATATTATGTTACCATTGTTTCCGAAAATATATGAAATCAGTGAAACAGATGTAGTATCAGGAAATACGATATTGCATAAACAGCTTTAAAAGAGGAGAAAAATTTATGTGTGGAATAGTAGGTTTTACAGGCAGACACCAGGCAGCGCCTATTCTTCTGGATGGGCTTTCCAAGCTGGAGTATCGTGGCTATGACTCTGCAGGAATCGCTGTGCGTAATGGTGAAGGTGAGACGGAGGTTCTTAAGGCAAAGGGACGTCTTAAGGTTCTGGCAGAGAAGACCAATGACGGGGAATCTGTGCCGGGTACCTGTGGTATCGGACATACCAGATGGGCAACCCACGGAGAGCCTTCTGAAAAAAATGCTCATCCACATGTCAGTGATGACGGGAATGTAGTTGCTGTTCACAACGGTATCATTGAGAATTACCAGGAACTGAAGGATAAACTTTTACATAAGGGATATTCTTTTTACTCAGCAACAGATACAGAGGTTGCGGTGAAACTGGTGGACTATTATTATAAGAAGTATGAGGGAACACCGGTGGATGCTATCAACCATGCAATGGTGCGTATCCGTGGTTCTTATGCTCTGGCGATCATGTTCAAAGATTATCCTGGGGAAATTTACGTTGCAAGAAAAGACAGCCCTATGATCCTTGGTATTGAGGATGGGGAGGCATACGTTGCATCTGATGTTCCGGCAATCCTGAAATATACAAGAACTGTTTATTATATCGGTAATCTTGAGATGGCCCGTGTGAGAAAGGGTGAGATCACTTTCTATAATCTGGATGGTGAGGAGATCGAGAAAGAGCCGAAGATCATTGAGTGGGATGCAGAGGCTGCTGAGAAAGCAGGGTTTGAGCATTTCATGATGAAAGAGATCCATGAGCAGCCGAAGGCTGTTGCAGATACTCTGAATTCTGTAGTAAAAGATAATAAGATCGATCTGGAGCAGGTTGGGCTCAGTGATGAGGAAATCCAGAACATCAGCCAGATCTATATCGTTGCCTGCGGTTCTGCTTATCATGTAGGTATGGCTGCACAGTATGTGATTGAGGATCTTGCCAAGATCCCGGTTCGTGTGGAGCTGGCTTCTGAGTTTCGTTACCGTAAACCGCTTCTGGATAAGAATGGTCTGGCAGTGATCGTAAGCCAGTCCGGAGAGACTGCGGACAGTCTGGCGGCTTTACGTCTCTGTAAGGAAAAGGGAATCCCTACCCTGGCTATTGTTAACGTGGTTGGTTCCTCCATTGCAAGAGAGGCGGATAATGTGTTCTATACACTTGCAGGACCGGAGATTTCTGTTGCTACTACCAAGGCTTACAGTACACAACTGATCGCTTCCTATGTTCTTGCTGTGAAATTTGCCCTTGTAAGAGGGAAGATCACAGAGGAGCAGTGTGATGCATATATCCAGGAGATGAAATCCCTTCCTGAGAAGATCCAGAGGATCATCGAGGATAAGGAGAGACTTCAGTGGTTTGCTTCCAAACAGGCAAATGCGAAAGACATTTTCTTTATTGGAAGAGGAATTGATTATGCCATCAGTCTTGAGGGCAGCCTTAAGATGAAAGAGATCAGCTACATTCATTCTGAAGCTTATGCAGCAGGCGAGCTGAAGCATGGCACCATTTCCCTTATTGAGGATGGAACCCTTGTGATCGGTGTCCTGACACAGCCTGAGCTTTACGAAAAAACAGTCAGCAACATGGTAGAGTGCAAGAGCCGCGGGGCATATCTTATGGGACTTACCACTTTTGGAAATTATAATATTGAGGATACTGCTGATTTCACTGTATATATTCCAAAGACGGATCCACATTTTGCAACTTCTCTTGCTGTGATCCCGCTGCAGCTTCTGGGATATTATGTAAGCGTGAACAAGGGACTTGATGTAGATAAGCCGAGAAATCTGGCAAAGAGCGTAACTGTTGAATGATTCTTGTAGATAACATTGATCCTGCATCCAGATATCTTACCAAAAGAAGATACATAACCAAAGCAAAATTTGATATATACTTTTCTGTCAGAACAGCAGCGGAACAGTTCATGGAAAGACAGAACATTCTGAAAAATGTGAAATGGGAGAACTATCTGAAGATCCAAAAGGACTTTGAAAAATTGGGAGACTTGTAATTTTCCTTCCAAAAACCTTGATTTTCCTAAGGAAACCGTATAAAATGATTAAGTATTTTTACACAGACATGTAGTATATGGAGGATTTAAGATGAGAAACAAAGGAAAACATCTGCCGGGCATTATTGTTACACTGGTTGTGCTGGCGGCTGCACTTGTGCTCATGGGACTGCTGTACGGTACGAAGATGATTCCGACCAAATATATTGCAGTTCTTGGCGTAGTGCTTCTGGTACTGGTTTTTATCATCGGACTGCTTGTATGGAATTCAGCGGGACGTATCCGGTTTGTGATCGGTACATTGCTGGCGGCAGTTCTTACAGCCGGATTTATTCTTGGAAGTATGTATGTGGCTAAGACTTCATCCATGTTGTCCAATATTTCCGGTGTGAATACGGAGATCACAGAAGTAGGTATCTACGTAAGAGCCGATGATACCGCAGATTCTGTTGCGGCTACCGGTGATTATGTGTATGGTGTCCTGTCAGATCTTGACCGTTCCAATACAGACAAGGCTATGGAGGAGATCAACACTGAGACAGGTAAAACTGTACAGGTTCAGGAATATACAGGACTTACAGAGCTTATGGACAGTCTTCTCAACAATCAGACAGACGCCATTGTCCTTAACAGCGCATATTTAAGTGTCATTGAGGAGATGGAGGGATATACAGATGTTGACTCCAGGATCAGGGAGCTTTCTGTAAAGAAGGTTGAGACAACCATTGAGCCGAGCCAGAGCAGTACAGATCAGGCGTCAACCAATGATGGTTCTGTATATACGATCTTTGTCAGTGGTATTGACAGCCGAAGCGGTCTTGTTGCAAAGAGCCGAAGCGATGTTAATATTGTGGCAACCATCAACACAAAGACAAAACAGGCGCTGCTGGTTTCCACACCTCGTGATTATTTTGTACCTCTTTCCATTTCAAATGGACAGAAGGATAAACTGACACATGCAGGTATTTACGGTATTAATGTTTCTATGGATACGCTTGGTATGCTGTACGACACAGATATCAATTA
This sequence comes from uncultured Blautia sp., assembly GCA_934373235.1. GTDB lineage: Bacteria > Bacillota > Clostridia > Lachnospirales > Lachnospiraceae > Blautia_A. The sequence continues at coordinate 68,359 of CAKROW010000006.1, read as the reverse complement.
TTATTTCCGAATCAACTTCTCCGGATTTGAGCAGGTGATCGATGCTCTTGGAGGAATCACAGTTAATTCTGATTATGAGTTTGATTCCAAGAATATCCTTGGTTATCACTTTAACCAGGGTGAGAACTTTATGAACGGAGAGCAGGCACTGGTATTCTGCCGTGAGCGTTATGCATTTTCTGAGGGAGACCGTCAGAGAGGAAAGAACCAGATGGCAGTTATCAAAGGCGTTGTGAATAAGGCTCTTTCACCGGAACTTCTGAAGAATTATTCTTCCGTCCTTTCCGGAATCGAGGGATGTTTTGAGACAAATATTTCCTACGAGGAGATCGCACGGATCCTTCAGAACGAGCTGAATGACGGCGGAAGCTGGAATATCGTAAGCTACAGTGTGGATGGTACAGGAGATACACAGAAACCGTACTCTATGAGCCAGAGTGCATATGTTATGGAGCCGAACTACGACACTGTTGATAAGGCAGAGCAGCTTATGAAGAAGGTTCGTGACGGTGAGACCGTATCCCAGGAGGAAGCAGATGCTGCGGTGACATCATCTGCGGCAGCGGATACAACAACTGCGGATACAACTGCAGCAACCGATTCTGCAGCAGGCACAGACGGAACAGCACAGACAGGGACAGCAGATGGCAGTGTACAGACAGAAGCTGCACAGTAAAATTCTCCCGCTGACAGAGCATGAATATCCGGCTTTATTGCATGGTTCTATATGAAAGATCATGTGGGGAGGGAAACCTCCCCCATATTTTTTGCAATTATAGCATTGACTTTTTTTTTTTTTAAAAGTAAACTATAACAAGGTATAGAAAAGCACAGAAAAGGAAAAATGGAGAATGTTAGAAAAGAAAGAAAAAAATTATGGAAGCGTAATTACAGCGGAAGCTGTACAGGAAGAAGATGAGATCGACCTCCTTGAGATTTTTTATGCGCTGAAGAAGAGATTACTTGCGATCATTGCAGCAGGACTTCTTGTGGGGTGTATCAGTGGTGCTTTTACACAGTTTGCAATGACACCGCTTTATACTTCTATGTCCAGTATGCTTGTACTTTCCAAGGAGACCACGCTTACTTCACTGGCAGATATTCAGCTTGGAACCAGCCTGACCAGTGATTACACTGTTCTGATCAAGAGCACGCCGGTGCTGGAACAGGTTATTGAGAACCTGAAGCTGGATATGACAGCAGAGGAACTGAGTGAGAGTGTTTCCATTAATAATCCGTCTGATACACGTATCCTGGAGATCTCAGTGGTAAATGCAGATCCTGCCATGGCCAAGAAACTGGTTGATGAGATCGCGGAAGTATCTTCTACATATATTGGCGACAAGATGGAAGTAATCCCGCCCAAGATCATTGAGGTAGGTAAGGTTCCTGTTGTGAGATCTTCACCAAGTATTAAGAAGAATACTGCAATCGGTATTCTGTTTGGTATGGTAGTGTGCTGTGCGATCATTACAGTTCTGACTATCATGGATGATACCATCAAGACTGAGGACGATATCAATAAATATCTTGGAATTTCTGTACTGGCATCTGTTCCGGACAGAAAGGACTATATCAATGAGAAGAATAAAAAGAAGAAAAAGAATCGTTGACAGACAGATGGAGGAGTCTGATTTATGAAGAAGATTGAATTAAAAGATGAGAGAAAGCAGGATTATTTCTATAATGAAGCAATCAAGACTTTGAGAACCAATATTCTGCTTTCCGGTAAGAGCGTTAGAACCATACTAATTACAAGCTGTTTCCCAAATGAGGGAAAGAGTGATATTACAATCAGCCTTGCGCAGGAGCTGGGAAGCATTGGCAAGAGAGTACTGCTTCTGGATGCAGACATCAGAAAGTCAGCACTGATAAGCCGTTTTGGGGTGGCAGAGGAGGTCAGAGGACTTTCAGAGTATTTGTCAGGACAGACTGAACTTAAAGATCTGATCTGTGCAACCAATTATGAGAATCTGGATATTATTTTTGGCGGACCTATGGCACCGAATCCGTCCGGACTTCTCAGTGAGAAGCTTTTCCGCAGTTTCCTTAAGGAGCTGAGGGAGTATTATGATTATATCCTGATCGATACACCGCCGATCGCCAATATCATTGATGCTGCGGTAGTGGCTGAGAACTGTGATGGTGCGGTCCTGGTTGTGGAAGCGGGAGCTGTAAGCTATAAGGTAGCTCAGAAGGCGGTTAAACAGTTGGAGAGGACTGGATGCCAGATCCTGGGATCTGTTCTTAACAAGGTAGATACCAAGAAGGACAAGTACTATTCCAGTTACTACAGACGCTACGGAAGCTATTATAAGAAATCTGAAAACAAGGAATATGTAAATAAAACAGAATAAGAAAGTTGGTAAGGCATGTTCTGGAATAACAAAAACAGCAGAAAAACGAATATTTTACTGGGAATCCTCTGCATTGCACTGCTTGTTGTTTTGGGCGGGATCATGGTGAAGAGCCGACAGGAACAGCAGCAGGAAGCACAGCGCCTTTCCAAGCTGGCAGATCAGCGTGAGAAAGGGATCGAGGATTATGAAGGTGCCAAGGCACATGTTGCTCAGATTGAGGCAGAGGCAGAGGAAGAAGAGTCAGATTCCACGGATGGAAGCTCCGGTACTCAGACCTCTAAGGACCAGGAGTCAGATAAGGCCACAGATACAGAAGAGTCTGATACAAAGGATACAGAAGCAGAAAAGGACAGCAGTGATACAGAGGCACAGAAGTCAGAAGATGCAAAAGAAGCTAAGGCTGACACAGAAGCTACAGTATCTGAGCCGGCGGGAATCGTATGCTGGGGAGATGATCTGATCAATGGTGAGGCTTCTGCAACAGATTCCTACATGGCAGTTCTTCAGAAGCTTCTTACAGAAAATGGATACAGTCTCACAGTAGTGAACAAGACCCTTCAGGGAGGCGGTACCCTTTCCATGATGAAAATGGCAGGGGTCAGTGATGAAACTCTTCAGGGATACATCACAAAGCATCAGCAGGCAGCCGCAGGTGCCAATCTGAATGTGACTGAGACAGGAATCCGTGATCTCACAGAGGAAGAGACTACAAGAAATGATCTGGATTGTATTCCGGTAATCTTTATGGGATATTATGGCGGATGGAATCATGATGTGGCAGAGCTTGCCCAGCAGCAGGAGAACATTCTCAATACATTCCCGAATAAAGATAAATTCATTGTTGTCGGGACAAGACCTATGGACGGAACAGTAAGCTCACAAGATCTTGATAAGACTCTCAGCGAAAAATGGGGAGAGCATTATATCAGTCTTGCATCTGTAACTGCACAGCCGGCTTCCACTAATGCGGCACAGCAGGCAATGGCAGAAGCGATCCTGAGCAAGCTGGAAGAACTGGGTTACATCAGCAAGAAATAATTAAAGGACATAATATGAAAGCAACAAGAAGGATTGAAAAAAAGAAAAATAGACAGAGAATAGCTGCTGTAGCTGTGATCATAATTGCAGCAGCAGCGGCAGGAGGCGGATTTCTCTGGTATCAGTATCAGGCCGGCAGAAATATTGAGTCGGGAGCTGGTGTAAGTACAGGGGAAGAGGCTGTTGCTGCGGATTCCGGAACTGTGGAATATAATGGTTCCACTTATGTTTATAACGATCATTTGAGCAATTATCTTTTTATGGGTATTGATGTTACCCAGGAGGAAAGTCAGGGAGATACAAATCTCAATGCCGGCCAGGCAGATTCTATTTTTCTGGTGTCCCTGGACCGTGTTACAGAGGAACTGAGGGTACTGTCGATTCCGAGAGATACCATGGCTGAGATTGAAAGCTTCAATCCTGCCGGGAAGAGTCTTGGAACCTCTACAGATCATATCAATATCCAGTATGGTTTTGGCGATGGCAAAACAAAGAGCTGTGAGCTTATGGAAACAGCAGTATCAAAGCTCCTTTATGATGTCCCGGTAAATGGTTATTATGCTATGAATCTGGATGGAATTGGTACAATGACAGATGCTGTAGGAGGGGTTGAAGTGACTGTGCCGGATGACAGTCTGGAGACTGTAAATCCGGAATTTAAAAAAGGTGAAGTGGTCACGATCACCGGAGAAAATGCGGAACAGTATGTGCGGTACCGCGATATAGACAGGCATTTAAGCGCGCAGGTCCGTCAGAACCGTCAGAAGAGTTATCTTACAGCGCTGCTTCAGAAGGCGCAGGAGAAGGCAGGGGAGGATGTATCCTTTGTCACAGAATTTTATAACAGTATTCAGAATTACACAGTTACAAATATGGGAACTGATATTTTTGCAAAGCTTTTGACAGCTTCCGGGAACAGTGATATGAAGACAGAGATAGTTCCGGGAGAATATGTTGAGGGTGATCCGTATGACGAGTATCATGTGGATAAGGACGGGCTTTATGAACAGGTTCTGTCCATGTTTTATAACAAACAGTCATGAGATATCCGGTTTCTGGACATATTTGCAGCATATTTCAGAAACTGTTATCTAAATAATTTTATTTAAAAGGAGAGGTGCAATTATGAGTTTAAGAAAAAGAGTTATTGCAACTGCATTAGCTGCTGTTATGGTTCTTGGCGCATCTGTTGGTGTAAATGCCGCAGCAAATCCAAGTGCTACTTCTCAGGTTACAAGCGTACAGACAGCCGATCAGACAGAGCCATGGTACAAGACAGACGCTAAGATCGAGGAGACAGAAGCGTTCAAGACACTTGAGACAACTGCTCCAGAAGTAGCTTCTCTTATCAAAGACGTAAATGCCGGAAATGTTAAGACTATGACAGATTTCGTAGCTAAACTTAACGAGCTTCAGGCTAAACTTACAGATCAGACTGCTATCGATGCTCTTAAAACAGTTATTGAGGGTCTTGCAGGTAAGGATTTTGTAACAGGATTCTTTGATCTTGAGAAACTTACACCTGCACAGAAGAACGCAAACGGCAAATATGAGCCTACGATCAAAGTTCCGGCTCTTACAGATAAGAGTGAGAACGTAATGCTTCTTCACTACAGCACAGAGCGCAACGTATGGGAGCTTGTTAAACCTTCAAAGGTTGATCTTACAGCTAAGACAATCACAGCAGAGTTTGATGACCTTTCACCGGTTGCAGTTATTGCAGACGAGGTTAAATAATTTAGCTGCAGAGAGATTTTAACTGTATAAAAGCTGCAAAAAGGGAATCCTGCATAACGCAGGATTCCCTTTTTTTGAGCTTTTTTGATGTGAGAATGTTATTGTATTTTTAAAGAATATCCTTCAGATAGCGCTCCAGTGCATCCTGCCATGTAGGAAGGGGAGTGAATCCGTTCTTTACAAGCTTGGATTTGTCCAGGCGGCTGTTGAATGGGCGGACAGCTTTGGATACACCGTATTCTGCAGTTGTTACAGGAAGTACGGTGATGTTTTCGTATTCTTTGTGTCCGAGAGCGGCTGCCTGACGGAAGATTTCTTTTGTGAAGTCATACCAGCTGATGTAACCGCCTTCGTTGGTTGCATGGTAATAGCCGTATTTGTCGGTGATGATCATGTCTGCCAGAAGTCTTGCAAGATCATAGGTATAGGTAGGAGTTCCGACCTGGTCACTGACAACTGTAAGCTTGTCGTGGGTTTTTCCAAGGTTTACCATTGTGCGGATAAAATTCTTACCGTTTCTTCCGAATACCCAGGCAATACGGACAATGAAAAATTTATCCACAGTGCCGGAAACTGCAAGTTCTCCGTCCAGCTTGGTCTGACCATATACATTCTGAGGGGCATAGTCCTTGCAGTCAGGATCCCACGGAGCAGTTCCCTGGCCGTCAAATACATAGTCAGTGGAAATGTACATCATCTTAATGCCAAGCTCTTTGCATACATCTGCAATATTCTGTGTACCAACTACATTGACAAGGCGGACTTTTTCGCGGTTTTCCTCATCTTCGGCAGCATCAACAGCAGTCCAGGCTGCACAGTGGATCACTGCATCGGGATTTACCTTACAGATAGCCTTTGTCACTGCATCCTTGTCTGTGATATCAAGCTGTACATAGGGCATGGATGTGACAGGAGTTCCGTCTGCAACGCCGCTGTAGGAAGGAGCGATATCGCTTCCTACACCTTCATAGCCACGTCCGGAAAGTTCGTTCATTACATCATGGCCAAGCTGGCCGCCAACACCTGTTACGAAAAATTTCATGCTTTAACCTCCTCGCGGTTTCCGTACATTTTTTCGTAGTAGTTCTGGTATTCGCCGGAGATGATAGTTTCCCACCATTCCTTGTTATCCAGGTACCATTGAATGGTCTTTTTGATTCCGTCTGCAAATTTTGTCTCAGGGAGCCAGCCAAGTTCGTTGTGGATCTTGGTCGGATCGATGGCATAACGCATATCATGGCCTTTACGGTCTGCAACATGTGTGATCAGGCTCTCAGGTTTGCCAAGTTCTTTACAGATCAGTTTGACGATATCGATGTTTTTCATCTCATTATGTCCGCCTACGTTGTAAACCTCACCTACACGGCCTTTGTGGATGATCAGGTCGATAGCGCGGCAGTGATCCTCAACATACAGCCAGTCACGGACATTAAGGCCTTCACCGTAAACAGGAAGCGGTTTGTCGTTAAGGGCATTGGCGATCATAAGCGGGATCAGCTTTTCAGGGAAGTGATACGGGCCATAGTTGTTGGAACAGCGGCTGATGGTGACAGGCAGGCCATAGGTTCTGTGGTATGCAAGAACCAGAAGGTCAGCACCTGCTTTGGAGGAGCTGTACGGGCTGCTTGTGTGGATCGGTGTCTCCTCTGTGAAGAACAGGTCCGGTCTGTCAAGGGGCAGGTCACCGTAAACTTCATCGGTAGATACCTGATGATATCTCTGGATACCGTATTTGCGGCATGCGTCCATCAGTACAGCAGTACCCTTGATGTTTGTGTCCAGGAATACTTCCGGATTCTCAATAGAACGGTCTACGTGGGATTCTGCTGCAAAGTTTACAACAATGTCCGGATGTTCTTCCTCGAAAAGTCTGTAAACTGCCTCGCGGTCAGTGATGCTTTCCTTTACAAAACGGAAATTCGGTTTATCCATAACCGGAGCCAGAGTGGAAAGATTGCCGGCGTAAGTAAGGCAGTCCAGGCATACGATACGGTAGTCAGGATGAGCCTCCATCATATGAAAAATAAAGTTGCTTCCGATAAATCCGGCACCGCCGGTTACAATAATTGTCATGTTTGATTTCTCCTTATAATTGCTGTTTTAGTGAAGTGCGTCCAGGTATTTGCCGTCAAGAACATCCTTAAGGTACTGGCCGTACTGATTTTTCTTCAGAACATCATAAACCTTGAGGACATCGTCCCTGGAGATCCATCCGTTTAAGTAGGCAATCTCTTCCAGGCATGCGATCTTGCGGTGCTGGTGCTGCTCCATGGTCTTAACAAAGTTGGTTGCCTCGACAAGACTTTCGTGCGTACCGGTATCCAGCCATGTGAAGCCCTGTCCCAGAAGCTCAACATTTAACTGTCCCTCTTCCAGATAAATACGGTTCAGGTCTGTGATCTCCAGCTCACCTCTCGCGCTTGGTTTCAGGTTTTTGGCATACTCTACAACCTTGTTATCATAGAAGTAAAGACCGGTTACACAGTAATTGCTCTTAGGGTGCTCCGGTTTCTCCTCAATGGAGACTGCCTTACCGGTATGGTCGAATTCTACGATTCCGAAACGCTCCGGATCATCTACATAGTAGCCAAAAACTGTTGCGCCTTTACCGGACTCAGCGTTTTCAACGGCTGCTTTTAAACGTTTTTTAAGTCCGTGTCCTGCGAAAATATTGTCTCCCAGCACCATGGCCACCGGTTCATTACCGATGAATTCCTCACCGATGACAAATGCCTGTGCCAGTCCGTCCGGGCTTGGCTGTACAGCGTAGGTAAGGTGAACACCAAACTGGTGTCCGTCTCCTAAAAGCTCCTCAAAACGTGGTGTATCCTGTGGTGTGGAAATGATCAGAATATCACGGATACCTGCATTCATAAGAACAGACATGGGATAGTAGATCATAGGCTTGTCGTAGATTGGCAGGAGCTGTTTGGAGGTTACCATGGTCAGCGGATAAAGGCGTGTGCCGGAACCGCCTGCTAAAATAATACCTTTCATAATGATTCTCCTTTGCATATTTACTGGGGTGCAATGTCGGTCCTGCACCTCTGATGTGATTTTATTATAAAAGATGACGTAAGGTCACCTTCAAGCACTTTTTTGTTTTTTGTATATTTTTGGCTATTTTTCACAAAGAAATACACCTGCATCTTTGGTTATAAAGAAACCGCCTTTGGTTTTGCGGGCTGTGTAGGAGCAGAATTCCTTGTACCGGTCAAGGATATACTGGTTCTGGTTTCCGTGGCAGGACAGGACATAGGAGATCAGTGGTTCCGCATCAGGCACCAGGAGGGAGTCCTCGTAGGGCATCCATCTGACCTCCGGAAAAAAAGGTGCCAGGATATCTTTTCCATTTTCTCTTCCGAACCGTTCATAGAGCCTGTCTGCGGAGAGGACGATACGATTGTCAAAGTTCTGGACAAGCTGGCTGATTTCCTGCATATGGGCTTTTCCGTAGGCACTGCAGAGAAAATGCCCGCCAGGTTTCAGTACACGCCGGACTTCTTTTAGGACAGCAGGGATGTTATCACAGTAAAACAGTACGTGGTTGGCGATCACCAGGTCAAAAGAAGTGTCTTTATAAGGAATCTTCTTACAGTCGAAGGCGCGGAAGGTGAACCGGGTGTCTGAGGAGCCAATGGCACGTCTGGCATCACGGAGCATACCGTTTGAGATGTCAGAGAGGGTGATGGAAACGGCCTCAGGGATCCGTGCAAGATTCCGGGTCCACAAAGCACCGTCACCGCAGCCGATCTCCAGGATATTAAGGCCGGAGGTAATGTGGCACTGCATAAAGATCCAGGGAAACCAACCCTGTTTGTTTTGGGAATACAAACTGTGCAGATTGATCCTGGAGGAAATATTGCTGGCGTTCTGATACTGGTTTTTGAGGCTTTTTTCCATGCCTGTCAGGTGGATCAGGTTCAGCATCTGGCTCCAGTCTATGGTGTGTTCTGTCTGAATGGCCTGGGCAGTGTCCTGGATGGCTTTTTCCACAAGCTGCATCTGCTCAATGCGGTCGCGTACCAGGCGGAGCTGGATATTAAGGGAATTCAGCATAAAATGATAGTCAGAGTCACTGATGGTCATTTCCCGGATATCATCCAGGGAGAAACCAAGGTATTTCAGCAGCAGGATCTGCTGGAGCCTGGCGAAATCCTTATCTGTGTAAAAGCGTGCTCCGGATTCTGTCACATAGGAGGGCTTTAAAATGTCCTGTTTATCATAATACCGGACTGTGCGAAGGGTAACATGTGCCATCCGCGCAAATTCACCGGAAGAGTAGTAGCCGTCTTTTTTCATAAAAAATCCATATCCTTTGTTATCTGTTTGTTTATTGTTTCCTTTATTATAATGCCTGGGGCTTCCGGCTGCAATTCCTGTTTCTTGACAGAAAAAACAGCTAATGGTATACTAACCCACCGAAAAGAGGAGAATATTATGAGAAACCGTACATTGGATATGATAAAAGCTGTCTGTGCATATTTTGTGGTAATGATCCACATTAGTTTTCCGGGGACTGTGGGGAATATTGTTGATGCCCTGGCCAGGTTCGCTGTGCCGGTATTTTTTATGGTGTCCGGATATTTCTGCTACAGGACAGATGGCCTGGAATTTGAAAAAACAGGGAAAAAGCTGAAACATATAGCAGTGTTGAATGTGACTGCTTTTACAGTTTATTTTATGTGGGAGCTGTTCCGGAACCATATTGAGGGAGTCAGAGAAACCAGGTGGCTTATGTCACTGGTATCGCGGGAGAATATCAGGGAGTTTTTTCTTTATAATTATACATCTCCCGTAAAATGGCATCTGTGGTTCCTGCCTGCACTTTTGTATTGCTATGTTCTGTTTGCATTTGTGGCCAGGTTCCGCCTTTATAAAGTAGCATATATCCTGATCCCGGTGCTTCTGGCAGTGCATTTTTATATGGAGGAACTGGAAGCTTTTACAGGGGTGGAATACCGGACCATGATGTTCCGTAATTATCTGTTTACAGGCTTTCCGTTTTTTATGCTGGGGCACAGGATACATAAAGATGAAAAGAGTATCAGGGAAAAGTTTTCGCCTCGGTTTATGGAACTGCTTCTGATCGTGGGGGCAGTCTCCAGTGTGGCAGAGTATGCATATCTGGGAAAGCAGGAGCTTTTTATGGGTTCTGTGCTGATGGCTGTAAGTATATTTGTTCTGGCGATCCTGAAAAAGAAATCTTCAGGGGAAGGGGTTTATGAAGGTCTTGCACAGATCGGGTCGAATTATGCATTTTTTATTTATCTGTTCCATATCTGTGCCGGAGATATGCTGAAAGATGTGGCCGGAGGGTTGTCGCTCCTTAAAAACCCGGTATATCTCTGGTCCAGGCCTGTTCTGGTGTGCATCCTGGTTACTGTGGCTGCCGGTGTATATTTTACGGTATTTTCACAATTGAAACCTGTAATTTCCAGAAGAAATGTGATAAAATGACTGAATATATGAAAAAGGATAAGGGATGCTGTAAAACCCGGTAAGGAGCGGATAATATGGATCTGAAGAACAGAAAAGAAGCGGACAGTAACGGCCGCGATGAGAGCGTACTGAATCCTGAGACTGTCAATGAGGCAGATCTCAGCAGGAAAGAGAGACGGCTTCTTGAGAAAGAGAAGATCAAAGGAATGGGCGGGAAGAAGAAGGCACAGTACATATGGATGTATTATAAATTCCATATGCTGGGTGTGGTGGCAGCCATCCTGGCAATTGTGTTAGGGGTTCATCTTTACCAGAATGCAAGGATGAATACCGTGCTGTCTGTTTCGGTGATCGACAGCGGCAATTTTGAGGTGGAGGATGCGGAGGCAGATATTCTGAAGCTGCTGAATACAGAGGGTAAATATGACCAGGTGGATGTTGGACAGAACCTGATGTCAGATTCCACAGGCAAGGAGCTGGATGCCAATATGCGTATGGCGTATGTGACTCAGATCCAGGCCGCAACCATTGATGTACTGGTGATGTCATCAGAGCTTTATGAGGGAATGAAGGATGATGAGATGTTTGGAAATATGAAAGAGATTTTTGGCGAGGACGCCTATAAGGAGCTGGGAGATGCGGCAGCAGATGAGTATCATCTGGAGTTTAAAGGCGGAGAGCTTGCTGATGAATTTGCACTTCCCTACGATGATATCTGCGTATGTGTGACAGCCAATATCAAGAACACAGACAATGCACTGAAGTGGCTGGAGTCTCTTACAAAATAAGTAACATCCGTATACAAAAAGAAGGACATCTCCAACAGGAAATGTCCTTCTTTTTGCGATTTTTTCTTTTTCATATAATGGGTGGTGCGAAATATCAAAGAGTATCGTTTCTCCTGATGTAGCCCGGATTACCTGGCTCGGAGATGATCTCTTTCTTGTGGATGATCCTGGCATGTTTGTCCACAACAAGATTTTCAAGATGTACATTTTCACTGATAGTACAGCCTGCAAGTACAATGCTGTTTTTGACAACGGCCCCCTTCTTGATGGTACAGCCACGTCCGATGATGGAATTCTCCACAGTTCCCTGGATCATGGAGCCATTGGAGATAACAGAGGAGCTGATGTTGGCGGTGTCATAATAATGTGTAGGACAGGAATTGTTGGTGCGTGTGTAGATCGGCCAGTCCTCACGGAACAGATCTTTGGCTGTATTGAAGTCAATAAGAGACATATTGGCTTCATAGTAACCTTTGAAGTCTGTAATGGAAGCAAAATATCCGCGGTGGGGAACTCCTCTTACGTCCAGTTCGTCGCAGGAATGATTTACGATGTCTGAAAGTGTGTATACAGAGGAAATCTCCTTGGCCTGATGGATCAGACTGATGAACAGTTCCTTGGACATTACATAGGTATCCATGAAAATGTTCTTGTTCTTGGCATTACCGTGGTTCGGTTCAATGGAAAGAACACCTTTCTGACGGTTCAGGTTGATGGTGTTGCAGCTTAAATAATGCTCTTTGGCATTGTCTACAGAGTGGTATAAAAGTGTGATGTCAGCACCGGACTCAATATGTGTCTGGATCAGCTTGGAGTAATCAGTTGTATAGATCATGTAATTAGGAGCAATGACAACATATGGATAATGGATAGCCTCGATACATTCCAGGTTCTGATAATAGGAATCAATGTCTGTGTTGTAAAGGTCATTGTTTCCGTGGTCAGAGAAGAGGAGCTGAAGCTTGCCGCTCTTGGAGTTGATGTTGTAATGACGTCCTGTTCCAAGATGCTCAACCAGAGAACGTGGTTTGTTATTTACGTATACCTGGATGTACTCGATCCCGCTGTTGGTCATGTTGGAGATCGGGAAGTCGATAACGCGGTATCTTCCAAGGAAAGAGAAGGCGCCGATGGCACGGTAGTCCTGTAATCCCTCCACGTGAATATTTTTACCAGAGGAATTTACGATTCCAAATGCTTTATACATATTACTCAGCCCCCTTCACGCGTTTTGATATAAGTTCGATATGTTCGCTCTTGGCATCTCCGACCTTGGCACCTGCACCGATGGTGATTCCGTTTGCCACAAGAGCACGCTGTACAACAGCTCCCGGCTCAACAACAACACCTGGCATGAGAACACTGTCAATAACCTTGGCACCTGCGCCAACCCTGGCACCTGTGAAAAGTACGGAGTGCTGAACTTCACCCTCTACGATGCAGCCCTGTGTGATAAATGCGTTCTTCACAATGGCATCGGAAGTGATGTACTGAGGCGGTGTGGTGGTGTCCTCTGTGTAGATCTTCCAGGTAGGATCATTAAGATCCAGCTCATTATCAGGATTAAGAAGATCCATGTTAGCTTCCCAGAGGGAGTCGATGGTTCCCACATCTTTCCAGTAGCCATCAAATTTATAAGCGTAGAGATCCTTACCGTCATTTAAGAGGGTAGGGATGATATCTTTACCAAAATCATGGTTGGAATCCGGATTCTTCATATCAGCAAGAAGAAGTTTGCGAAGAAGTTTCCAGTTGAATATGTAAATACCCATGGAAGCAAGGTTGCTCTTAGGATGCTCCGGTTTCTCCTCAAATTCCACGATACGATCCTCGTCGCCTGTATTCATGATACCGAAACGGCTGGCTTCCTCCATGGGAACCTGGATAACGGCGATGGTAGCATCTGCCTTGTGCTCTTTGTGATATGCAAGCATCTGGGCATAATTCATTTTATAAATATGGTCACCGGAAAGGATCAGAAGATATTCCGGAGACTGGGAATCTATAAAATCGATATTCTGGGAAATGGCGTCTGCTGTTCCACGGTATACATCGAGTCCTGTGTCAGCCTTCTCACGGGGAGGAAGTACATAGACACCGCTGTCCTTGGCATCGAGACCCCATCTGCCGCCTGCGGCTACATAACTGTTAAGAAGAATGGACTCATACTGAGTAAGTACACCTACTACATCAATTCCGCTGTTTGCACAGTTACTCAGTGGAAAGTCTACGATGCGGTATTTTCCGCCGTAACCAACTGCCGGTTTGGCAACTTTATTCGTCAGCTCGTGGAGACGGCTTCCTCTACCACCGGCCAGAATCATTGCTAACATACTGTTTTGTTTCATGGCGAATCCTCACTTTCATTTCTTGTTCACTTTACAGATGAGATGTCTGTGGAAAAACGTGAACTTTAGCTATATTATACATCTTTTGCGAGAACATTTCCACAATTTTGTGCAAAAAAACGTAGGATTTATGTTAAAAAAATTTTACAGTACTGTAAAAGATCCATGCCTGGGAAAACTGCACTGTTTAAGGGAAGCTTCATATGAAACATCTGGCAGAGGATGCAGGAAATGTGCAGGTATGGTATAATTACCGGATAGACAGCAGAGCGGAGCAGGAACAGCCGCAGGACTGCTTGTGGGAGGGACAGGACACATGGACGGGGATAAAATTTCCAATTATATGAAGCTTTGTAATGACTGGGCAGACAGATTCCTTAAGATGGACAAAAAGGAACTTATGAGAAGACTGCCTGAACTTAAGGAGGAGAACGGATATCTGAGGATCACGCACTTTGGACTGAAGTGCGGAATCCGGGAAAAGGACGGTCAGATCATCGCACTGGATGGCGGGCGGGAGCCGGACACTACAGAGATGCTGAATATTTATACACTTCTTGGATATGTAAAGGAGAACGCTTTCCTTATGGATAAATGGGTACCTTTTGCAGATCTGAGAAATGCAAGGCCTTTTGCACCGGCATATAAGGTCGGTGTGACGGATGTATTCAGTGCTACTTTTTCCGGACACGAAAAGGAACTCCGGGAGGCATGTATCTGCCTGGGAGGAAGGGAACTTCCCCAGGGAGATGTGGGATATCAGGTTAATGCTTTTGAATGTGTGCCGATGAGGTTCTTTTTCTGGGAAAAGGACGAGGAGTTTGAGGCACAGGGAAATATTCTTTTTGATTACAGTGCCACGGATTTTAATCATGTGGAAAGTGCGGTTTCCATGGCAGATGCGGGAATCCGGAGGCTGGCAGAAGTGGCCGGGCTGCCGGTAAGAGGGAACGCTTTCGGGATGGATTATTATTTAAAAAAATAGTTTGATATTATGTGAAAAACAGTATATTATATCATTACAGATAAACGTGGCACCTGTGAAGCCGGCATTAAGAACTGTCGGAATCAGTAAAAAATATGGTATGGTGGCGTAAAAATACCTGGGGGGGGTAAATGGACGACCTGGAGCAGTATCTGGAAGAGACAGAAGCGATCTTGTCTCTGTTTTTTATGAAAAAATAGCAGGGGACGGCCATATTCCCCATTATTGTAGTGACAGCAAATGCGTTTGATATAAATATTGAAAGATGTAAAAAGGCAGGTATGGATGATTATCTGTCGAAGCCTTTTAACGGTTAAGACTGATCAAGAAGGCAGGCGCAGAGTGACAGAATAAGAGGAAAAGAAAATGGAAAAATACACACCAGAAGCATATGGGATCAGTGACGGACAGATACCGGGGAGTATGCTTAAAAGTGAAGAGGGATTAAAATATCTGGGTATTATCAATACTCTTGGAAATGGATTTACCGGTATATATTCTGTAAACAGAAAGGATCATTTTGTGGAAGTATACCGGTTCAGTGATAAAGCATCAGGAGCAGGGCAGTCCCTGCCGTCTGATAAACTTTATGAGACGGCTATCCGGAATTATATTGAGGATAATGTGATTCCTGAAGATCAGGGCAAAATGTATCAGGCAATGGAGTTTGACAATGTATGTGAAAAACTGACGCGATCTGTACAGTTTATGGTACATTACAGAGTCCGCAGAGATGGAAAGATCCATTATTTCTATGTAAAATGTGCAAGAGTTGGAACCAGTGAGGATTTTGAAAATGTTGTATTCGGATTTGCCAACGAGGATCTGGATGTCCGGCATGATGAGATGAAATCTGTACTGGAGCCGGGAGGCATGGCAGAAAAAAGAAAGATTCTTGTGGTAGAGGATAACGAGCTGAACCAGGAAATTCTGAAAGAACTTCTTTCGGAGGATTATGAGATCCTTACTGCCGGGGACGGAGAGATGGGACTTTCTGTCCTTTCCAGGAATTACAGAGAGCTGTCTGCGATTCTTCTGGATGTGTGTATGCCGGTATGTGATGGCTTTGAGTTCCTGGAACGCATTCAGGATGATGTGCTTTTATCTTCTGTTCCGGTTATCGTTACAACAGGAAGCAATAATCAGGATGATGAACTAAGATGTCTGGAACTTGGAGCTGTGGATTTTATTACGAAGCCATATAATGGTAAGATCGTCAAGGGCAGGCTTAATAATGTTATCAAGCTCAGGGAATCTGCGGCTGTGCTGTCTGCCATTGAGTATGATGAACTGACGGGGCTTTATACGAGACAGGCATTTTTGCATCATGCCAAGATACTGATGCGGTTCCACCAGAACGAAGAGTTCCATGTTGTTGTGACAGATGTGAAGAACTTTAAAATGGTTAACAGTATCTACGGGGAGAAGACCGGAGACGAGGTCCTTGTACATATGAGCAGGGAATTCAGAAAATTTGTACAGAATGGTCTCCTTGCCAGATATGGAAGTGACCAGTTCTTATGTATTACCTATGGAGATACGAAACTGGACCAGGAATATGTGGAGAGGGAGATCCGAAAGATTGCTGATACGGCTCCTATTCCCAATCTGGTGATCAACTGTGGAATTTATCAGAATGTAGATAAAGAGCAGCCATTTACTATCATCTGTGACAGGGCATTGCTGGCAATGAAGAGCATTCGGAATAATTATGAGTGTGGTGTCGCTTTTTATGATGATGAAATGAGCCGCAGACAGATCCGCCAGAGAATGATGGAGACAGAATTTAATGAGGCTGTGAAAAATCGGGAATTTGTGGTATATCTTCAGCCCAAATATAATGTAAATACAGAAAGGATCGCAGGAGCAGAAGCACTGATCCGCTGGAAGAAGCCAGATGGAACCATGGTTTCTCCGGGGGAATTTATTCCCCTTTACGAAAAAGACGGACTGATCGTAAAACTGGATGAGTATGTATTCCGATGTGTATGTGAAACCCAGAAACAGAGAATGGATAAGGGAGAACGTCTCATCCCCATATCTGTGAACCTGTCCCGTGCAAGTCTGCATCATGAGAGAATGATAGAACGCTATGTACAGATCGTAAAAGAGACAGGGATCCCTTTTGAAATGGTTCCCATTGAGCTTACAGAGACAGCAGCTCTCTACAATTATCAGATCAAGGTTCTTACAGAACAACTGGTACAGGCAGGATTCCAGCTCCATATGGATGATTTTGGATCGGGGTATTCTTCACTTACCAGTCTGAATATGCTGCCTTTTGATGTGCTGAAGCTGGATAAGAGCCTGATCGATTATATTAATCAGTTCAGAGGAAAACAGGTAGTACAGCATGTCATAGCACTTGCCCATGGCCTTGGAATGAAAGTTCTGGCAGAGGGCGTGGAAGAGAAGGAACAGGCAGAAGCCTTAAAAGAGATGGAATGTGATGAGATACAGGGATTTTATTATTCCCGCCCGCAGCCATATGAAGTTGTGGAAGAGATGCTGGCCAGAGAAGAACAGTAAGAGAAGCCTCCGGAGGAGATCCGGGGGCTTCGTCTGTATCCGGGAAAAATGCAGGGCTATTTTTTTTCCACCCATTTTTCCATAAGATTCAGGATTCCATATAAAACCATGGCGATGATGCAAAGGAGGATGATGGACATGAGAACCCAGGTGAGCTTGAAGGTCTGGCTTCCGTAGATGATCAGGTATCCAAGTCCCTGTCTTGCACCAATAAATTCTCCGATGATCACGCCTACCAGGCAGAGCCCGATATTTACCTTCATAACGCTGAGGATCAAAGGAACAGAAGAGGGCAGCACGATCTTGGTCAGCTTCTCTTTTTTTCTGCCGCCAAGGGTTTCGATAAGCTTCAGCTTTTCCGGGTCAGCCTGGCAGAAACCGGAATAGAGATTGATCACGGAGCCAAAGATAGCCACAGACATGCCTGCAACAATGATGGTGCGGACATTTGCGCCCAGCCATACAATAAGAAGTGGTGCAAGGGCTGATTTTGGCAGACTGTTCAGCACAACCAGGTAGGGCTCCAGTACAGCAGCCAGCCCGGAAAAGCACCACAGGAGTACAGCAGTGCCGATACTTAAAAGGACCACAAAAAAGAAGCTTACCAGGGTTTCTGTAAGGGTGATCCCGATATGGGTGAAAAGGGACTGATCCTGGCACATGCTGATAAAATTTCTGAAGATCAGGGAGGGACTGCTGAAAATAAAGGAATCAATAAGCCCGTGTGTGGCGGAAAGCTCCCAGACTGTGAGAAAAAGAACAAAGATCAGGATCCTGGCTGCAGTGATCAGGTGTTTTCGCTTTTTCTGGCGGGCAATATACTGATACTGGCGTGGAGAAATCTCAGACATCAAAATTCAGCTCCTTCCATATAAGATTAAAATATTTCTTGAAATCAGGGGCACTTCTGGAGGATAATGGAGTACGGTCATTAAGATTGAGGTTAATATCAATGATCTTCTGTACAGAAGCCGGACGTTTTGACAGGATCAGGACTCTGTCGGCCATACTGATGGCTTCGGAGATGTCATGAGTCACAAGAATGGCAGGCTTTCCGGAGGAACGCAGGATCCTGCCGATGTCATCGCTGACCGTGAGCCTGGTCTGGTAATCCAGTGCGGAAAAAGGTTCGTCCAGTAAAAGAAGCCGGGGCTCAAGGACAAGTGTGCGTATCAGGGCTGCTCTCTGGCGCATACCGCCGGAAAGCTGGGAAGGCCGGGCATCACGAAAATGGTCAAGGCCATAGGCTGACAGCATTTTTTCTGCTTTTTCAAGGTTTTCGGGAGTAAGCTGATGACGGATCTCCAGACCCAGAAGTACATTGCGGTAGATGGTACGCCATTCCAGAAGATGATCCTTCTGGAGCATATAACCTACAGCGGGGTCACCTGATACAACAGGCCGGCCGTCCAGTGTGATGTATCCGGATTCCGGAGTGAGAAGTCCGGCGATCAGGTTTAAGAGAGTGGATTTTCCGCAGCCGGAAGGACCGACGACAGCCAGGAATTCCCCGGGCATCAGGTCAAAGGATATATGGGAAAGGGCTGGCGTTTCTCCGGAAAGCGTGTGGTAGGAAAGACACACATCCCTGACATTAAGGACAGGATCCATGGATATTTACCTCCATTTTACATATAACATATCATATGCCCGGGAAGGGCCTGCTGACAGATGAGGAGAGAAGATCAGTGAATAAAAGGAATTTTCAGAAGGAACTGGATAAGCTTATTGAAAAAAACGGGAAAGAGGAAAAGGTACCCAGACTTTTTCTTCATAGCTGCTGTGCGCCGTGCAGCAGTTATGTGCTGGAATATCTATCCCGATATTTTGAGATTACGGTGTTTTTTTATAATCCCAATATTTCCCCTGAAGAAGAGTATGTCCACCGTGTGGCGGAAATCCGTCGCCTTATAGGAGAGATGGAATTTATTCATCCGGTGAAATTTGTTGAGGGGCGGTATGATCCCCGGGAATTTTATGAAATGGCAAAAGGTCTGGAGGATGTGCCGGAGGGCGGCGAAAGGTGCTTTGATTGTTACAGACTCCGTATGGAGGAAGCTGCACGGCTGGCAGAGGAAGGCGGTTATGATTATTTTACCACCACTTTAAGTATCAGTCCTCTGAAGAACGCGGGAAAGATCAATGAGATCGGGGAAGAACTGGCCGGAATCTATCATGTGCATCATCTTCCGTCAGATTTCAAGAAGAAAAACGGTTATAAGCGTTCCATAGAGCTTTCCCATGAGCATGATCTGTATCGCCAGAATTACTGCGGCTGTGTATTTTCAAGAAAAGAGGCGATGGAACGTGACAGGCAGCGAAAAGAAGCTGACAGTGAATAAATATGAAACTACGTGAAAATATTTGCATTTTTATAAAAATATGGTACACTAACACAGAGAAGTGCGAAGGAGAAGATCCTTTTGCAGGAAAAAAGAAAAGTGAGGAATGACCATGGCACAGTTATGGGGAGGACGTTTCACAAAAGAGACGGACAAGCTGGTTTATAATTTTAATGCATCTATTTCCTTTGACAGGAAATTTTATGAGCAGGATATCCGTGGCAGCAAGGCACATGTGGCCATGTTAGCGAAGCAGGGAATCCTTACAGAAGAAGAGAAAGACAGGATCACGGAAGGACTTGACGGGATTTTAAGGGATGTGGAGGCCGGAACGCTTGAGATCACTTCCGAATATGAGGATATCCACAGTTTTGTGGAGGCAAATCTGATCGACCGTATCGGAGACGCAGGCAAGAAACTTCACACGGGAAGAAGCCGTAATGACCAGGTGGCTCTGGATATGAAGCTTTATGTGCGTGATGAGATCGATGCCACAGATAAGGAGCTTTATGCCCTCCTTTATGCCCTTCAGAAGATCATGGAGGAGAATGTGCATACCTATATGCCGGGATTTACCCATCTGCAGAAAGCGCAGCCGGTTACACTGGCACACCATGTAGGGGCATATTTTGAGATGTTCAGAAGAGACAGGGACAGACTTTTTGATATCCGTAAGAGAATGAACACCTGTCCATTAGGTGCAGGAGCACTTGCAGGAACCACCTATCCGCTGGACCGCGCTTATACAGCACAGCTTCTTGGATTTGACGGACCGACAAGAAACAGCATGGATTCCGTATCCGACAGAGATTATGTGATCGAGCTTTTAAGTGCACTTTCCACCATTATGATGCACTTAAGCCGTTTTTCAGAGGAAATCATCCTGTGGAACTCCAATGAGTACCGTTTTGTGGAGATCGATGACGCATACAGTACAGGAAGCAGTATCATGCCTCAGAAGAAGAACCCGGATATCGCAGAGCTTGTCCGTGGAAAAACAGGCCGTGTTTACGGAGCTCTGACTTCCATGCTGACAACCATGAAGGGAATCCCTCTTGCCTACAACAAGGATATGCAGGAGGATAAGGAGCTTACTTTTGATGCCATTGATACGGTAAAAGGCTGTATTGCTCTGTTTACAGGCATGATCTCAACCATGCAGTTCAATAAAGAGAATATGGAAGCCAGCGCAAAGAAGGGATTCACCAATGCCACAGATGCGGCAGACTATCTGGTAAATCGCGGTGTTCCTTTCCGTGATGCCCATGGAATCGTAGGAAGGCTGGTGCTTCTGTGTATTGATAAGGGAATTTCCCTGGATGAGCTGCCGCTTGAGGAGTACAGGAAAATAAGCCCTGTCTTTGAGGAGGATATCTACGAGGCTATCAGTATGAAGACCTGTGTGGAAAAACGTGTGACACTTGGCGCACCTGGACCTGCGGTTATGGAGCAGGTCATTGCTCTTAACAGAGAATATCTGGAAAAAAAATAAAATAATGCTTGCATTTTTGGAAAAACTGGTATAGTATTTACGGAAAAGACATATGTACGTCATACAAGGACGTAAGATGAGGAGAGTTTTATTATGAGTGAAAAACTTAGAGTCGGTATTTTAGGTGCAACAGGAATGGTTGGTCAGAGATTTATTTCTCTTCTGGAAAATCACCCGTGGTTTGAGGTGGTTACAGTAGCTGCCAGCCCGAGAAGTGCAGGCAAGACTTACGAGGAAGCTGTAGGCGGAAGATGGAAAATGGATACTCCGATGCCGGAAGCTGTTAAGAAACTGGTTGTCATGGATATCCACGAGGTTGAGAAAGTGGCTTCTACTGTTGATTTTGTATTCTCCGCAGTAGACATGACCAAGGAAGAGATCAAGGCGATCGAGGAAGAGTATGCCAAGACAGAGACACCGGTTGTTTCCAACAACAGCGCACACCGCTGGACACCGGATGTGCCGATGGTAGTTCCGGAAATCAACCCGGAGCATTTCGATGTGATCGAATTCCAGAAGAAACGTCTTGGAACAAAACGCGGATTTGTTGCTGTTAAGCCAAACTGCTCTATCCAGAGCTATGCACCGGTACTTACCGCATGGAAAGAGTTTGAGCCATATGAAGTAGTTGCCACTACATACCAGGCTATTTCCGGAGCAGGCAAGACATTTAAGGACTGGCCGGAGATGGAACACAACATCATCCCGTACATCGGCGGTGAGGAAGAGAAGAGTGAGAAGGAGCCGTTAAGACTGTGGGGTAAGATCGAGGATGGCGTGATCGTACCTGCAACAAGCCCGGTTATCACATGCCAGTGCGTACGTGTTCCGGTTCTCAACGGACATACAGCAGCCGTATTTGTCAAGTTCCGCAAGAAACCTACCAAAGAGCAGCTTATCAAAGCACTGGAGGACTTCAAAGGACTTCCTCAGGAGCTTGAGCTTCCAAGTGCACCGAAGCAGTTCATCCAGTACCTTGAGGAGGATAACCGTCCGCAGGTACAGATGGATGTAAATTATGAGAATGGTATGGGAGTATCTGTAGGACGTCTCCGTGAGGATACTGTATATGATTACAAGTTTATCGGACTTTCCCATAATACAGTAAGAGGTGCAGCAGGTGGTGCTGTTCTCTGTGCAGAGACTCTGAAAGCCAAAGGATATATCCAGGCAAAATAATCCGGCGGTTCTTTTATAGAAATAAACGCAGCATCAGAAACGGGATATCGGAACTTTCCGGTGTCCTGTTTTTACGTGGTGCGCAGATACTGAGGAGCAAAGATCATGCGTAAAAAAGAGATTACAACGGTGGTTACATTTCCCACAACGACTGCCGCCATGAAAATGGAAAAAACAGCAGTGGAATCTGTTTTTGCAGGGCGCCTTATCCCCATCCCTTCGGAGATCAGTGCAGAGTGTGGACTTGCATGGAAATGCCGGGAGCAGTCTGAGGAGGAGACAGAGAGTTTCTTACAGGAAAAAGATCTGACCTGGTCAGGCATCTACCGTGTTCTGGTGTGAAAGGATATTTGTTTGTTGTGTGTAACAATTTACAAATTTCTGAAAATATTCGCATTTTTATTGTGAAATATATAGTAAAGTGTTACAATATAACAAGCAGATTTCCGGAAAGCGTGTTGCTGTGAACAAAGAAGCAGCAACAAAGTGCCACGCTTGCTAAAAATATGTGGAGGTGCTATTTATGAACAGGGAGGATGTAGAGAAACTGTCAACCGCTGCGAAGGGTAAGATAAACTTACTGAACAGCAATTTCGGAAAATACTTTATGCGCGCGATCATGGCCGGATTTTTTATTGATGTGGCGATGATCTACAGTAACGTTGTAGGAAATGTATTTTCCAAGACATTCCCGGAATGGGGGAAATTCCTTGGAGCCATTGTGTTCTCCATTGCGGTCCTGCTGATCGCAATGGTAGGAGGAGAGCTGTTTACCGGTAACAATCTGGTAATGGCTTTTGGTGCGTATGACAAGAGCGTATCATGGAAAGACGTAGGCAAGGTCTGGGGAATCAGTTATATCGGCAATTTTGTGGGATGCCTGATCCTGGCGCTGATCTTTGTAGGTGCCGGAGCGTCCGGTACAGCAGATTATTTTGCCGGATTTATAAACGGAAAACTCAGTATTCCGGCAGGACAGATGTTTTTCCGTGCGGTACTTTGTAATTTCTTCGTCTGTCTTGCAGTTCTCTGCGGCATTAAGCTGAAGAGTGAGTCAGGCAAGTTTCTGATGATCGTGATCTGTATCTCAGGTTTCGTTGTCAGCGGATTTGAGCATTGTATTGCAAATATGGGTATTTTTACAGTTGCATTCTGTATGGTGCCAGGATTGTCTGTCGGCGCTATGCTTAAAAGCATGGTGATCGTAACACTGGGAAATATAGTTGGCGGAGCTGTGCTTCTGGCATGGCCGCTTAGAAAGATGAGTGCAGATAAATAGTATGGCAAAGGCTTTATACATAGCGGAGAAGCCCAGCGTGGCACAGGAATTTGCGAAGGCTTTGAAGATCAACAGTCAGAGAAAAGACGGATATCTGGAATCGACAGATTCTGTGGTAACCTGGTGTGTAGGACACCTGGTTACCATGAGTTATCCCGAAAAATATGATATCAAGTATAAAAGGTGGAGTTTTGATACCCTGCCTTTTTTGCCGCGCGAATTTAAATATGAGGTGATCCCCGGAGTCAAAAAGCAGTTCGGGATAGTGAAAGAGCTGCTGAACCGGCCGGATGTGGATACCATTTATGTGTGTACCGACTCCGGACGCGAGGGTGAATATATTTACCGTCTGGTAGCTCAGATGGCAGGAGTAAAGGGAAAGGTCCAGAAACGTGTGTGGATCGATTCCCAGACAGAGGAAGAGATTTTAAGAGGGATCCGGGAAGCAAAAGATATCTCGGAGTATGATAATCTGGCAGCATCTGCCTATCTCCGCGCAAAGGAAGATTATCTTATGGGAATCAATTTTTCCAGAGTTCTGACCTTGCGTTACGGAAGCAGTGTGACCAATTATCTCCATTCCAAATATCAGGCAATTGCGGTAGGCCGTGTGATGACCTGTGTTCTTGGCATGGTGGTCCGCAGAGAACGGGAGATCCGTGTCTTTGTGAAGACACCGTTTTACCGTGTCCTTGGCAGCATTGCCCTTGCAGGGGAAAATTTTGACGGAGAATGGAGGGCTGTGGAAGGCAGCCGGTATTTCCAGTCTCCGTATCTTTATAAAGAGAACGGCTTCAGGAAAAAAGAGCATGCACAGATGCTGATCGATCAGTTGATGGTGAACCAGCCCCTTTCCTGTACTGTGGAAAAGGTGGAACGTAAGAAAGAGAACAAAAATCCGCCCCTTCTTTTTAACCTGGCGGAGCTTCAGAATGTGTGCTCAAAGCTGTTTAAGATCAGTCCGGATGAGACCCTCCGGATCGTACAGGAACTTTATGAGAAGAAACTGGTAACGTATCCGAGAACAGACGCCAGAGTGTTATCTACAGCAGTTGCCAGGGAAATATACAAGAATATTTCCGGTCTTCGGAATTACCAGCAGGCAGGGGCTGCGGCAGCAGAGGTTCTGGGAATGGAATCCTGGAAAAATATCGTGAAGACAAGGTATGTGAATGACAAACAGATCACAGACCACTATGCGATCATTCCCACAGGCCAGGGCCTGAATGCGCTGGGAAGCGTGTCTCTTACTGCGCAGAGAGTGTATGAGACTATTGTGAGGAGATTTTTATGTATTTTTTATCCTCCGGCTGTTTATCAGAAAGTAAGCCTTGTGACGAAGCTGGACGGGGAGGCATTTTTTTCATCTTTTAAAGTTCTGAAGGAAGAAGGGTATCTGAAGATCGCCACCAATTCTTTTGCCCGTAAAAGGGTTTCGGACAGTGAGAGAGATGGCAACGGGGAAGAGGAGGAAGTTTCCTGTGATACGGTGCTTCTGGAGGCGTTGCAGAAGCTGAAAAAGGGTGATATACTTCCTGTGAATGGTCTCAGCATCAAAGAAGGAGAGACATCGCCGCCCAAGCGGTATAATTCAGGTTCCATGATCCTGGCAATGGAAAATGCGGGACAGCTTATTGAGGATGAAGAATTACGTGCTCAGATAAAAGGAAGTGGGATCGGCACCAGTGCCACCCGCGCGGAGATCCTGAAGAAACTATTTAATATCAAGTATCTGGCGCTGAACAAAAAGACCCAGGTGATCACTCCCACGCTTCTGGGAGAGATGATCTTTGATGTGGTAAACTGCTCCATCCGGCAGCTTCTCAATCCGGAGCTTACAGCAAGCTGGGAAAAGGGACTGAATTATGTGGCGGAGGGCAGCATCACAGAGCAGGAGTACATGGATAAGCTGGAACATTTTGTCAGGGTGCGCACTGCTCAGGTGGAAGCAAGTAATTATCAGTATAACCTGCGCCAGTTTTTTGATGCTGCGGCAGTCAACTATAAAAGTGCCAGGAAACCGGAGAAAGCTCCGGCAAAACATGGAGGAAAATAATTATGTTAAAAGATTATAGGATCAGCAGTCTTCTGGATTTAAATGAAACAATAGCAGCAGAGCTTTTTGAGGGAAAAACTTATCCGTGGGAGGTCCTTCCTGAAATCGGTGATTTTATCATCAGACTGGGAAAGACTCTTGACCCGGCAGAATATGAAGAAAAGGGTGAGAACATCTGGATCGCCAGAAGCGCAACAGTAGCTCCAACCGCCAGCATCACAGGCCCTGCGATCATCGGAAAGGATGCAGAGGTGCGTCACTGTGCATTTATCCGTGGCAAAGCGATCGTAGGAGAGGGCGCAGTAGTGGGAAATTCCACAGAGCTTAAAAATGCAGTTCTCTTCAACAAAGTACAGGTTCCGCATTACAATTATGTAGGAGATGCAGTCCTCGGCTACAAATCCCACATGGGAGCAGGTTCGATCTGTTCTAATGTAAAATCTGATAAGAAACCTGTAGTAGTAAAAGACGGTGAAGAAAAGATCGAAACCGGACTTAAGAAGTTCGGAGCAATGCTTGGAGATCACGTTGAAGTAGGATGTGGCTCCGTCCTCAATCCGGGAACCGTGATCGGAAGAAATTCCAATATTTATCCCCTGTCCGCAGTACGCGGCTGCGTACCGGCAGAAAGTATCTATAAATCTTCTGAAGAAGTGGTGGAAAAGAAATAAAAGAAGAAATGAGAGTTCTTTTTTTGTTGGTTTTGAGTTAAAATTTACTGGATGTTCCAGTGGGAGAATTGCGAGGAGGGGAGGCACTCAGAGTTACGAAGCCCGTTTCCCCTCCTCGCGCTCCACCCCTCTGGGCACGTTAAAACACAACGCAGACGATAGTCTTTGGACTAAAAAACGCAGCAGGCAACCCCCTCTGCGTTTTTCTATACCCATCCGTTGGACACACGCCCCCCTGCGTTTTTCTATACCCATCCGTTGGACGCCCGCCCGCTCCCTGCGTTTTTCTATACCCATCCGTTGGATGCCCGCCCGCTCCCTGCGTTTTTCTATATCCATCCGTTGGACGCCCGCCCGCTCTTTGCGTTTTTCTATACCCATCCGGTGGACGTCCGCCCCCTGCGTTTTTTTATATCATCCGGTGGACGCACGCCCGGTCGGGCGTGCCGTTCACGCGCCACAACCTTCCGCTTCGGAACTCTTTTGATCAAAATCCCAGGCGGCAGGTGCAAAGCACCGCCTCCGCCGTCCGTCTTCATGATCCGGCCGTCAGACGAAACGTGCCCGGAAAGGGGGAGCGCGAGGGGGAAAAGTGGGCCTCGTAACTCTGAACGCTTTCCCCCTCGCAGATTTCCCACGCTTTAAAAAGCCAAAAAAATCATAAGAAAATCAATTTTCTTAAAACCACCAACCCCATAATATGCACCGGATAAAACCAATAAAAGAAATACTTAGCCCCTTTTCCCCGGATAAACCCTCTCTCCCCGTTATACAGATTAATGGACAAAAAGGCGAAACACGCCCTCCACTCGTAATAAAGCCAGCAGCTTCCAAGGATCGCCTGCCCGGGTTTATCATTTTGCATATAGTACATGATCAGCAGAAAGATATATCCCCGCCATCCGTAATCCGCCTTCAGAAAAACAGAAACAGCAAGCAGTCCCAGGATGCAGAAAAGCTGTATCAGGTGCCGATCCTTAAAATATTCGATGGCACAAAACGCCAGGTATCCCAGAAAAAGCGTGAAAAACACATTCTGTCTCTCATAACGCAGCGTATTCGTAAACATCAGATTCCACGGAAGCTCCGAGATCAGGGCAAAAAGCAGAAGATTCCTGCCATATCGGAAACGGCTTCCTGTATGCCGGAAACCCTCCAGCAGAAGAAAACAGAAGATGGGAAAAGCAACCCTTCCGATATCACGGAAAATAAGATACACACTGTATTCCCTGCCCAAAAGTGTAAAAAGAACTCTCTGTGCAGGCTGATACATGCTTAAAAGCACTGCTCCGGTATGATCGATCAGCATGGTGATGATGGCAATCAGTTTCAGGGCGCTCCCACTGAGAATCCGATATTTTTCTGGAAAAACAGAATCCACCGGTGCGTTCATAAAAAATATACCTCCAATGTCAGACTTGATAATATATTAGCATACACATATAAAAGTTGCCAGAAATATTTGACAGTTAGGAATGAAATACCGGGAAAGTAACTTCCATAATATGCGTTTTTATGGCAAAAAATTATCAAATATGACTGGACGAAACACAGGTTTTGTGAGAAAATAACCCTAGGATGTTATCGAACTTTTTTCTCAATAACATCGGTCAATCTATACTTGAAAGGAGTTTTAAAATGATTTATTCACGCGAAGTAGAAGAAATGTGTCCAGTGGCACAGGGCGTACATCATGGTGCCGCTCCGATCCCGGAAGAAGCAAAATGGGTTCAGGCAAAAGAAGTAAAGGATATCTCCGGATTTACACACGGTGTAGGCTGGTGTGCTCCACAGCAGGGTGCCTGTAAGCTGTCCCTTAACGTAAAAGAGGGAATTATCCAGGAGGCACTTGTTGAGACGATCGGATGTTCAGGAATGACTCATTCTGCAGCTATGGCAGCAGAGATCCTTCCGGGACTTACTGTAATGGAGGCACTGAACACAGACCTTGTATGTGATGCAATCAATACAGCTATGAGAGAGCTCTTCCTTCAGATCGTTTATGGACGTTCCCAGTCTGCATTCTCCGAGGACGGACTTGCAGTAGGAGCTGGTCTTGAGGATCTTGGAAAAGGACTTCGTTCTCAGGTTGGTACAATGTATGGAACTCTGAAAAAAGGACCTCGTTACCTTGAGATGGCTGAGGGTTATGTTACAGGTATCGCTCTTGACGAGAATGATGAGATCATCGGATATCAGTTCGTAAGCCTTGGAAAAATGACTGACTTCATTAAGAAAGGTGATGACCCGAACACAGCATGGGAGAAAGCAAAAGGTCAGTACGGCCGTGTTGCAGATGCTGTTAAGATCATCGACCCAAGAAAAGAGTAATTGATTACTTCGTAAGGTAAAAATATCAGGAGGTTACAGGAAATGGCTTTATTTGAATCATATGAGAGACGAATTGACAAGATCAATTCTGTTTTAAACAGCTATGGAATCGCTTCTATCGAAGAAGCTGAGAAAATCACTAAAGACGCAGGTCTGAACGTATACGATCAGATCAAAGGCATCCAGCCGATCTGCTTCGAGAATGCTTGCTGGGCTTACACAGTAGGTGCAGCGATCGCAATCAAAAAAGGCTGCAGAAGAGCCGCTGACGCAGCAGCAGCTATCGGAGAAGGCCTTCAGGCATTCTGTATCCCGGGATCCGTTGCAGACACACGTAAGGTAGGTCTTGGACATGGAAACCTTGGAAAGATGCTTCTTGAGGAAGAGACAGACTGCTTCTGCTTCCTTGCAGGACATGAGTCTTTCGCAGCAGCAGAGGGTGCTATCGGTATCGCAGAGAAGGCAAACAAGGTTCGTCAGAAACCTCTCCGTGTTATCCTGAACGGTCTTGGAAAAGACGCTGCACAGATCATCTCCCGTATCAACGGCTTTACATATGTAGAGACAGAGTATGATCCATACAAGAATGAAGTTAAGGAAGTATTCCGTAAATCCTATTCAGAGGGACTTCGTGCAAAAGTTAACTGCTACGGCGCTAACAGCGTTCCGGAAGGTGTTGCTATCATGTGGAAAGAGGGCGTTGACGTTTCCATCACAGGAAACTCCACAAACCCGACACGTTTCCAGCACCCGGTAGCAGGAACATACAAAAAAGAGTGCAACGAGAAAGGCAAGAAATATTTCTCAGTTGCTTCCGGCGGTGGTACAGGACGTACACTTCACCCGGACAACATGGCAGCAGGTCCTGCTTCCTACGGTATGACTGATACACTTGGACGTATGCATTCTGACGCTCAGTTCGCAGGATCTTCTTCCGTACCGGCTCACGTAGAGATGATGGGTCTCATCGGCGCTGGAAACAACCCGATGGTTGGTATGACAGTAGCAGTAGCTGTATCCGTACAGGAAGCTGCAGACGCTGGCAAATTCTAATATAAGCATAGCTTATTATAAAAAGGGTCGTAAACTTCTGTGTTTACGACCCTTTTTGTCATACAGATCAAAGCAGGAGCCACATCAGAGTTACAGATGGGCTCCTTTTGTATGAAATGGATACTTATCCTGCAGATATTCAGGCGTTATCAGGCGTTTTTCAGTGCCTGTTCCAGATCGCGGATAATATCATCCACATTTTCGATACCAATGGAAAGACGGATCATTCCGGGAGAAACACCTGCCTCTGCAAGCTGCTCGTCGTTCATCTGGCGATGGGTATGGCTGGCAGGATGGAGAACCATGGTGATGGAAGAGGCAACGTGTGTTGCAATAGTGGCAAGCTTCAGGCTGTCCATGAAACGTACTGCTGCATCGCGGCCGCCGGTCAGTTCAAAGGAAATAACACCGCAGGTTCTTCCGTCTTTCATGTATTTTTGGGCAAGAGCATGATATTTATCCCCGGGAAGTCCGGCATAATTTACATGGGAAACTTTCTCATGGGAGTTCAGGTATTCTGCAATCTTCTGCGCATTGGAGCAATGACGTTCAACGCGGAGAGGAAGGGTCTCCAGTCCCAGATTCAGAAGAAAACAGTTATTTGGAGAGGGGATGGAACCCAGGTCACGCATAAGCTGAGAGGTAGCCTTGGTAATGTAGGCCTTTTTGCCAAACTGCCTGGTATAAATTACGCCGTGGTAGGATTCATCCGGCTCAGTAAGGCCGTGGTACTTATGACCGTAAGCATCCCAGTCAAAATTGCCGCTGTCTACAATGGCACCGCCAACCTGAACAGCATGTCCGTCCATATATTTGGTGGTGGAGTGGGTAACGATATCTGCACCCCACTCAAATGGACGGCAGTTTACAGGAGTGGCAAATGTGTTATCCACAATAAGGGGTACACCATTCTTATGTGCAACCCGGGCAAATTTCTCAATGTCAAGAACAACAAGAGCCGGATTGGCGATGGTTTCCGCAAAGAGAACCTTGGTGTTAGGTTTAAATGCAGCAGCAATCTCTTCCTCGCTTGCGTCTGTGTCAACAAAAGTGCAGTCGATTCCAAGTTTTCGGAATGTTACTGCAAGAAGGTTAAAGGTCCCTCCGTAGATGGTGGAGGCGGCAACCACATGATCTCCTGCCTCGCAGATGTTAAACACGGCATAGAAATTGGCAGCCTGTCCGGAGGAGGTAAGGATGGCGGCAACACCGCCCTCAAGATCTGCGATCTTGGCAGCAACAGCATCGTTGGTAGGGTTCTGAAGACGGGTATAGAAATAGCCTTCTGCTTTCAGGTCAAAGAGCTGGCCCATCTCATCTGTGGTGTCATATTTGTAGGTGGTACTCTGATAAATAGGAAGTGCACAGGGTTCACCTTTGGATGGTGTGTAGCCTGAATGGATGCATTTTGTTTCTAAACTGTAATCACTCATAGGTATAAATCCTTTCTGTTGGATAAACTGTATAAAACTATATGCAATTATAACTCTTTTTGTGTGAAAAAACAACAAGATTCTCCGTAAAACCCAAAGGAGTATACGGAGAATATATAAGAAAAAAACTTTACAGATTCCAAAACAACTGTCTTGTCACATGTAAACAACTGTGATATTATGTGTAAGACGCTTTGAAAAAACAAAAAACGGATAAAACAGAATCCGGTCAGTAAAAACAGGGCAGATCCTGACTGAAGGGACCTGCTGGAAAGGTGTGACATTATGACAGTTGTGGAGGAAATCCGGAAATTAAAAAAAGAGAAAGATGCCATCATCCTGGCACATTATTATGTGCGCCCGGAAGTACAGGATGTTGCAGATTATATAGGAGATTCATTTTACCTGAGCAAGATCGCAGCCAGTGCAAAAGAGAAAACAATAGTATTCTGCGGCGTAGGATTTATGGGAGAGAGCGCCAAGATCTTAAGCCCGGACAAAACAGTTCTTATGCCGGCAATGGATGCAGACTGCCCAATGGCTCATATGGCAACTGAGGAGGGAATCCGCAAAGTCAGGGAAGAGTATGAAGATGTTGCAGTTGTATGCTACATAAACTCCACAGCATCACTCAAGGAACTTTCCGATGTATGCGTAACATCTGCCAATGCAGTAAAGATCGTAAAAGCACTCCCAAACAAAAATATCTTTTTTATCCCGGACAGAAATCTGGCGCATTATATTGCAGAACAGGTTCCGGAAAAACATTTTATTTATAATGAAGGATTCTGCATTGTGCATGAATTCATGGATCCGAAGGAAGTAAAGGCAGCAAAAGAGGCACATCCCCAGGCACTGGTACTGGCACATCCGGAATGTCCTCAGACCGTGCTGGAACAGGCCGATTATATCGGAAGTACTTCAGGGATCATTTCCTATGCACAGCAGAGCGATAACAAAGAATTTATCATCTGTACAGAGTGCGGTGTACAGTATAAACTGGAAACCACATGTCCAGACAAACAGTTTTATTTTACGGAGACAGTGCCTGTATGTAAAAACATGAAAAAAGTATTCCTGGAAAAAGTTCTCCATGTTCTGAAAACCGGTGAAAATGAAGTGCACGTAACAGACGAGACAAGAGAAAAGGCAAAAAAACCGCTGGAAAGAATGTTGGAGCTTGCAAAATAGGCGAAAAGAGGCAGAAAAGTTATGAAGATTAAGACAGACGTAGTGATCGTGGGAACGGGAGTTGCAGGAATGTTCAGCGCACTGAAACTTCCCAGAGACAAAAAGATCGTGCTTATCACAAAAGAGGATATGAGAAGCAGTGATTCATTTCTGGCGCAGGGAGGGATCTGTGTGCTTCGTGATGAAAACGATTACGACAGCTACTTTGAAGATACCATGAAAGCAGGCCATTACGAAAACCGAAAGGAATCTGTGGATATTATGATCCGAGGTTCCAGGGATATTATCAATGATCTGGTTGGCTACGGGGTGGATTTTAAGAGAGACGGAGACGATTTTGCCTATACAAGGGAAGGTGCACATTCCCGGCCCAGGATCCTTTATCATGAGGATATCACAGGAAAAGAAATATCCGAAAAACTTCTGGGACAGGTACTGAAGCTTGAGAATGTAACTATTCTGGAGTATACTTCCATGGAGGATATCCTTGTAAAAGACGGGAAATGTGTTGGAGTGAAGGCAGTTTCCGCAGAGGCGAACAGAACCCGGCTTGAGGCGATGGCGGCAGGAAAAAAAGTGAAGATCCAGGAAGAGATCCAGCCAGGCGGAAAGATCCAGGTGGAAATCTGCGGAGAAGCTACCATTCTTGCAAGCGGCGGTATCGGCGGAAGATATGAGCATTCTACCAATTATCCACATCTTACAGGAGATGCCCTTGATATTGCAAAAAAACATGGTGTCCGTCTGGAACATCTGGATTATGTCCAGATCCATCCGACAACTCTTTATTCCAAGAAGCCGGGACGGAGATTTCTGATCTCCGAGTCTGTCCGGGGCGAAGGTGCTGTGCTTTATAACAGCAAAAAAGAGCGGTTTGTCAATGAACTTCTCCCAAGAGATGTTGTGACAGAGGCAATTCGGGAGGAGATGAAAAAAGAAGGCACGGACCATGTATGGCTTTCCATGGAAAATATTGACAAAGATACGATTCTGCAGCATTTTCCCAATATTTATCAGAGATGTCTGGAGGAAGGGTATGATGTGACAAAGGAATGTATCCCGGTAGTTCCTGCCCAGCATTATTTTATGGGCGGTATCTGGGTGGATTCAGACAGCAGGACCAGCATGGAAAAGCTGTATGCAGTGGGAGAAACAAGCTGCAACGGTGTCCATGGTGCAAACCGCCTGGCAAGTAACTCTCTTCTGGAAAGCCTTGTATTTGCAAAACGTGCGGCAAAGGCCATTGTACAGGAACAGAAGCATGCAGCAGGAGCAGCGTAAATAAAAAAGAAAGTGAGCGGACCTTAAAATGAACAATATTACAATGACACTTCAGGTGGACCATCTGATCCTGGAAGCATTGAAAGAAGATATATCAAGTGAGGATGTTACCACAAATTCTGTTATGAAGGAAGCGGTTCCGGGAGAAGTAGATCTGATCTGTAAAGAAGACGGAATCATCGCCGGTCTGGAAATTTTCAGCAGGGTGTTTACTCTTCTGGATAAAAACACACAGGTTGAATTGTTCTGCAAGGATGGAGAACAGGTAAAGAAAGGCCAGAAAATGGGAAAAGTGACAGGAGATATCCGTGTGCTTCTTTCCGGTGAGCGTGTTGCACTGAATTATCTTCAGCGAATGAGCGGAATTGCCACATACACACATTCTGTTGCAGCTCTTCTTGAGGGTACAGGGATCACACTTCTGGATACCAGAAAAACAACACCCAATATGCGTATTTTTGAGAAATATGCGGTACGTGTTGGCGGCGGACATAATCACAGATATAACCTTTCTGATGGAGTCCTTCTGAAAGACAACCATATCGGTGCAGCAGGCAGTGTTTCCAGAGCTGTAAAAATGGCACAGGAGTATGCACCCTTTGTACGTAAGATCGAAGTGGAAGTGGAAAGTCTTGAACAGGTAAAGGAAGCTGTGGAGGCAGGTGCGGATATCATCATGCTTGATAACATGACTCCGGAGGTGATGAAGGAGGCTGTGAAGCTGATCAACGGAAGGGCAAAAACCGAATGTTCCGGAAATGTCACAAAAGAAAATATTGCAAAGATCAGGGATGTTGGTGTAGACTATGTATCAAGTGGTGCATTGACACATTCTGCGCCGATCCTTGATATTTCCCTTAAGAATCTTCATCCGCTTTCCTGAGACCGGCTGATCCCGGTACATGTTTGAAAAGATCCCGCAAATTGTGGCGCACATTCTGCAAACTTTTTCAAACATGCTATAGAGATGACCGGAAGCTGCGATGAAGCCGGGAAAGAGGCAGCGCAGCAGAAAGGGGTAACTTAAATGACGGGTTCAGAACGCAGGGCAGCGATCATGGATCAGATAAAAAACAGTGACCGGCCGGTTTCGGGAAGCTCACTGGCCAAAATATTCCAGGTAAGCAGGCAGGTGATCGTGCAGGATATTGCACTGATCAGGGCAGAGGGGAATGATGTGATCTCCACAAACCGTGGATATATTCTCAATGCCCCACATACTGTGAACAGGATATTCAAGGTACATCATACGGATGCGGATCTGGAGAATGAACTCTGCGGTATTGTGGATCTTGGGGGCAAGGTGGTCAATGTGATGGTGAATCACAGAGTTTACGGACACATTGAGGCTGAGCTTCAGATCAGTTCCAGACGGCAGGTTGAGAATTTTATGGAGGATATCCGCAGCGGCAAATCCAGTCCTCTTAAAAATATTACATCAGATTATCATTACCATAAAGTGGAAGCAGAGTCAGAGGAGATCCTGGATATGATCCAGGATATGCTGAAACGCAGAGGTTTCCTTATAGAGGCGAGCTGATCGCTTATGAACAGGCAGCGAATGCGAATCGTGGATATCCGCCTGAAAAAAGTCTCCCGACATAGCCGGAAAGGTTATGCCGGGAGGCTTTTTTTATGTTACGAGGATTTTATTATCCCATATAAACAGTTACAAAATATTCTTTCTTATCACTGGTATAAGGGATCACGTTTCCGGAAATCTCGGTACCGTCTACATTCATATGGGTTACACCCTTCTGTACCCCGGACGGGTTTTTGATATCAATATGGTATACTGCATCACGGAATGTTCT
Source organism: uncultured Blautia sp. (assembly GCA_934373235.1). Classification (GTDB taxonomy): domain Bacteria; phylum Bacillota; class Clostridia; order Lachnospirales; family Lachnospiraceae; genus Blautia_A. The sequence goes on along the minus strand of CAKROW010000006.1, from coordinate 33,010 downwards.
GGTGAGTGTAAAATCACCGAAATCCTCAGGGATACAGGGATCTACACGAAGTCCGTCATAGTCTGGCTGGATTCCGAGGATTGCCTGGGAAAGATTTACGAAAGTCCACGCGGCAGTACCGGTAAGCCAACTGTTTTTGGCTTCGCCATGACGTGGGGCATCGGCACCTGCGATCATCTGTGAGTATACATAAGGCTCTGTACGATGGATCTCGCTGATATCCTCAATGCAGGACGGACAGGTCCGGCTGTAGATCTCATATGCGCGGTTTCCGCGCCCGATAACGGTTTCGGCAATGGAAACCCATGGATTGTTGTGGCAGAAAATGCCTGCGTTTTCTTTATATCCGGGCGGGTAGGAGCTGATTTCTCCCAGGTTCAGGTAATATTGGCTGTATGCAGGCTGAAGAAGCATGATTCCATACTTGGTATCAAGACGTTCTTTTACAGAATCCAGAGCTTCTTTTGCAAGACCTTCTTTTACGCCAACTCCTGCCATAACGCAGAAGCCCTGTGGCTCAATGAAGATCTGGCCTTCCTTACATTCGGAAGATCCCACTTTTTCGGAGGCTGCATCATATGCGCGGAGGAACCATTTTCCGTCCCAGCCTGCATCCAGAATAGCCTGATACATGTCCTGCACATCTTTTTCTGCTTTTTCGGAAAGCTCTTTTTCACCGTAAAGGCTGCTGATACGGGCAAATTCTTTTCCGTATTTTACAAACATACCTGCAATAAATACGGACTCTGCAACCGGTCCTTCAGATGGGCCGGTTGTCTGGAAAGGTTCCCCAGGTTCAGAGGAGAAGCAATTCAGGTTCAGGCAGTCATTCCAGTCTGCGCGTCCGATAAGCGGAAGCTTATGAGGTCCGAGGTGATGGGCTGTGTACTGGAAAGAACGGCGAAGGTGCTCAAAGAGTGGTACCTCGGTATCCGGCTGGCAGTCAAAGGGAACCTGTTCATCCAGGATGGAAGTGTCGCCGGTTTCTTTAAGGTAAGCGGCAACTGCGGCAATAAGCCATAAGGGATCATCATTGAAACCGCTTCCGATATCCAGGTTGCCTTTCTTGGTAAGAGGCTGGTACTGGTGGTATGCGCTTCCGTCAGCAAACTGTGTGGAGGCGATATCAATGATACGTTCCCTTGCCCTGGCAGGGATAAGATGAACAAATCCCAGAAGATCCTGGCAGGAATCACGGAATCCCATGCCGCGGCCTGTCCCTGATTCGTAGTAGGAAGCGGAACGTGACATATTGAAAGTAACCATGCACTGGTACTGGTTCCAGATATTTGCCATACGGTTGATATGGGGATTACTGCTCTCTACTTTGTAACGGGAGAGAAGATCGTTCCAGTAATCTTTTAAGGCTGCGAAAGCTTTTAGAACCTGTTCTTCGGTCTGAAAGCGGCTGATAAGCTGATGGGCAGGAGCTTTGCGGATCACATTTGGTGATTCCCATTTCTGGTCTGCGGGATTTTCGCAGTAACCAAGAAGGAATACCAGAGATTTCTTTTCGCCTGGCTTCAGGGTGAGACGGATCTGATGAACGGCTGCCGGGTACCATCCGCTGGCAATGGAATTGCGGCATTTGTCTTCTTTTACTGCTGCAGGTAAAGCGTTGCTGTTTCCCTGGCCGAGGAATTCATCACGGCTGGTGTCAAAACCGTCAACAGGAGCATTGACTGTAAAGAAACTGTAGTGGTTGCGTCGTTCTCTGTATTCGGTTTTGTGGTAGATGGTGCTGCCTTCCAGTTCAACCTCTCCGATGCTTAAATTTCGCTGGAAGTTGGTCATGTCGTCCATGGCGTTCCACAGACAGAACTCCACATAGGAATAAAGTGAGAAATTCTTTTCGTGGTCAGAGGTGTTCTCCAGAGTGAGGAGATTCACCTCGCAGGCTGCATCAACAGGTACAAAGGCCAGAAGTTCTGCTTTGAGACCATTCTTTTTGCCTGTAAAATGGCTGTAACCCATTCCGTGGCGGCATTCGTAGAAGTCAAGTTCGGTCTGAGAAGGCATATATCCCGGGTTCCATATGGTCCCTTCATCGTTGATGTAATAGTATTTTCCGTTGGAATCATTGGGGATATCGTTGTAACGGTAGCGGGTAATGCGGAGAAGCTTGGCATCTTTATAGAAGCTGTATCCGCCACAGGTGTTGGAGATCAGGCTGAAAAAATCCTGGGAACCAAGGTAATTGATCCATGGAAGGGGTGTTTTGGGAGTTGTGATAACATATTCACGGTTCTGATCGTCAAAATGTCCGAATTTCATAAGAAACCTCCTTGATAAAACTATATATTTTCGGTGTTACGATTTGGGAAAGCGAATTTGGGAAAACAAAAATGTAAGAAAATTACAATACGAAAACGAATAAGTTTAGAATATTGGATAATACTTAACAATAAATATCGGCTTCAGATTAAGTATATCTAATAAAAAAGAGAAAAGCAATAGATTTTTCTTACATAAATTTACGAAAAAATGGAATATATATTGTGCCATAAGCATATATTGAAGATGTAAGAGAATTAATTCACGAAAAATTTCGCTAAAAACCGAACGCAAGAAGAAAAACTGGCAAACAGTGAAAAAAGAAAATTGTGCAATTGGGATAAAAACGGAAAAACGAACAAAAAAACCTGAAAAGCACTTGATTTTTTGTGCAAGAAGACTTATAGTAAAGCTACGAAAACGATTTAGGAAAGACAAAAAACGAAAAAGCAAAAGAAAGCAAGAGGCACGCCTATGGTTTCCATGAAAGAAATTTCAAAACGGTGCAATGTCTCAGTAGCAACAGTCAGCAAGGCTTTAAATGGTTACACAGACATTGGCGAAGAGACGAGAAAATTCATATTGAAAACAGCCTCTGAGATGGGCTACTTTCCAAACTCCTCGGCCAGGGCATTGAAGACAAAGAGAAGCTACAATCTGGGGGTGCTGTTTGTGGACGACGCGATGAGCGGACTGACACATGATTATTTCAACCATGTGCTGGAAAGCTTTAAACGGGAAGCTGAAGAAAGGGGGTACGACATTACCTTTACGAATGGGAGAGTTTCCGGACGGAGGATGAGCTATTATGAACATTGCCGTTACCGGGGGGTAGATGGAGTGATCATGGCATGTGTGAATTTTTACACAGATGAGGTTCAGGAACTTGTCCGTTCAGAAATACCGGTAGTAACCATAGACCATGTTTTTGACGGAAGGATCGCAGTAGTTTCCAATAATATAAGCGGGATCGAAATGCTGGTAAATTATATCTACCAGCAGGGACACAGAAAGATCGCCTACATACATGGAGAGGATTCTTCAGTTACAAGAAACAGGGTAACATCCTTTTACAGGACGCTTCAGAGTTTCGGGATTGAAATACCGGAAGAATACATCAGGGAAATACCCTACAGAGATGCAGATGGAGCGGCCGAGATGACGGCAGAACTTCTGGAACTGAAGGATCCTCCAACCTGTATCCTTTATCCGGATGATTATTCGGCTCTGGGAGGGATCAATGAGATCCGGGACCGGGGGCTTCGGATACCGGAGGACATATCTGTAGCAGGATATGACGGGATTACAGTGGCCAGGATCTTACAGCCAAAACTTACAACTCTGTGTCAGGATACAGAGGCAATCGGAAGGATCGCAGCGGACAAGCTGATCGATCTGATCGAACACCCGAAAACAACACTGATCGATAAGTTTACAGTGGAAGGAACACTTTTTAAAGGTGCATCTGTAAAAGATATGAATCAGAAAAAAATGTAATGATATGAGGAGGTAGCAGAATATGAAGAAAAAAATGATGAGTCTTGTGCTTGCAGCAGCAATGATCACAGGTATGGCGGTTTCCACAGTTCCCGCATATGCGGATGATGAGACTGAGACCCCTGAGAATACCGTTACCGGAGATTCCTCAGCAGATGATGCGTTTGTTATCTGGGGCTGGAACGATGACATCAAGAAAATCCTGGACGGACCGTTCAAAGAAGCATATCCGGATGATTATGCAAGAATCGTATTTGTAAACACAGGTGGATCTGATTATTACCAGAGTAAGCTGGATCCTATGCTGGATGACAGCAGCAATGAGCTTTATCCGGATCTGATGGGCCTTGAGGTTGACTACGTACAGAAGTATGTAAACAACAGTGACTGGGTTCAGAGCGTGGCAGATCTTGGAATCACAGAAGATGATTATAAGAATATGTATGATTATAATCTGAATCTTGGTACAGATGCAGACGGCAATGTAAGGGCTCTCTTCTGGCAGGCAACACCTGGATGCTATCAGGTACGTGCAGATCTGGCAGAGAAATATCTGGGAACAACAGATCCTGCAGAGCTGGCAGAGAAGTTTAAGGATCTGGATACGATCCTGGCAACTGCAAAAGAAGTAAACGATGCTTCCGGTGGAAAGTGCAAACTCTTCTCAGGATATGATGAGCTGAAACGTTCTCTTACAAACTCCAGAACCCAGGGCTTCTATGATGACAACGATGTGATCACACTGGATGATAACATCACCACATATCTGGAAACAGCAAAGAAGCTTTATGATGACGATCTTACCTATAATACAGATCAGTGGAGTGCTGACTGGTATGCAAATATGGACGGCGACGGAGAGTCCAGCAATGCAGCACTTGCTTACATGGGCTGCCCGTGGTTCACATACTGGTGCTTAAGTGACACATGGAAAAATAACACCATTCTTGTTCCGACACAGAACAAGTGCTACTGGGGTGGTACAGGCCTTGCAGCTACAGCATCCTGTGCAGACAAAGATCTTGCAGCAAAGATCATGAAGTTCTTCACCTGTGAGACAGACAGCATGGTTTCCATTAATGCACTGAACTCTGATTATGTAAATAATACAGAAGCAATCAACAAGATCATCGAGAGCGGAGCTTCCGCAGACGGTAACGGATTCCTTTACAAGGATGCGAACCAGAACTTCATGGAGTTCTTCCTCCCACTGGCAGACGGACTTGATGCTTCCATGGTTAAGGCAGAAGATCAGCAGATCCTTTCACTTCTGGATACCCAGACCAAGGCTTATGCAACAGGCGAGAAAGATCTGGATACAGCTATCGCAGATCTGAAGGCATCCATCCATGATACCTACTCTTACCTGAAAACAGAGTGATCAAAAAAGTAACCACTGAAACCGGTTGACAGATAATAAGCTGTGCCGCTTCTTCTGAAAAAGAAGGGGCGGCACATTTTACAGGGGAAATTGTGGATATGAAAAAAAAGAAGAAAAAAATCAGTTATGGGAAATATGGTTATTATTTTATAGCGCCGTTTTTTATTACATATCTGTTATTTCAGCTCTGGCCGCTGATCAATACGTTTTATTACAGTACTCTTTCCTATTATAAAAGGAATGGAAGAGAGTTCGTGGATTTTGCCGGAATCCAGAATTTCCTCAATGTGCTTGGAATGGCGGCAGGCGAACGGCCTTATGCATTAAGCTATCTCAAAAATACATTGATCATGTGGGGCTTTAACTTTGTACCACAGATCCTGGTGTCACTTCTTCTGGCAGTGTGGCTGACGGATGAGAAGGTAAAAGTAAAAGGTACCGGTGCTGTGAAGGTTATCGTATATCTTCCAAGTATTATTACGGCAGCATCTGTATCTGTACTGTTTAAAGCACTGTTTTCTCAGTATGGCCCTATTACCAAGACCCTGAAGGACTGGGGTGTGATCGCATCCAATTTTGACTTTATGTCCAGCGTGGCAGGAAGCCGTGGACTGATCTCGGGAATCCTGTGGTGGATGTGGTTTGGAAATACAACCCTTCTTCTGATCTCAGGTGTACTGGGAATCGATCCCGGACTTTTTGAGGCTGCGGATATTGACGGAGCAACAGGATTTAAGAAGTTCCGTTATATTACATTGCCGCTTCTGAAACCGATCATGCTGTACACACTTGTTACATCTGCCATCGGTGGATTACAGATGTACGATATTCCGGCGCTGTTCAATGTTCCGGAAACAGGACTTGTAGGACTTCCGGATGACAAGACCACGACCATGGCAATGTATATCATGCGTCTTTACAACAGTGATGTTGGAAAAGCAGCAGCCGTATCCGTTATCCTGTTTGTTGTTACACTGATCGTCAGCCTGATTCTTTTTGCATCCATGAGTGACAAGGATGAGAGAAGAATGAAAAAGGCAGCAAGAAAGGCAGGTGGAAAGCGATGAATAAAAATAAAGACAGTTATTCAGCCGCATTGAAGCGAAGGACGATCACAAGAACAGTTATCTGTATTATATTCTGTATCATAGCCCTGGGTCCTTTCCTTTTGCTTGTGATGAACGCTACCAGAAGTTCAGATGCCATCAAATCCGGAATTTCCCTGATCCCGTCCACACATTTTCTGGAAAACTGGAAGAATCTGATGCTGAAACAGAATGGTATGCAGATCACCTTACAAAAAGCGGCGCTGAACTCCCTTACCATCACAGTTCCGGGAACCATATTGTCTGTTTATTTTTCCTCCCTGACAGCATATGGAATCTTTGTCTATGATTTTAAGCTGAAGAAGCTTGCCTGGGCGTTTATCATGGCGATCATGATGGTACCGAGCCAGATCTCCATTATCGGTTTTTACAGATTTATGCTGAACCTGAACCTGGTGGATACCTATATTCCGCTGATCATTCCTACCATAGCTACACCGGCGGTGGTATTCTTTATGAAACAGTATATGGAGAGTACTCTTTCCATTGAGATGATCGAGGCAGCCAGGATCGATGGTTCCGGAGAGCTTCATACCTTTAACCGGATCATCATACCGATCATGAAGCCGGCAGTTGCCACACAGGCTATTTTCCAGTTTATCGCACAGTGGAACAATCTGTTTACACCGACTATCATGCTTACTTCTGACTCCAAGAAGACACTGCCTATGTTTGTACAGCTCTTAAGTTCCAACCAGTTCCGTACAGATTATGGTGTGGTATATGTGGGTCTGTTTGTGACCATCATTCCGCTGGTAGTAGTATATCTGATCCTGTCAAAGTATATTGTGGCAGGCGTTGCCCTTGGCGGCGTAAAAGGTTAAAGAAAGCATATACAGAAAGAAGAAAGTCTGATACAATAAAAGGAATCCTGTCAGAAGAAATATCTTCCGGCAGGGTTCCTTTTTGGATTAACGTATTTTGGAGGGTAGGGGAAGATGGATTATCAGAGTCTGGTTACATTTATCATGGAGGTGGTAGGAACCATTGCCTTTGCAGCGTCAGGAGCGCTGGTAGGTGTAGAACGGGGAATGGATATTTTCGGAGTCAGTGTTCTGGGTGTGGTGACAGCAGTAGGAGGGGGAACGGTTCGTGATATTGTGCTGGGACTGGTGCCTCCCGGGATGTTTCGGGATCCCAGGTATACATTGATGGCAACGATCACATCCTGCATTGTTTTTGGATTGATGTATTGGAAACGTGAGATCATGGAGGGGAAGAACAGGCTTACTTATGACCGGGTAATGCTTGTGATGGATACCATTGGCCTTGGTGTGTTTACTGTAATGGGTGTGGATCAGGGAATCCGGCAGGGCTATATGGGAAATGATTTTTTTCTGGTATTCCTGGGAACTATGACAGGAGTGGGCGGTGGTCTGCTCCGTGATATGATGGCAGGGGTGCCGCCGTATATTTTTGTAAGACATATTTATGCCTGTGCATCTATTGTAGGTGCTCTGGTGTGTGTAAAACTCTATCAGTTTACAGGGGCTGTGGAAGCCATGGTGGTGGGGACCATTGTGGTGGTTGTGATCCGTTATCTGGCAGCACATTATAGGTGGAATCTCCCCAAGGTAAAAAGGGCAGGAGAGGACTGACAGAAAATAACCGCATCTTTCGGTGATGAAACATCGAAAGTGCGGTTATTTCCGGCTTAAGGGAAAAGCCTGTTATATAAGTGAAGGGATGAACGAAACCGTTATTCCTGTGTATCCTGCAGTGCCAGGAAACCTTCCTCGCCTGTACGGATCTTTACAACGTTTTCAAGGTCATAAACGAATACTTTTCCGTCACCGATCTGGCCTGTGTGAAGAACTTTTCTGGCTGTCTCAATGACTTTCTTAACAGGTACAAGGCTTACAACGATCTCGATCTTAACCTTTGGACGAAGGTTCATGTCAAGCTCAACACCACGGTAGTAGGTCGGAGCACCTTTCTGTACGCCGCAGCCCATAACATTTGTGATGGTGATACCGGTAACACCGATCTCATTCATTGCCTGCATAAATTCATCCAGTTTGTTCTGCCTGGTGATGATAACAACTTTTGTAAGCTTGTGTACGCCTTCTTTCGGAAGCTCAGGAACAGATTCGGCAGGAGCGGAAGGTGCAGGTGTAAAGCTTGGAGCTTTTCTGGAGGTTCCCATAGGAGCCACCGGTACACCGGCAACAGAATCCTGAACATAGAATCCGTCGTAAGCACTTGCAAGACCGTGCTCCTTGGAATCAAGACCTGCGATCTCTTCTTCTTCGCTTACACGAAGTCCGATAGTATGTTTGATCACCTGGAATACAATTGTCATTGTGACTGCAACCCATGCAATGGTGATGATCATTCCGATAAACTGTACGCCAAGTCCGTGAGCACCACCGCCTGTGAGGAGGCCTTTCCAGTCTGTGCCTGCACCGTCGGAGAAAAGTCCTACAGCGATAGTACCGAAAGCACCGTTAAGGCCATGGACACCTACGGCACCAACAGGATCGTCAACTTTTAATACTTTGTCAATAAACTCAATACCAAATACTACGATAAATCCGGCAAGGATGCCGATGATGGCAGCAGATGTAGGTGATACGGTATCACAACCTGCTGTGATGGCTACAAGACCTGCAAGAGTACCATTTAAGGACATGGAAACATCTGGTTTTTTGTAGCGGACCCATGTGATGATCATAACTGTGCAGGTTGCGACTGCAGCAGCAAGGTTTGTTGTTACGAAGATTTTGCCTGAGCTTACAATGGCATCGCCTTCCATGCTGACTGTGGAAGCACCGTTGAAACCGAACCAGCAGAACCAGAGGATAAATACGCCAAGAGCACCAACGGTGAGGTTGTGTCCGGGAATAGCTCTGGATTTTCCGCTTTTGGAATATTTTCCGATACGAGGTCCGAGGATAATGGCACCTACAAATGCAGCAACACCACCTACCATATGTACTGCACAGGAACCAGCGAAATCATGAAATCCCATCTGACTGATAAATCCGCCGCCCCAGATCCAGTGACCGGATACCGGGTAAATAACAAGACTGATGATAAGGCTGTAGATACAGTAGGATAAGAATTTGGTACGCTCTGCCATGGCACCGGATACGATAGTGGCAGCAGTTGCACAGAATACTGTCTGGAAAATAAGAAATGCCCAGAAGGGAACACCATCCGGAAGCATTGCAGTTCCATAGTTGGCCTCAGATGCGATGCCACCGATCTTTCCGAAGAAACCATTACCTGCTCCGAACATAATACCGAAACCTACCAGCCAGAAGACCGGAGTTCCGATACAGAAGTCCATCAGGTTTTTCATGATAATGTTACCGGCATTTTTTGCCCTTGTGAATCCTGTTTCTACCATTGCGAATCCGGCCTGCATGAAGAAAACCAGCGCGGCACCGAAGAGGACCCAGATTGTGTTAACTGAAGAGTACATAATAACACTCCCTTTCCCGATTTTTGACAGATATACAGAAGAAATATCTGTTTTTTTATATATCGAAAGGCGCGGGAAAGAATTAAGATCTCTTCCGCGCCTTTGCGAAGCATATTAATATAAAGTTGTATAATTCCAGTATATGTAAATCAGGGGATATCGTATCGTGTGATTAATGGATGAGGAAATCGATAATGAATTATGAAGTAGAGTTCATAAAGATATCCCCTGTATTTACCTTTGTTACTGACCTGTTAAGATCAGATAGAGAAAAGCAGCTCGTCGTATGTCGGATATGGAAGTAATTCATCCGGAATCAGAGCTTCTGCCTCATCAGCAGATTTTCTTAATGTCTCCATGTCGCCAAGAACTGTCTCCTCATAAGCCTTTGCGCAGGCAAGTACATCATCCGATGCAGCGAGAGCCTTTGCAGTGTCTGCTTTCAGGTTTTCCAGATCTTTGGCCATTGTATCTGCAAGAGTGCTGAGTCTGGTGATAAGAGCAGCCTCACTTGCTACGGAAATACCAGCTACAACAGATTTCTTTGCTGCTGCTGTATCGGCAAGTTTTTCCACATATGTAAAGATGGAAGGAATAACCTGCTTCTGAACCATCTCGGCCATTGTGTTGGACTCGATGTTGATTGTCTTGTGATAAGTCTCAAGCCAGATCTCATAACGGGAGAAAAGTTCTTGTTTTGTGAAGATGCCGTGTTTTGTGAAAAGTTCCACGTTTTTCTCAGCAATGAAATGGGGAAGAGCATCAGGTGTTGCCTTAAGGTTGTAAAGACCACGTTTTTCAGCTTCTTCAACCCACTCATCTGTATAGCCGTTGCCGTTGAAGATGATGCGTTTATGCTCTTCAATGGTTTTCTTGAGAAGTGCATGTACAGCACTTTCCATTTCAGCTTCCGGAACATCTTTGAGAGATGCACTGAATTCGGAGAGAACTTCTGCAACAGCAGTGTTCAGTACGATGTTGGGGTTTGCAACAGATGCTGCGGAACCAAGCATACGGAACTCAAATTTGTTTCCTGTAAATGCAAATGGTGAAGTACGGTTTCTGTCAGTGGTATCCTTTGTAAAATGAGGAAGAACCTTTGCGCCGATATCCATCTGTACTGCATGTTTGTTGTTGAAGAAGGTATCGTTTTCGATAGATTTGAGGATGTCTGTCAGCTCATCTCCAAGGAAAATGGATACGATCGCAGGCGGTGCCTCATTTGCTCCCAGACGATGATCGTTTCCGGCACTTGCAACAGATACACGGAGAAGATCAGCATATTCATCAACTGCCTTGATAACAGCTACCAGGAATACAAGGAACTGTGTGTTTTCAGCAGGTGTTTTTCCGGGATCAAGAAGGTTGACACCTGTGTCCGTGCTCATGGACCAGTTGTTGTGCTTGCCGCTTCCGTTGATTCCCTCAAATGGTTTCTCATGAAGGAGGCATACCATATTATGCTTGTCGGCAACTTTCTTCATGATCTCCATGGTAAGCTGGTTGTGGTCAACAGCAACGTTTGTGGTATCAAATACAGGAGCCAGCTCATGCTGTGCAGGAGCAACTTCATTGTGCTTTGTTTTTGCCGGGATTCCAAGCTTCCACAGCTCTTCATCAAGATCATGCATGTAAGCTGCAACTCGTGGTTTTAATGTTCCGAAATAATGATCTTCCATTTCCTGTCCCTTTGGTGCTGATGCGCCAAGAAGAGTACGTCCGCAGAAGATCAGGTCTTTTCTCTTTTTGTAGAGATCCTTGTCAACAAGGAAGTATTCCTGCTCAGGCCCTACTGTTGTATTGATATGACGGACCTCTTTGTTTCCAAGGATGTGAAGGATGCGGACAGCTTCTTTATTAAGTACATCCATGGAGCGGAGAAGAGGAGTTTTCTTATCCAGTGCCTCGCCGCTGTAAGAACAGAAAGCGGTGGGAATGTAAAGAGTTTTATCTTTAATGAATGCCGGTGAAGTAGGATCCCATGCTGTATATCCTCTTGCCTCAAATGTGGCGCGAAGGCCACCGGAGGGGAAGCTGGATGCATCAGGCTCGCCCTTTACAAGCTCTTTACCGGAAAAGTCCATGATCACCTGTCCGTCGCCTGTAGGGGAGATGAAGCTGTCATGCTTCTCTGCGGTAACATTTGTCATTGGCTGGAACCAGTGAGTGTAATGGGTGGCACCGTTTTCGGTTGCCCATTCCTTCATTGCCACTGCTACGGAGTTTGCTACATCAAGTTCCAGGTGAGTTCCGTTCTCGATGGTTTTCTTTAATGCCTTGTACATGTCCTTTGGCAGTTTGCTTCTCATTACTTTGTCGTTGAAGACAAGGCTGCCATACATTTCTGGAATACTCTGTGCCATATAGGTACACTCCTTTCGATTTCACTCATTCATTATTATTTTTAATCTTTTTATAATGGACTGTTATATGCCGTAAAGGGATATCCAGCCCCTGAAAAACAAAAAAGACGCTTCGGATACCTGTTCAGTATCCAAAGCGCCTTTGCTTTATGTGACGTAGTATACACGAAATAAAAATAATGTCAAGAGTTTTTTTGAAAAAAAATTCCGGGAGAAGTGGGGAGGTAAGAGAAGTATCCTATAGAACGGGGTTGACAAATCTGCGTCTTTCATTATAATTTGTGTGTATTAAAAAGCCTTAAATATTTTCTTGGCAGATGGAGGGAAAAATGGCAGAAATAAAGGAAGAATGTGGTGTATTCGGAATTTACGACCTGGATGGCGGTAACATTGCACCGTCTATTTATTATGGTCTTACATCTCTGCAGCACAGAGGACAGGAGTCCTGCGGAATGGCAGTATCCCGTACTGAAGGAGAGAGAGGAAATGTACAGTTTCATAAGGATCTGGGACTGGTAAGCGAGGTTCTCCGCCAGGACGTGGTCCGGGGAATGGATGGAGATATCGGTATCGGCCATGTGCGTTATTCTACAACAGGCGCGTCTATAGCAGCCAATGCACAGCCTCTGGTACTTTCTTATATCAAGGGAAGCCTGGCACTGGCCCACAATGGAAATCTGATAAATACAGAAGCACTGAAATGGGAACTGATTCAGACAGGGGCTATTTTTCATACAACTACGGATTCTGAAGTTATTGCTTTTCATATTGCAAGAGAAAGAGTCCATTCAGCCACAGTAGAGGAAGCAGTTTACAAGACAGTGAAGAAGATCCAGGGCGGTTATGCGCTGGTGGTCATGAGTCCAAGGAAACTCATTGGCGCCCGTGATCCGTACGGACTGAAGCCACTGTGCCTGGGTAAGAGAGATAATACCTATGTACTGGCATCGGAGAGCTGTGCGCTTACTTCTGTAGGTGCGGAGTTTGTCCGTGATATTGCACCGGGAGAGATCGTCACAGTGACCAAGGATGGTGTGAAATCCAGTATGTTTGATGAGACAAAGAAACATGCCCACTGTGTATTTGAGTATATTTATTTTGCGCGTCTGGACAGTACTATGGATGGTGTAAAGATCTACGACGCCAGGATCCGTGGCGGCAAATCCCTGGCAAAATCCTATCCTGTGGAGGCAGATCTGGTAACCGGTGTACCGGAATCCGGACTTCCTGCTGCAAAGGGCTATTCTGAAGAATCGGGAATTCCTTTTGGGTTTGCCTTCTATAAAAACAGCTACATAGGAAGAACATTCATCAAGCCTACCCAGAAAGAGAGAGAGTCCAGTGTACACTTAAAGCTCAGTGTGCTGGATTCTGTGGTAAAGGGTAAAAGGATCGTTCTTGTGGATGATTCCATTGTACGCGGTACTACCATTGCCAACCTGATCCATATGCTTAAGGAGGCTGGTGCAAAGGAAGTTCATGTCCGTATCAGTTCACCGCCGTTTTTGCATCCCTGCTATTTTGGAACAGATGTGCCTTCCAATGATCAGCTTATTGCAGCGCAGCATAGTACAAAGGAGATCTGCAGGATGATCGGTGCAGATTCACTTGGTTATATGCAGAATGATTATCTGGAGGGAATGGCAGGAGGGCTTCCGCTGTGTAAAGCCTGCTTTGATGGTAAATATCCTATGGAAATCCCGGAAGAAATTAAACGTGGATAAGCTGAATATGGAATCGATTTCACCAGAACAAAATTGGTATTACCAAAAACAATGTGAAAAATAAATAAAGATATATAATGATCATTGAAATATTTGTGAATAATTCGGGTTTTCCCTATGAAAATGCGAAAAATGGAAAAAATATCCGCTTGACAAAAATAAAGATATGGGACATAATATGGAACAACCTAAAGGCCGGAACAGCGATGGCCTGGGTGTTTTTACAGGTAACGTAAATTACGTTTGATGAGTTAGAGAGGATGATATTTATGTCTCAGAAAATTAGATTAAATGCAACAGACGAAGTGAAAGAATTCGTAAATGCCGCAAGCAAATGTGACTTTGATGTGGATATTTCCTATAACAGGATGATCATTGATGCGAAATCCATTCTGGGTATCCTGAGTATGGATCTTACCAGAGATCTTACTGTGACATGTCACGGAGAGAACCAGGAATTCAACCGCACACTTCAAAAATTTGCCATTGCATAAATACAGGATATAATTAGGTAATGATCTTGGAACAGGCATCAGGACAGCGCAGCAGAACAAGCTTTCCGGTGCCTGTTTTTCTGTGGAAAAATATGAAAACAGGATGTTGACAAATAAAAAAAAATAGTTTATAGTATAGCATATTTTATAGGAAAATCACTGACAAAGGCGTCAGAAACAGTACAAGGGGTAAGTTTCCCCCTTAAAGAGCTGTTTCTGGCGCCTTTGCTGTTTTACAAGCAGGATAACAGGATGGAGGAGGAGATCGAAGATGGCAGTAAAGTATGTTTTTGTAACAGGCGGAGTTGTTTCTGGTTTGGGAAAGGGAATTACGGCAGCGTCTCTGGGAAGGCTTCTCAAAGCAAGAGGCTATCAGGTGACTATGCAGAAGTTTGATCCTTATATCAACATTGACCCGGGAACCATGAACCCGATTCAGCATGGAGAGGTATTTGTAACCGATGACGGTACAGAGACAGACCTTGACCTGGGCCACTATGAGAGATTCATTGACGAGAGCCTTGACAAAAACTCTAATGTAACTACAGGTAAGATATACTGGTCTGTTCTTCAGAAAGAACGTCATGGCGATTTCGGCGGAGGTACCGTGCAGGTCATTCCCCATATCACCAATGAGATCAAGAGCAGATTTTACAGGGCAAAATCTGCAGATGAGGACAGGATCGCCATTATTGAGGTTGGTGGTACAGTCGGTGATATTGAGAGCCAGCCTTTCCTGGAATCGATCCGCCAGTTCCAGCATGATGTGGGACATGATAATGCAATCCTTATTCATGTAACACTGATCCCTTATCTTCGTGCTTCGGGAGAGATGAAGACAAAGCCTACCCAGGCAAGTGTGAAGGAACTTCAGGGAATGGGAATTCAGCCGGATGTCCTGGTATGCAGAAGCGAGTATCCTCTTACTGATGATATCCGTGGAAAGATCGCACTGTTCTGTAATGTACCTGTAAGCCATGTACTTCAGAACCTGGATGTGGAATATTTATATGAAGCGCCTCTGGCAATGGAAAGAGAAAAACTGGCAGATGTAGTACTCCAGAGCCTGCGTCTTGAGAACCGCAAGCCGGATCTTACAGACTGGGAAAATATGGTTGAAAATCTCCGTCATCCGGACAAAACTGTAAATATCGCCATGGTAGGAAAATACACACAGCTTCATGATGCATACTTAAGTGTAGTGGAAGCTTTGAAGCACGGAGGTATCTCCTGCAGGGCAAAGGTTGAGATCGAGTGGATCGATTCCGAGGAGGTCAATGAGAAGAATCTTGATCAGCTCCTTCATAAGGTGGACGGAATCCTGGTTCCGGGTGGATTCGGAAACCGTGGAACAGAAGGCATGATCCTGGCAGCGCAGTATGCAAGGGTACATAAGATCCCGTACCTTGGAATCTGCCTTGGAATGCAGATGGCTATTGTGGAATTCGCACGTCATGTTCTTGGATATGGGGATGCAAACAGTATCGAGCTTGCTCCGGAGACTACACATCCGGTGATCGCACTGATGCCGGATCAGGAAGATATTGAAGATCTTGGTGGAACCTTAAGACTTGGAAGTTACCCGTGCATACTGAAAGATGGCTCCAGATCCATTGAACTCTTTGGCAAAAAAGAGATCCAGGAACGCCACAGACACCGCTACGAGGTTAACAATGCATTCCGCGATGAGCTGAATGAGAAAGGAATGTCCATTGTGGGAACATCACCGGACGGAAGGATCGTGGAGATGATCGAAATCGAGAGCCATCCGTTCTTTGTAGGAACCCAGGGACATCCGGAATTTAAGTCAAGACCGAACCATGCACATCCGCTGTTCCGTGGATTTATCCAGGCAGCAGTTAACAAAAAATCGGAAGAAGCCGCTAACAGGAAAGGATGAGAGAAATGAACGAAGTGACAAAGGAACAGCAGGGACTTTACCGGCCACAGTTTGAACATGACAACTGCGGTATCGGAGCAGTTGTAAATATAAAAGGAAAGAAAACCCATGATACAGTTGCAAATGCATTGAAGATCGTGGAAAATCTGGAGCATCGTGCAGGTAAGGATGCCGAGGGGAAAACCGGTGACGGTGTAGGTATCCTTCTTCAGATCTCTCATAAATTCTTCAAAAAAGTCTGTAGAAAAGAGGGATTTGATATTGGCGGTGAGAGAGAGTATGGTGTGGCTCAGCTCTTTTTTCCGCAGCATGAGATCAAACGTGCCCAGGCAAAGAAGATGTTCGAGATCATCGTGGAAAAAGAAGGACTGGAGCTTCTTGGATGGCGTACAGTGCCTGTTTTCCCGGAGGTTCTCGGACATAAGGCAAGAGAGTGTATGCCGTGCATCGTGCAGGCATTTATCAAAAAGCCGGAGGATGTGGAAAAAGGCCTTCCGTTTGACCGTATGCTTTATATTGCCCGCCGTGAGTTTGAACAGAGTAATGACAACACCTATGTGGTTTCCATGAGCAGCCGTACTATCGTTTACAAAGGTATGTTCCTGGTTGGCCAGCTCCGTACTTTTTTCGGAGATCTGCAGAGTCCGGATTATGAATCTGCTATTGCAGTGGTACATTCCCGTTTCAGTACAAACACAAACCCGAGCTGGGAGAGAGCACACCCCAACCGTTTTATTGTACATAACGGTGAGATCAATACCATCCGTGGAAATGCGGATAAGATGCTTGCCCGTGAGGAGAATATGGACTCTCCGTACCTGAAAGACGAGCTTCATAAAGTCCTTCCGGTAGTAAACCGTAACGGTTCTGACTCTGCAATGCTTGATAACACACTGGAATTTCTGGTTATGAGCGGAATGGATCTTCCTCTTGCAGTAATGATCACCATTCCGGAGCCGTGGGCAAACAATGATACCATTTCCCAGGAAAAACGTGATTTCTATCAGTATTATGCAACCATGATGGAGCCATGGGACGGTCCCGCATCTATCCTGTTTTCAGATGGTGATGTGATGGGAGCTGTTCTTGACAGAAACGGTCTTCGTCCTTCAAGATATTATATCACATCCGACGGCTACATGATCCTTTCCTCGGAGGTTGGTGTCCTTCCGGTAGATGAGGAGAAGATCGTATTAAAAGAGCGCCTTCACCCTGGAAAAATGCTTCTGGTCGATACAGTAAAGGGATGTGTGATCGATGATAATGAACTGAAAGAAAAATATGCAAAAAAACAGCCATATGGTGAATGGCTGGACAGCAATCTTGTGCAGCTTAAAGATATCAAAATTCCAAATCAGCGTGTGATCGAGTACACACCTGAAGAAAGAGCGCGTCTTCAGAAAGCATTCGGATATACTTATGAGCAGTACCGTACCTCTATCCGCAACATGGCATTAAACGGAGCAGAGAGTATCGGGGCTATGGGACATGATACACCTCTTGCTGTATTTTCAAAACAGAATAATCCTCTGTTTGATTACTTCAAGCAGCTTTTTGCCCAGGTTACAAATCCGCCTATTGACGCCATCCGTGAGGAGATCGTTACTTCCACAAGTGTATATGTGGGAAAAGACGGAAATCTTCTGATCCAGAAGCCGGAAAACTGCCAGGTACTGAAGATCAACAATCCGATCCTGACAAATACCGACATGATGAAGATCAAAAGCATGAAAAAAGAGGGCTTCAAAGTTGTGACCATCTCCACTCTTTATTATAAGAGTACAAAACTTGAGCGTGCTATTGACCGTCTGTTCGTAGAGGTTGACAAGGCCTTCCGTGAAGGTGTGAATATCATTGTTCTTTCCGACCGGGGAGTGGATGAAAACCATATGCCGATTCCGTCACTGCTGGCTGTTTCCGCAGTACATCAGCACCTTGTAAAAACAAAGAAGAGTACATCCCTTGCCCTGATCCTGGAATCTGGTGAGCCAAGAGAGGTACATCACTTTGCAACACTTCTGGGTTATGGAGCAAGCGCGGTGAACCCCTATCTTGCACTGGATACCATCCATGAGCTGATTGACAACCATATGCTTGATAAGGATTATTATGCAGCAGTGGATGATTACAACCATGCGGTGATCAGCGGTATTGTAAAGATCGCTTCCAAGATGGGTATTTCCACCATCCAGTCCTATCAGGGATCTCAGATTTTTGAGGCTATCGGAATCTCCCAGGATGTGATCGACCGTTACTTTACAGGAACTGTAAGTCGTGTAGGCGGAATCACACTGGAAGATATCGAGGACAATGTGGAAAAGCTCCACTCAGAGGCATTTGATCCGCTGGGACTTGCCACAGACCTTACTCTTGACAGTGTAGGCGCACACAAAATGAGAAGCCAGGGTGAGGAACATAAATATAATCCACGTACCATTCATCTTCTTCAGCAGTCCACAAAAGAGGGCAGCTACGAGATGTTTAAGGAGTATACAAAGCTTGTGGATGAAGAAGGCCACGGCAATTTAAGAGGACTTCTTGATTTTAAATATGCAAAAGAACCACTTTCTCTGGATCAGGTGGAAAGTGTTGAGGATATTGTGAAACGATTTAAGACAGGCGCCATGTCCTATGGTTCCATTTCCCAGGAAGCCCATGAGACACTGGCCGTTGCAATGAACCATCTCCATGGAAAGTCCAATACAGGTGAGGGTGGTGAGAGCAATGAACGTCTGGATTCCGCGGGAACAGATAATGACCGCTGTTCTGCTATCAAACAGGTTGCCAGTGGACGTTTCGGCGTGACCAGCCGCTACCTGGTATCTGCAAGAGAGATCCAGATCAAGATGGCACAGGGTGCAAAGCCAGGTGAAGGTGGACATCTTCCGGCAAAGAAGGTTTATCCGTGGATCGCGAAGACTCGTCATTCCACACCAGGTGTCAGCCTGATCTCTCCGCCGCCGCATCATGATATCTACTCCATTGAGGATCTGGCAGAGCTTATTTACGACCTGAAAAATGCAAACAAATATGCAGATATTTCCGTTAAGCTTGTTTCTGAAGCCGGTGTAGGTACAGTTGCAGCAGGTGTTGCAAAGGCAGGAGCACAGACAGTACTGATTTCCGGTTATGACGGAGGTACCGGTGCTGCACCGAGAAGTTCTATCCATAATGCAGGACTTCCGTGGGAGCTTGGACTTGCAGAGACACATCAGACCCTGATCATGAACGGACTTCGTAACCGTGTCCGCATAGAGACAGATGGTAAGCTGATGAGCGGCCGTGATGTAGCTATCGCAGCACTTCTCGGAGCAGAGGAGTTTGGTTTTGCCACAGCTCCGCTGGTAACTATGGGCTGTGTGATGATGCGTGTCTGCAACCTGGATACCTGTCCTGTAGGTGTTGCCACACAGAATCCGGAGCTTCGTAAGAGATTCCGCGGAAAACCGGAATATGTGGAGAACTTTATGAAGTTCATTGCACAGGAGCTGAGGGAATATATGGCCCGTCTGGGTGTTGCAACTATTGACGAGATGGTTGGACGTACAGATCTTCTCTACGTAAATGACAGCGTGGAGGAACCGCATAAAGGAAAAGTTGATTTAAGTGCGATCCTCAATAATCCTTATGCAGGCAAAGGAAAAGTTACATTTGATCCGAAAGCTGTTTATAACTTTGGTCTTGAAAAGACTCTGGATGAAAAAGTTCTTCTTAAGAAATGTGCACCGGCAATCCAGAAAGGGGAGAAAGTGCAGGTTGATGTGGAAGTTACAAACACAGACCGTGCTTTTGGTACCATCCTTGGATCGGAGATCACAAGACAGAACAAAAACGGACTTCCGGAAGATACCATCGTTGTAAACTGTAAGGGAGCCGGCGGACAGAGTTTTGGAGCTTTTATCCCGAAAGGTCTTACCCTGAAGCTTACAGGCGACAGTAATGACTACTTTGGAAAAGGACTTTCCGGCGGTAAGCTGATTGTCAAAGTTCCGGAGAACGCTGCATACAAGGCAGAAGAAAACATTATCGTAGGTAACGTGGCTCTTTATGGAGCAACCAGCGGAACCGCATTTATCAACGGTGTTGCAGGTGAGCGTTTTGCAGTCCGTAACTCCGGTGCGGTTGCGGTTGTTGAAGGTGTCGGCGAGCATGGCTGCGAGTACATGACCGGTGGACGTGTAGTAGTTCTTGGAAAAACCGGAAAGAACTTTGCAGCAGGTATGAGCGGCGGTATCGCATATGTTCTTGATGTTGATAATGTGCTTTACAAAAACCTGAACAAGGCAATGATCTCCATTGAAAAAGTGGATAATAAATATGACAAGAAGGAGCTTCGTGATCTTATTGAAGCTCATGTGGAGGCTACAGGCTCCCGGATTGGTAAGAAAGTGCTGGCTGACTTTGATTCCTACCTGCCTCACTTTAAGAAACTCATCCCGGATGAGTATAAACGTATGATTACCTTAAGTGCAAAGCTTGAAGAGAAGGGTCTTACCAGTGAACAGGCACAGATGGAAGCTTTCTATGAGAGCATCGGCGTGAAACATTAAGGAGGATGAGGAAATGGGAAAGCCAACAGGATTTTTAGATTATGAGAGAGAGACGGCGAAGGTTCTGCCGCCAAAGGAACGTATACAGAATTTTAATGAATTTCGTATTCCGTTAAATAAAGAAAAACAGAAACTTCAGGGAGCACGCTGCATGGCCTGCGGCGTCCCTTTCTGCCAGGCAGGAATGATGATCGGTGGAATGGCATCCGGCTGTCCACTGCATAACCTGGTTCCTGAGACCAACGATCTTGTATATACAGGAAACTGGAAACAGGCGTTCTTACGTCTCAACAAAACGCACAGTTTTCCGGAGTTTACTTCTAGAGTATGCCCGGCACTTTGCGAAGCTGCATGTACCTGCAACATCAACGGAGAACCGGTAAGCACCAAGGAAAATGAGAAAGCCATCATAGAAACTGCATATGCAAATGGCTGGGTAAAACCTCAGATCCCATCTGTCCGTACAGGGAAGACAATCGCAGTTGTGGGAAGCGGTCCGTCCGGGCTGGCGGCTGCACAGCAGTTAAACCGGAGAGGCCACAGCGTAACAGTATATGAGAGAAATGACCGGATCGGAGGACTTCTCCGCTATGGTATCCCCAATATGAAGCTTGAAAAATCTGTGATCGACAGAAGATTAAAGCTGATGGAAGAAGAGGGAGTTAAGTTTGTCACAAATATTAATGTAGGTGTGGATATCACGGCAGAGCAGCTCCTTAAAGATTATGACCGTGTGATCCTTGCCTGCGGGGCTTCCAACCCGAGAGATATCAAGGTTCCGGGAAGAGATGCAAAGGGAATCTATTTTGCAGTTGATTTTCTTGGAAAAGTGACAAAGAGCCTTCTTGACAGTGATTTTGCAAAATTCCCATATGAGCTTGCAAAAGGCAAAAATGTTCTGGTCATTGGTGGTGGTGATACAGGTAATGACTGTGTGGGAACCTCCATCCGGCTTGGTGCAAAATCAGTGACACAGCTTGAGATGATGCCAAAGCCTCCGGTAGACAGACTTCCTTCCAATCCATGGCCTGAGTGGCCGAAGGTCCTGAAAACCGATTACGGCCAGGAAGAGGCTATCGCAGTATTCGGTCATGATCCGCGAATCTACCAGACAACAGTTACCGAATTTATCAAGGATAAAAAAGGAAATGTCTGCAAGGCAAAGATCGTGAAACTGAAAAGCCAGAAGGATGAAAAAACAGGCCGTTTCATGATGGTGCCGGTTGAGGGAACAGAGGAGATCATTCCTGCAGATGTGGTACTTATCGCGGCAGGATTTCTCGGAAGCCAGAAATATGTGACCGATGCATTTCATGTAGCAATAAACGGAAGAACCAATATAGAGACAAAACCAGGGGAGTATGCAACCAGCGTAGACCGGGTATTTGCCACAGGTGATGTGCACCGTGGCCAGTCTCTTGTTGTGTGGGCCATTCATGAAGGTCGTGAAGCAGCCAAAGCAGTCGATGAGTCTTTGATGGGATATTCATACCTCTAAAAAACTGTTGACAAAGAAAAGACGGGTTGCTATAATAACCTCCATGAACAAGGGCGTTCTTTTAAGGGTGAAGACTCTTAGAAGTGCGCTCTTTTTTTACATTTATCTATATTTATTGCAGAAAATAACTGGTGTATCGGGCTCGGCAGAGGAGTCGGATATGATTAAGGAGAGATTGATATGGGGAATTATACAAGAGACGAGATTCTTCAGATGGCAGAAGAGGAAGATGTCGAGTTCATCCGCCTCCAGTTTACCGATATGTTCGGAACATTAAAAAATATTGCGATCACGGCAAGGGAGCTTCCGAGAGCTCTGGACAATCAGTGTGTGATCTATGGTTCATATATTGCGGGAATTGTTGAGGAGGAGGAACCGGATCTGGTGCTTTATCCGGATTATGATACTTTTTCCATTCTTCCGTGGAGACCGCAGCAGGGAAAGGTAGCGCGTCTTATCTGTGATATCCGTAAAGCTGACGGCGAGGAGCATAAGATGAGCTCCAGGTATATTCTTGGGAAGGTGGCAGACAGGGCAGAGGAAGAAGGCTATACCTGTTATGTGGATCCGGAATGTGAATTCTTTCTTTTTCATATAGATGATAACGGAATGCCAACTACCCTGACACATGAAAAAGCGGGATATCTGGATATCAGCCCTGTGGATCTTGGAGAAAATGCAAGACGTGATATGGTACTGACTCTGGAGGAAATGGGATTTGAGGTGGAATCTTCCCACCATGAGACAGCACCTGCACAGCACGAGATTTCTCTTCATTATGGAGAAATCCGCAAAATGGCAGATAATATGGTTACATTTAAGATGGCGGTAAGAACCGTGGCAAAAAGACATGGACTTCATGCTACGTTTATGCCGAAGCCCAGAAAAGAGGTTAACGGATCTGCCATGCATATACATTTTTCCCTGTTTAAAAACGGAAAAAATATTTTTGTGGATCCGGAGAAGCCCCGGGAGCTCAGCCAGGAAGCTTACTATTTTATAGGAGGTCTTCTTGCACACAGCAGGGAGATGGCGTTGATCACAAACCCTCTTGTGAACTCCTACAAGCGTCTTGTGCCCGGGTATGATGCTCCTACAGAGCTTACCTGGACAAAGAACAATCAGAATTCCCTGGTAAGGATTCCGAGGGTAAACGGAGACGATACCAGGATCGAGCTGAGAAGCCCGGATGCAGCGTCCAACCCCTACCTTGTGTTTGCAGTATGTCTGGCAGCAGGAATTGACGGGATCAATAAGAAGATTTCTCCTGAAAAGGCTTCCAACTGTTCTTCTGCAAAGACAGATGTGAAGGAAACCGGTTCAGAGAATCTGCCGGAAAATTTAAGAGAAGCTATTGAGATCTTTGAGAAGAGCGACTGGATGAAGGAAATCCTTGGAAAGGATTTCTGCAAAAAGTATGCAGATGCAAAGAGAAAAGAATGGCTTCGGTATTCCAGAGAGATTTCCGACTGGGAGATTGAGGAATATCTGTATCGGATCTGACAGGACAGCAGATCAGGCAGTCCGTTTGGTCAAAACAGGTACAGGCATCAGGGATGAAAGAGAGTGGCGGCTATATGAATACAAGTATTGTGATCGTACTACCTAAAATAGAAGACGCAAAGAAGATCCGTACTGTTCTGAACCGATATGGCTTTTCGGTAGCAGCGGTATGTAATACAGGTGCCAACGCTCTTGCCAGCATGTCAGAGCTGGATGGAGGGATCCTGGTCTGTGGATATCATATGAAGGATATGTATTACCGGGATCTTCTGGAATATAAGCCGGAATATTTTGATCTTCTGCTTATGGGTTCCCAGAGTGTGATCAGTGAGGCACCGTCTTCTGTTCTCTGTGTGGCAATGCCCCTTAAGGTATCAGATCTGGTCAACACCGTAAGCATGATGCTGACCCAGCTTGAGCGAAGGTGGAAAAAGAACAGAAAGAAACCCAAACCAAGAAGCTGGAAGGAACAGAACTACATCTCAAATGCAAAGATGCTTTTGATGGAAAGAAACCATTTAAGCGAGGAGGATGCATACCGCTATATTCAGAAATGCAGTATGGATTCAGGCACCAATATGGTGGAAACAGCCCAGATGGTTTTGATGTTATTATACGATTCAGTATAAATCAGGATCCTGGAATACCAAGAAATGTATTCCGGGATTTTCGGATTCATTATACCAACAGGATTTGGAGGATGAGGAAATGGAATTTATGGATGGAACTATAAAAAAGAAAGAATGTGAATGGGCTGCTCTTTTAAGTGAGGGCATGAAAGATCAGGAAGCAGTTGTGGAAGGTGCGATCCACAGCATCCGCAATATGGGAGATGTTGCTTTTGTGATCCTGCGTAAAAAAGAAGGACTTTTTCAGACAGTTCTTGAGGAAAATAAAACCAATGTATCGATCCGTGATCTGAAAGAAGCAATGTGTGTCCGCCTTACAGGTACACTTCATGATGAGGAGAGGGCACCACATGGAAGAGAGCTTCGTATCGCAGGTGTTGAGATCCTTTCTGCGCCTGCAGAGCCGCTTCCGCTGGCGATCGACAAGTGGAAACTTAATACTTCTCTTGAGGCAAAGCTTAACTTCCGTTCCATTTCCCTGAGAAATATACAGGAAAGGTCAAAATTCAAGATTCAGGAAGCGCTGGTAAGGGCATTCCGTGATTATCTCTACGAGCAGGGATTTACAGAGGTCCATACACCGAAGATCGGAGCCAGGGGAGCAGAAGGTGGAGCAAACCTGTTCAAGCTGAGTTACTTCCATAAACCGGCAGTCCTGGCACAGAGTCCTCAGTTCTACAAACAGATGATGGTGGGAGTTTTTGACCGTGTGTTTGAGACAGGTCCTGTATTCCGTGCAGAGAAACACAATACCAAACGTCATCTCAATGAGTATACAAGCCTTGATTTTGAGATGGGTTATATTGACAGTTATGAAGACATTATGGAGATGGAGACCGGATTTCTCCAGTATGCAGTAGAACTTCTGAAAAAAGATTACCAGCATGAGCTTTCTGTTCTTAAAGTGCAGCTTCCGGAGGTTGAGAAGATCCCGGCAGTACGTTTTGACAGGGCCAAAGAGCTGGTTGCAGAGAAATATAACCGTAAGATCCGTAACCCATATGACCTGGAACCGGAAGAAGAAGCTCTTATCGGCAGGTACTTCAAGGAAGAATATGGAGCAGATTTTGTATTTGTCACACATTATCCCTCCAAGAAACGTCCTTTCTATGCAATGGATGATCCGGCAGACGATAAATTCACCTTAAGTTTCGACCTTCTGTTCAAGGGCCTGGAAGTGACAACAGGCGGACAGCGTATCCATGACTATAAGATGCTTACAGATAAGATCGCGGCAAGAGGCATGGATACAGAGGGAATGGAGCAATATCTGGATACCTTCAAACATGGAATGCCGCCTCACGGAGGTCTTGGAATTGGCCTTGAGAGACTGACCATGCAGCTCCTTGGTGAGGAAAATGTCCGTGAAACCTGCCTGTTCCCACGTGATATGAACAGACTGGAGCCGTAACAGGAGAAATACCGGAAGCCCTGGGGCAGAAAGATGAGGATATAAAATGGCAAAAATGATCGATGATGAGACAATGGAAAATGTCTGCATCCTGGCAAAGCTTTCCCTGACAGAAGAGGAGAAGGAAAAGGCAAAGGAAGAGATGCAGAAAATGCTGGATTATGTGGAAAAACTTGATGAACTGGATACTTCAAAGGTAGAACCCATGTCCCATATTTTCGGAGATGAAAATGTGTTCCGTGAAGATGTGGTGACAAACGGTGATAACAGCGAGGCAATGCTTGCCAATGCACCAAAACAGAAAGAAAACCAGTATCAGGTACCAAAAACAATAGGATAGGAGACAGGACAATGGATTTGGGAGCATTTACCGCACTTGAGCTTGCGGAAAAGATCAAACAGCATCAGATAAGCGTCCTGGATGGTGTAAAGTACGTATTTGATCAGATGGAAAAGCATGAAGATACCGTACACGCTTATCTTGACACATACAAAAAAGAAGCCTATGCAAGAGCAAAAGAAGTACAGAAGGGGATCGAGGACGGAACTTACACAGGTCCTCTGGCAGGTGTGCCCATTGCCATAAAGGACAATATCTGCATCAAAGGAAAAAAGACTACCTGTGCATCAAAGATCCTGGAAAATTTTGTTCCCCAGTACAATGCGGAGGTTATTGACCGTCTTGAGAAGGCAGGTCTTGTGATCATCGGAAAAACAAACATGGATGAGTTTGCCATGGGAAGTACCACTGAGACTTCTGCTTATGGTGTGACCAGAAACCCGTGGAACCCCGACCATGTTCCGGGCGGTTCATCAGGTGGCTCCTGCGCGGCTGTGGCAGCAGGGGAGGCTTATCTGGCTCTTGGTTCCGATACAGGCGGTTCCATCCGCCAGCCAAGTTCCTACTGTGGTGTCACCGGAATCAAGCCGACTTATGGTACAGTGTCCCGTTATGGCCTGGTTGCCTACGCGTCTTCCCTGGATCAGATCGGACCCATTGGTAAAGATGTGGCAGACTGTGCGGCGCTTCTTGAGATCATTGCAGGACATGACACCAAGGACAGCACATCTATAAAGAGAGATGATCTTGATTTCTCATCTGCCATGACAGATAAGATTGTGGGAATGAAATTTGGTGTGCCAAAGGAGTACCTTTCAAGTGGTCTGGACCCGGAAGTAAAAGAAGCATTTATGAATACCCTGAAGAGCCTGACCGAGATGGGCGCAATCGTGGAATTTTTCTCCATGAAGACAACAGAATATATGATCCCTGCCTACTATATCATCGCCAGTGCTGAGGCAAGTTCCAACCTGGAGCGTTTTGATGGTGTGAAGTACGGTTTCCGTGCAAAAGAGTACGAGGGACTTCATGATATGTACAAAAAGACAAGAACGGAAGGATTCGGCGAGGAAGTGAAACGTCGTATCATGCTTGGTTCTTTTGTATTAAGCTCCGGTTATTATGATGCATATTATCTGAAAGCACTGCGAACCAAGGCGCTGATCAAAAAAGAATTCAACGAAGCTTTTGAGAAATACGATGTACTTCTTGCTCCGGCAGCGCCATCAACAGCTCCGAAGCTTGGGGAAAGCCTGAAGGATCCTCTTGCAATGTACTTAAGTGATATTTATACAGTAGCCATCAACCTCTGCGGACTTCCGGGAATCACAGTTCCCTGCGGAAAAGACTCCAAAGGTCTTCCTGTGGGAATTCAGATGATCGGTGACTGCTTCAAAGAAAACAACCTGTTCCGCGCAGCACACGCATATGAGAAAAAACGAGGTGATTTCGGAACAGCAATGGAAGGGGGAGAAAAGGCATGAAACAGTATGAGACAGTCATAGGACTTGAGGTGCATGTGGAACTTGCCACAAAAACAAAGATCTTCTGCGGATGCTCCACAGAGTTCGGAGGTGCACCGAATACACATACCTGCCCGGTCTGCACCGGTATGCCGGGATCTCTTCCGGTCCTTAACAAAAAGGTGGTAGAGTTTGCCATCAAAGCAGGTCTTGCGGCAAACTGCCATATCCATCAGTACTGCAAGTTTGACCGTAAGAACTATTTTTATCCTGATAATCCACAGAACTACCAGATTTCTCAGTTGTATCTGCCAATCTGTTACGACGGAGCTGTTGAGATCGAGACTTCTGCAGGCAAAAAGACCGTACGTATCCATGAGATGCATATGGAGGAAGATGCAGGTAAGCTGATCCATGATGAGTGGGAAGACTGCTCTCTGGTTGACTACAACCGAAGTGGCGTGCCGCTTATAGAGATCGTATCCGAGCCGGATATGAGAAGCTCAGAGGAGGTTATCGCATATCTGGAAAAACTCCGCTGCACCATGCAGTATCTTGGAGTTTCTGACTGCAAACTTCAGGAAGGCTCCATGCGTGCTGACGTCAACCTTTCTGTCCGTGAGGTGGGAAGCGAGACATTTGGAACAAGAACCGAGATGAAGAACCTGAACTCCTTTAAGGCCATTGCAAGAGCGATCGAAGGTGAAAGAGAGCGTCAGATCGAGCTTCTGGAAGAAGGCAGAGCCGTTGTCCAGGAGACAAGAAGATGGGATGATAACAAAGAGTCTTCCCATGCCATGCGTTCCAAGGAGGACGCCAAAGATTACCGTTATTTCCCGGATCCGGATCTTCCGCCGATCCACATTTCCGATGCCTGGATCGAAGAGCTGCGCGGTTCCATTCCGGAACTCCGTGAAGCTAAGATGGAACGTTATCAGAAAGAATATGAGCTTCCTGCCTATGATGCGGGAATCCTTACCGAGTCCAGACACCTGGCAGGACTTTTTGAGGAGACAGCCGTTCTTATGGGAAATCCGAAAAAAGCAGCCAACTGGTTTATGGTGGAAGTTCTCCGTCTGATAAAAGACAAAGGTCTTGATCCGGAGAAAGTAAACTTTACACCGAAGCACCTGGCAGACCTTCTTTCCATGGTGGAGAAAAAAGAGGTCAGCGCACAGAATGCGAAAAAGGTATTTGAAAAAGTATTTGACGAGGATATTGATCCGGTTATTTATATAGAAGAAAAGGGTCTTAAGATCGTAGAGGACACAGGTTTTCTTGCCGAAACTGTGAAAAAGATCGTAGATGCCAATCCAGGACCGCTGGCTGAACTTCTTGGCGGCAAGGACAAGGTTATGGGATTTTTCGTAGGACAACTGATGAGAGAGCTGAAAGGCAAGGCAAATCCTGACAGCGTCAGAAAAGCACTGGCAGAGGAAATTGAGAGAAGGAGATAAAAGCATTATGGTTACAGTAAATCAGAACTATTTAAAACTTCCGGGAAGCTATCTGTTTTCCAATATCGCAAAGAAAGTAAAAGCATACAAGGAGGCAAATCCGGAATTTAAGGAATCTGTGATCAGCCTTGGAATCGGTGATGTGACACAGCCGCTTGCACCGGCGATCATTGATGCTCTTCATAAATCCGTAGACGAGATGGCTCATGCAGAGACCTTTCATGGATATGCCCCGGATCTTGGATATGAATTCTTAAGAAGTGCCATTGCCAAAAATGACTATCAGTCCAGAGGATGCGACATCAGCGCAGATGAGATTTTTGTTTCCGATGGTGCAAAGAGTGATTCCGGAAATATCCAGGAGATCTTCGGACTGGATAACAAGGTTGCAGTCTGCGATCCGGTTTATCCTGTATATGTAGATACCAACGTTATGGCAGGGCGCACGGGTCTCTATAATAAAGAGCGTGAGAACTTTGACGGTGTGATCTACATGCCGTGCAAAGAGGAGAACGGTTTCCTTCCGGAGATCCCGGCAGATGAAGTACCGGATCTTATCTATCTCTGCTTCCCCAACAACCCCACCGGTGGTGCCATCACAAAAGCTGCTCTTCAGGAGTGGGTTGACTACGCCAACAAAAACGGCTGCGTGATCATCTATGATGCAGCATATGAGGCATACATTTCCGAGGAGGATGTTCCACACAGCATTTATGAGTGTGAAGGTGCAAGAACCTGTGCGATCGAGCTCAGGAGTTTTTCCAAGAATGCGGGATTCACAGGTGTTCGTCTTGGATTTACCGTAGTTCCGAAGGAACTGGTACGTGACGGCGTAGAGCTTCACAGTCTTTGGGCAAGACGTCACGGAACCAAGTTCAACGGTGCTCCGTACATCGTACAGAAGGCGGGAGAGGCTGTTTATTCTCCGGAAGGAAAAGCGCAGTTAAAAGAGCAGATCGCCTATTATATGCGTAATGCAAAGACGATCCTCGACGGACTTTCCGCAGCAGGATTTTCCGTATCCGGTGGAAAAAATGCTCCATATATCTGGCTGAAAACACCGGATCAGATGACCTCCTGGGAGTTTTTCGACTATCTTCTTGAAAAAGCACATATCGTAGGAACACCAGGTTCAGGCTTTGGTGCGCATGGCGAGGGATATTTCCGTCTGACAGCATTCGGAAGCTATGAGAATACACTGGAAGCAATCGAGAGAATTAAAAATCTGTAATAAAAATGGCGGGACAGATCTTTGAAAGGTCTGTCCTGTTTTTGGGTGAATCGAGGATTGCGAAAATTCAGGATATCGTTTATAATTGTACGAGAACAGGCACTGTGTCCTGTACTTGCTTTATAAAATCCACAAATTTATGTAACAGCACGAAAGGGGAATTTATCATGGGTATCAGAAGAGTAGAAAACATGTGCGGCGGTAAAGGCCACGTAATCATCAAGGACATTCTTGAGGGTGATGAGCTGAAAGGAAAATGCGGACTTTATGCACAGGTTACCATTGAAAAGGGATGTTCACTGGGATACCATGAGCACCATGGTGAGACTGAAACATACTACATCTTAAGCGGTGAGGGCGAGTATGATGACAACGGTGTGAAACGTCCGGTAAAGGCTGGCGATATCACCATCACACCAGATGGAAAGGGACATGGTCTTACAAATACCGGAGATACAGATCTTGTATTCATGGCTTTGATCATTTTTGACTGATAACTGAGAATTTAAAAGGAAAGGGCAGTTTCGCGTAAGAGCAAGCTGTCCTTTAGCTTTTTGGAGCAGCAGGATTTAGATCCTATGACGGTCGTGGGAATAAAAAGTTTGAATTGTATGAATAAAAAATATTTTTTATACTTTTTAGAAAAAAGTTGTTGACATTTATAATTGCCTTTGCTATACTATCATTTGTCACGAGGGAGAGCAAAAGAATCCCGATGAAATGTGATATGCGGAAGTGTCGGAACTGGCAGACGAGCAAGACTAAGGATCTTGTGAGCATTGCGCTCGTGTGGGTTCAAGTCCCATCTTCCGCATTTTTTGTTTACAGAGGACTTTTGGCCGGGTGGTCAGAAGTCCTTTTTTATGTCATAGGAAATTACTCCGTAATGTTCCAATGACATAAAAAAGCCCTCCGGGCAGGAGCGCACTGCGTCGGAGAGGAATTATGTCGCTGAAGCGACCCGCCGCAGGCGGAGAATCCTGCAAGCAGGATTCTTTTTTATGCCGCAGGAATTGCCGCATGATATTTTGGTGACATAAATTTGTGAAGAAAAATACAAAATAATATAAAAAGGGTGTTGACATTTATATACACCTTTGCTATACTATCACTTGTCGCGAGGGAGAGCAAAAGAATCCCGGTGAAATGCGATATGCGGAAGTGTCGGAACTGGCAGACGAGCAAGACTAAGGATCTTGTGAGCATTGCGCTCGTGTGGGTTCAAGTCCCATCTTCCGCATTTTTTATTTACAGAGGACTTTTGGCTGGGTGGTCAGAAGTCCTTTTGCGTTATACCGCAGGAAATTACCTAGTAATATTCCTGTGAAAAAGAAAGAGAGGTATAAAAATGGCAAGGATCCGTGTAATAAAGAAAAATGATGATTACTCCACAGACTACAAAGTGGGGGATATCCTTGAGGTGACCGGGACCTGGTATGGAGGGATCAATGTAAACAGCGTAACAGGAATCCCACTCTGCCTGGATAAGGACGAGTATGAGGAAATCCGGGAAAACACAGATATGTCCCATGAAGAATACGAAAAAGCAGCTTCCTACTGGAAAGAAAAGGATGCCACGGCAGTTAAGCTGGAAGAGAGTGCTCTTAAAAAAGCAGTGGAGGAATATATCCATGCAAACAATACCTGTGCCCTGGCAACCGGTGCCGGAGAATTTGTGCGGTGCACACCTATTGAGTATACTTACCATGATCATACATTCTGGATGTTTTCCGAGGGCGGTGAGAAGTTTATGGGCCTTGAGAAAAACAAGAACGTATGCCTGGCAATCTTTGATAAATATCAGGGATTTGGAAAGCTGAAAGGTATGCAGGTAAGCGGAAAGGCAGAGGTGGTAGAGCCTTTTTCAGAGGAATACAATGCTGCCGCGGAATTTAAGAAGATCCCCATTGCAGCATTAAAGAAAATGCCTCATCCCATGAACCTTATCAAAGTGACACCGGAGAGGATCCAGTTCCTCAATTCTGATTTTAAAGAAAAAGGTGTGGATGTAAGACAGGAGATTCTTTATTAAGAACTGAGAAATATCAGGCTTTAAGTATAAAGTGATTTCTGTTAAAATCCAGCAATCCGTCTTTTTTCATCTTGCCAAGCTCCAGAGACAGTCCGCTTCGTTCAACAGAAAGGTAATCTGCAAGCTGCTGCCTGGAAAAGGGAATATCAAATTCGCCGCTTTTATGACGCCGGGCTTCTGCCGAAAGATAGGAGAGAAGCCTGGCTCTTGTTGTCCTCTGGCTTAAGTGCGTTACCTTTTCGTTAAAATGCAGATTTTTTCCTGCCAGATCAGAGAGAAGATTCCGGATGATCCTGCTGTGAAAACTGCATGCAGAAGGGCACATGGTAAGAAGCTTCTGCACATTGAGAAACAGTACGCAGGCAGGAGACTGCGCCACTACGTTCACATTTAAAACCGCGCCAGGAGCGCAGGCAAAAGTTTCCCCAAAACACTGTCCGGCCTCTATGGATGACAGGATATTCCGGTTTCCCCAGAAATCCTCCTGTATGATAAAAGCATTTCCCTGAAGCATCAGCCCCAGCTCTTCCACCCTGTCACCTTCTCTTAAAATATAATCATCTTTTGAAAAATCCAGGGTTTTTCCACCCAGGCAATCTAACATATCAGAAAGTTCTTTTTCATCAATCCCCGAAAAAATCTGTGCTGTTCTCATGATCGAAAAATTTTTGTCCATAAATTTCTCCTTTGTTGAAAAATCAACCGACTTGTTGAAAAAATTGTATTATAC
>CAKROW010000005.1 GCA_934373235.1 uncultured Blautia sp. | reverse complement strand
TTCTGAAATTCTTTTTAATTGTTTGTTTTTCAAAAACAATTATTTGCGACAGCTCAGTTATAATACCACTGGGAGTTGTGGTTGTCAACTATAATTTTCAAGTTTTTTCAAACTTTTTCATTTGTTAATGGAATTGGATTAATTTTTTGTTGCCACGGAAGGGAACTGACATAGCGTTATGGTATATTCACGGCACATTTCCCATGTGGAGGGTTCGAGGGAGGGCCATCTCATAGTTGCGAAAGGCCGAAGGCCCTCCCTCGAGCTCCCACCCTCTTGGCCCCGCAAAAAAAGCTTCACTTTGGACGCGGAACGTCCTGGTGAAGCTCCTGAAGGCTGGGATAGCGGAGAGGTGGAAGGTTTTCTGGGGGCGGGACGATCGGTGAGGTAAATGAGGGTTTAGAACAGCTCCGCGTTGTCGGCAGCGTTCGTCCATATTTACTTATATAAATTGAATCACTACGCTCTCCTGCTGCATAGTCTTCATATTATACGCATACAGTACAACAGATGAATTCTTCTTTGCTACCTTAAAATATCCGTTATTGTTAATATTTACAGACTTTGTTCTTGTTGCGGATGGTGTATAGGATGCTGACACTGACCAGCCGGATTTTCCTCTGAAAGTTAATTTTACTTTTTTGTTGGCATATTTCTTATAAGGAACTTTATAAACAGGTTTCTTGCTTACACTGGAAGTAAGATTGCGTGTTCCAAGCTTTAAGCCGGCCAGAGGAGAGGCATATTTCTTTACTGTGACATTTACCTTATATGTAATATCACCCAGTTTGTAGGAGATAACAGCTTTTCCTGCTTTTTTTGCCCTTACATTGATAAAAATCCTGTTCCTGGCAAGTCCGGTTCCATTCTGAAGTTCCAGAACTGCCACTGACTTGTCGTTGCTTGTCATTCTGACAGGCTTGTTTGTCTTCATTGTACGTCCCAGCATAGTCACATTTGCGGATATTCCGTTGGTTACATTTCCAATAGTTTTTGCTGAAGTACTGTCATATAAAGTTACTGTCTGGCTGAACTCCATCACATAATTGGCTGCCGCAACCGGAACAGCAGTGGCAAACACTGGTGCAATTGCCAGTACAGCCGCAAATAACAGAGCCACAAGTTTCTTTGATACTTTTTTCATTTTACATTCTCCCTTCTGTTACTTTTTTGTGTATAGAATTACATTTCTATTATATCACTTTATCTCTCATTCTTATATTTTTTGTATATAAAAAATATCCTGCCAAAAGGCCTTTTTATGTCATGGGAACTTTACGGAGTAATTTCCTGTGACATAAAAAAAACGGAACCCGCTCCAAGGATTCCGCTTTATATATCAGATAAGCTGGAAATGAGACTCGAACTCACGACCCCTTCATTACGAGTGAAGTGCTCTACCGACTGAGCTATTCCAGCTTGTGTTAAACACACCTGATATTATACCTCTTTTTGTAGAAAATGCAAGAAGTTTTTGCTTCCTGTGATCTATTTATTTCCTGTAGCTTCTTTCACCGCAGCCTTAACCGCTGAAGTTTTCTCCACAGCAGTCTCTTTTACCTTTGCTACAGCCCGGCCAACTGCTTTTTCCGCTGTCTTCCGTACTGCTGCGCTGGATTTTACAGACGGACTTTTTGCCGTTTTTTTCTCAGTCTTCCTCCGTCTGCCGCTTTTTTCCGGAGTTTTCTTCTCTGCCTTTCGCTCAAGAGTACAACTGAACACGGTCACTCCATATGCCGGAAGCCGCAGTTTCAGGGAATATTCCCTGTCATCGCACTCTGTATGTACTGCTGCTTTTGCCCGTGGGTTCACCATACCTCTGCCACCATATTTTTCACTGTCGCTGTTAAATATCTCTTTATATTTCCCTGCAAACGGAACTCCTACTCTGTAGTTCTCGTAAGCAACCGGTGAAAAATTACATACAGCCAGAAGAGTTTCCTCCGGATTCTCTGTTTTTCGCAAAAATGCCACCACATTCTCATCATAACTTGTAAACTGGATCCACTCAAAGCCCTCCGGTTCTCCGTCCAGAGCAAACAGAGCAGGATGCTCTCTGTACATCTCATTGAGATCACGAACATACTCTCTGAAATCTTCAGGTATTTCCCTGTCCGGTGCTGTCATCTTTATTCCCGGATGCAAAGTGAGATATGCATACGCTTCCCTGAGCTGGGCTGCCTTTTCTCTGTCAGATCCCGGCAGTCTGTCCAGAAAATCACCCAGAGTACCTACATCCCTCATACCAAGAGTCAGCACATAATATTCACTGTATGCATACATCATGGACAATGTCAACTGGTCATAGTGATTTTTTCTGCTGAGGGGATCCGTCTCAATATAGGAAAGAAGATCCCTTGTCCATCCTCCGCTCCACTTGTAGTCAAAACCCGGATGATCGTTTTTCACACTGTCTGTAAGCTGTGGCCAGAGACCATCTTCCTGTGCTATAAGAAGCACACCCGGATTTCTTTTCTTTAAGATGGAATTCAGATGTTTCAGGAATTCCAGAGCATGAAGGTTCTCGTTGGATCCGTAAATATTAGGGATCCACTTTCCTGCTTCCCGTCCGAAATCCAGATATAACATGGCATCCACATCATCCATACGAAGTCCGTCCACATGATAAACATCCATCCAGAAGCAGGCATTTGATATGAGAAAATCCTTCACCATAGGGCTTTCGTAATTATAGAGCATAGTTCCCCACATAGGATGCACTCCATGTTCCGGATCCGGGATCTCATAAAGAGCTGTACCGTCAAATTTTTCAAGGCCTGCATCAAAGCGTGGAAACTGTGCAGGAGTCCAGTCCAGGATCACGCCTACACTCTCTGCGTGAAGATCGTCCACCAGCTTCTGAAAATCTGCTGGACTTCCGAACCGTCTGGTAGGCGCATAGTATGCAGATGTGGAATAGCCTTTTGACTCTTCGTTAAGATATTCCATCACCGGATGAAATTCCACATGGGTATAGCCGGTATCCTTCACAAATTTTACAAGCTCTCCCGGATTTTTCCACTGGGAAAGCTCTGTCTCAAAGATGGAAACAGGAACCATACGGCTGTCATATTTTTTGCGTTTCTCAAGCCATGCCTCATCCTTCCAGGAAAAGCCCCGAAGATCCTCCACGACCGAAATCACCGATGGAGCTTCCTGAGTACCATTTCCATATGGATCGGATTTTCTGTGTACCTCTCCGCCTTTGACCTTGATTTCATACTGATAGGCACTTCCTGCCTTTACCCCAGGCACAAAAAGTTCAAAAATCCCGGACATTGGCATACGGTGCATAGGCAGGCGTATGCCATCCCAGCGGTCAAAATCACCTACAACACTGACTCTCATGGCATTTGGTGCCCACACAGCAAAATATGTGCCCCTGATACCGTCTATCTCCATTGGATGAGCGCCAAGCTTCTCATACGCCTTATAATATACCCCGGCACAGAAAGCCCGCTCCTCTATCTCGGTAATCTGGCATGGACATGCATAGGCATCAAAAAACTTTTCCTTTCTGCTGCCTCTTGTTACCTGAAACTGGTACTGTGGAATCTTTTTCAGTGGAAGCAGCACCGCATAATATCCTGCCTCGTCCTCAAGTTCCATGGCATAAGTACTTTTTCCATCAAGTACTTCCACTTTATCTGCCCCTGGAAAAAATCCCTGCACCAGCACTCCGTTCTCTGTAATACGTGGCTGCATCACATCTCTTGGAGCAGTCTCCTCTCCGTAAACGATTCCTTCAATACGTGGCCAATCCATATAATCATATGCTCTGTCGCCCATATCATACCCTCCGTCAAGTAAAACGGACATTAGCGGAATTCACATTCCGCTCTGCTGCATGCTTATAAACACAATCCTGCGTTCACATTCCGCTTTGCAGCAGACTTATGGACACGGTCTGTCTTGCTATTTGACTGTGTTCATATTGCCCGGCAATTTACTGTAATAGTTTTATTATAAAAACAGTTTACCACTTTTTTCTGAAAAAATAAAGCAATTTAGTTCTTCCCAAATCCATTTATAAACATTATAATAAGAAACACGGAACCTGTTTCATATTATATGAACATATTATCACTCAGGAGGATTTTCAAATGGAAAAAAGATTGTTTGACGTTACTGCCCTTGGCGAACTCCTTATCGACTTCACCGAAAATGGCAGCAGTTCTCAGGGAAACCCTGTATTTGAAGCCAATCCGGGCGGTGCACCCTGTAACGTACTTGCCATGCTGAACCGCCTTGGCAAAAAGACTGCTTTTATCGGAAAAGTAGGACATGATATGTTCGGAGACCAGCTTAAGAAAGCAGTTGAAGAATGTGGTATCGATACCAGAAACCTTGTCACAGATGAGGAGATCCATACAACCCTCGCCTTTGTACATACCTATCCGGACGGAGACAGAGATTTCTCTTTTTACCGTAATCCAGGCGCTGATATGATGCTTACAAAGAAAGACGTTGATCCGGATCTGATCCGTAACTCCAAAATTTTCCACTTCGGTACTCTTTCCTCCACACATGAAGGTGTAAGAGAAGCCACCAGATATGCCCTGGATATCGCCAGAGAAGCCGGATGTATCATTACCTTTGACCCTAATTTACGTCCTCCTCTCTGGAAATCCCTGGATGATGCCAGAGCAGAGATCGAATATGGCCTTGCGCACTGCGATGTACTGAAGATTTCCGATAATGAAGTGGAATTTCTTTTCGGAACCACAGATTATGACAAGGGCGCTGCTCTTATTGAAGAAAAATACCACATTCCTCTCGTCCTCATCACCATGGGTAAAGACGGAAGCCGCGCTTACTATAAGGGCCGCAAGGCAGAAGCTGCTCCTTTCCTTCAGGAAAATACCATCGAAACTACCGGTGCCGGAGATACATTCTGTGCAAGCACACTGAACTATGTCCTGGAACACGGACTTGAAGATCTTACAGATGACAATCTGAAAGAGCTTCTCACTTTCGCAAATGCCGCCGCATCCCTCATTACCACCCGTAAAGGTGCCTTAAGAGTTATGCCGACCAAAGAGGAAGTTCTTGACTTTATTGCTTCCAGAAGCTGATATTTTCCTGTCAGACAGGTATTTTAAATTTCAACCCCAAAACAGCAAAATGCCGTTGTCATTCAGATCCTGATGTTCTGAATGGCAACGGCATTTCAGTTATCTGTTACAGTCTTTTTTCCATTACTGTAGCTATGGCTTTGGAGATTTTCCACAATCTCTTCCTGTTCTTTTTGAGGGATTTCATCAGCCGTATCTTTCTGGCCAGTTTATTCACCCTTTTTGCATGGTTTCTCAGTAATTTTTCTACTGTCATGAAATCCTCCTCTCTCAGACAGGTCTTATTTGATCACACGTACTTTATACATGCCTTCGATCTCTTTTAATTCCTCAAGAGCACTGCTGGATGCTGCGCTTTCAAGATCGATCAGAGTGTAGGCGAATTCACCCTTACTCTTATTTGTCATATCCGCAATGTTCAGGCCCTCGGAACCAAGGATCTTGGTTACCTGGCTGATCATATTCGGGATATTTTTGTGTGCAAGGGAAATTCTTCCTACTGCAACGCACTTACCCATATCACAGTTTGGATAATTTACAGAGTTTTTGATATTTCCGTTTTCAAGGAAATCACGAAGCTCTTTTACAGCCATCTCTGCACAGTTTTCCTCAGACTCCTCTGTAGATGCCCCAAGATGCGGAGTTACCAGGATTCCCTCTCTGCCTGCCACTGTAGGATTGGCAAAGTCTGTTACATACTTCTTTACCTTTCCACTGTCAATAGCCTTGATCAGGGCATCCTCATCAACAAGAAGATCACGGGCAAAGTTCAGAAGAACCACTCCGTCTTTCATCTTTGCGAAAGCTTCCTCATTGATCATCTTCTTTGTGCTGTCAAGAAGAGGCACATGGATGGTGATATAGTCGCACTGGCTGTAGATCTCATCCAGGCTGGTGCTGTGCTTAATGGTTCTGGAAAGATTCCATGCTGCATCAATTGAAAGATACGGATCATATCCATATACTTCCATTCCAAGGCTGCATGCTGCATTTGCTACCATAGCTCCGATTGCTCCAAGACCGATGATACCAAGCTTTTTGCCGCTGATCTCACAGCCTGCAAACTGCTTTTTCTGCTTTTCGGCAAGTTTACCGATATCTTCTTTGTCATGCTCTTTTGCCACCCATTCAATACCGCCTACGATATCTCTGGATGCAAGAAACATACCTGCAAGTACAAGCTCCTTAACTCCGTTTGCATTGGCTCCCGGTGTATTAAATACCACAACACCCTTCTCCGCATATTCTTTTACAGGGATATTGTTTACACCGGCACCGGCACGTGCAACTGCACATACCTGCTGTGGAAGTTCAAGGTCATGCATCTTGGCACTTCTTACCAGGACTGCTTCGCAGTTATCCAGGGTGTCTGCTTTTTTATAGTTGTCTCCGAAGAGGCCAAGGCCTCTTTCGGAAATAGGATTCAGGCAATGATACTGAAACATTATGCATTCTCCTCCTCGAATTTTTTCATGAATGCTACCAGTGCCTCAACGCCTGCCTTTGGCATTGCATTGTAGATGCTGGCACGCATTCCGCCAACTGTACGGTGTCCTTTTAAGTTTACAAGGCCTGCCTCGGCTGCCTCTTTGACAAATTTGGCATCCATCTCCTTGTCACCTGTTACAAAAGGAACGTTCATAAGGGATCTGTCTTCAGGAACTACAGTTCCTTTGAACAGTTTGCTGGAATCAAGGAAGTCATAGAGGATCTTTGCCTTCTCCTCATTACGCTGTTTCATAACCTCCAGGCCGCCCATTGCTTTCAGCCATTTGAATACCTTTCCGCATACATAAATGCAGTATGCATTCGGAGTGTTGTAAAGGGAACCTGCATCTGAATGGGTCTTGTAGGTAAGCATGGTCGGTGTTCCCGGAAGAACATCCTCTGTGATAAGGTCCTCACGGATGATCACAATAACCATACCTGCAGGTCCGATGTTTTTCTGAACACCACCGTAGATGATGCCGTATTTGGTTACATCTACCGGCTCAGACAGGAAGCAGGATGATACATCTGCAACCAGAGTCTTGCCTTTGGTGTTCGGAAGTTTCTTGTATTTTGTACCATAAATTGTGTTGTTTTCGCAGATATATACATAATCTGCATCAGGACTGATCGGAAGATCACTGCAATCTGGTATGTAGCTGAAGGTTTTGTCTTCAGAAGATGCGATCTTGTTGGCTTTTCCATATTTCTGAGCTTCCTGATAAGCTTTCTTTGCCCACTGACCTGTTACAATATAGTCAGCAACTCCATTTTTCATAAGATTCATGGGGATCATGGCAAACTGCTGGGATGCTCCTCCCTGAAGGAAAAGTACCTTGTAATTGTCGGGAATGTTCATAAGCTCACGAAGATCTTTTTCTGCTGTATCAATAATCTCCTGGAATGCAGCGCTTCTGTGGCTCATTTCCATAACAGACATTCCTGTTCCATTGTAGTCCATCATTTCGTCCGCAACTTCTTTGAGAACCTCTTCCGGAAGGACTGCCGGTCCTGCGGAAAAATTATACACTCTACTCATGTTCTTTCATATCCTCCTCGTCAAATACATCATCAAGATTAGCCCCTGCCGGTACCATCGGGAATACACTTAAGTCCTGATCGATCATACAGTCAAGAACAATGGGTCCCTCTGCTGCAAGCGCTTTCTTTAATGCAGGTTCAACCTCTTCCATCCTGGTGATCCGGATAGCCTGCGCACCCATGGCTTCAGCTAATTTCACAAAGTCAACGGAATCATCCAGTATTGTGGAGGAATATCTCTTTCCATAGAAGAGCGTCTGCCACTGACGCACCATTCCAAGTACGTGGTTATCCATGACTATCTCAATCAACTGTTTTCCGCATCGAACTGCTGTTGCCAGCTCGTTCATGTTCATTCGGAAGCAGCCGTCGCCTGCAATGTTTACAACTGTTTTGTCCGGTCTTCCCATTTTTGCACCGATGGCTGCACCAAGGCCATAGCCCATGGTTCCAAGGCCGCCGGAAGTGAGAAGAGTTCTTGGTTCTTTATATTTATAATACTGCGCCGCCCACATCTGATGCTGTCCTACCTCTGTAGTGATGATCGCATCACCTTTTGTAAGCTCATAGAGTTTTTCTATAATATATGGTCCTGTAAGCTGAGTGTGATCATATCTTAACGGATATTTTTCTTTCAGCTCCTGTATATGGCTGATCCATTCCGGATGCTCTTTCTCCGGGAGCTTTGCAAGGAGTTCTCTTAAAACTTCTCTTACATCGCCTACTATGCTTGTATCCACAATGATATTCTTATCGATTTCAGCAGCGTCCACATCAATCTGAAGGATCTTTGCATTATGTGCAAAAGTTTTGGTGTTTCCTGTAACACGGTCACTGAAACGTGCTCCCAGTACGATCAGGAGATCACATTCTGTAACACCAAGATCAGATGCTTTGGTTCCGTGCATACCTACCATTCCTGTATAGAGAGGATCTTCTCCCGGAAAAGTACCTTTTCCCATAAGTGTATCACAGACCGGAGCCTGGATCTTATGTGCAAGCGTTCTCACTTCCTCAGAAGCCCCGGAGATCACACAGCCACCGCCAACAAAAATAAATGGCTTCCTGGCATTTTTGATAAGTTCCAGCGCTTCATCCATATCTTCTTTACGGATATTCCGGGTTTCCCTTGAGATCTCCTCAGGTGTCTCCGGCTCATACTCGAAAGCAGTTCCTGTGATATCCTTCGGAACATCAACCAGTACCGGGCCCGGTCTCCCGCTTTTTGCGATCTTAAATGCCCTTCTTATGGTAGGTGCCAGCTCTTTGATATCCTTTACAATAAAGCTGTATTTTGTTACAGGCATCACAATACCTGCAATATCTACCTCCTGGAAAGAATCTCTTCCCAGAAGCGGACTTCCTACATTGGCTGTAATGGCAACCACAGGAACGGAATCCATGTATGCAGTTGCGATTCCGGTTACCAGATTAGTTGCTCCGGGGCCCGATGTTGCCAGGCACACGCCTACTTTTCCGGTTGCTCTTGC
The DNA here is from genome assembly GCA_934373235.1 of uncultured Blautia sp. Classification (GTDB taxonomy): domain Bacteria; phylum Bacillota; class Clostridia; order Lachnospirales; family Lachnospiraceae; genus Blautia_A. The sequence goes on along the minus strand of CAKROW010000005.1, from coordinate 73,931 downwards.
GTAACCGTCAGCCGCATGTGATGCTCCCTGCTCATGGGAGGTCAGCACATGTGTGATCTCATCTCTGTATTTGTAAAGAGCATCGTAGACATTCAGTATGGCACCTCCCGGATATCCGAATACAGTGTCAACGCCCTGTTCTTTCAGACATTCTACAATGATCTCTGCACCTGTAAGCTGCATGTTGCTTCCTCCTTATTTTGCTTTGGGAACTTCCAGGATCGCACCACGGTTTCCTGATGTTACCATGGAAGCATATCTTGCAAGATATCCTGTTGTTACTTTCGGCTCTCTTGGCTGCCATTTCGCTCTTCTTGCCTGCAGCTCCTCATCGGAAACCCTGATCTCAAGTTTCAGTTCAGGGATATTGATGCTGATGATATCGCCTTCCTCAACCAGTGCGATCGGTCCGCCAACAGCAGCCTCCGGTGAAACATGTCCGATGGCAGCTCCTCTGGAAGCACCGCTGAAACGTCCGTCTGTGATCAGTGCTACAGAAGAACCCAGTCCCATACCTACGATAGCAGATGTAGGATTCAGCATTTCTCTCATTCCAGGACCGCCTTTTGGTCCCTCATAACGGATAACAACTACATCACCCTCTACGATCTTTCCGCTCTTAATGGCTACGATAGCGTCATCCTCGCAGTCAAATACACGTGCCGGTCCTTCATGAACAAGCATCTCCGGTACAACTGCAGAACGTTTTACAACACCGCCGTCCGGCGCAAGATTTCCTTTCAGTACGGCAAGTCCGCCTGTCTTTGTATACGGATTGTCGATCGGGCGGATAACTTCCGGATTCAGGTTTACGCAATCCCTGATATTCTCGCCCACTGTCCTGCCTGTTACTGTCATACATTCTGTGTGAAGAAGTCCAAGCTTGTTCAGCTCGTTCATAACTGCATAGACACCGCCAGCCTCGTTTAAATCCTCCATGTAGGTCGGGCCTGCCGGTGCAAGATGACAAAGGTTGGGAGTCTTCTCACTGATCTCATTTGCAAAGCTGATATCAAAATCCATTCCGATCTCATGTGCGATTGCCGGAAGGTGAAGCATACTGTTTGTGGAGCATCCAAGTGCCATATCTACAGTCAGTGCATTCAGCACTGCCTCTTTTGTCATGATATCTCTTGGGCGGATGTTCCTTCTGTACATTTCCATAACCTGCATACCTGCATGTTTTGCAAGGCGGATACGTTCGGAATATACTGCCGGGATGGTACCGTTGCCCTTAAGTCCCATTCCAAGTACCTCAGTCAGGCAGTTCATGCTGTTTGCAGTGTACATACCGGAACATGATCCGCATGTAGGACAGGTCTTGTTCTCAAACTCTGCCAGATCCTCTGCACTGATACTTCCTGCTGCATAAGATCCTACTGCCTCAAACATACTGGAAAGACTTGTCTTATGTCCCTTTACATGGCCGGCAAGCATAGGGCCGCCGCTTACAAATACGGTAGGAACATTGATCCTGGCTGCCGCCATCAGAAGTCCGGGTACGTTCTTGTCACAGTTAGGTACCATAACCAGTGCATCAAACTGATGTGCAAGAGCCATCGCCTCTGTGGAATCTGCGATCAGGTCACGTGTTACAAGGGAATATTTCATTCCAACATGTCCCATGGCAATTCCATCACACACTGCGATAGCCGGGAAAACAACCGGTGTACCGCCTGCCATGGCTACGCCAAGTTTAACTGCATTTACGATCTTGTCAAGGTTCATATGTCCAGGTACGATCTCGTTATATGAACTAACGATACCTACCAGTGGTTTGTCCATCTCTTCTTTTGTCATTCCCAGAGCATTAAACAGGGAACGATGTGGTGCCTGCTGTGTACCTTTTCTTACTGTATCACTTCTCATCTCCGTGATCTCTCCTTTATATTTATTACATCGTCCGCAGTGTTCCCTGTATTGAAACTCTGCAGACCTTTTATTTTCTGCTTCCTAAGCGATAGCGTCCGCAATCAGGTCGCCCATCTCTTTTGTTCCTACCAGTTTACAGCCATCAGACATAATGTCTCCTGTTCTGTAACCATCTGTAAGAACCTTCTGTACTGCTGCCTCCACTGCATCTGCCTCTTTGTCAAGATCCAGGGAATATCTCAGCATCATGGCTGCGGAAAGAATCGTTGCGATAGGATTGGCCTTATTCTGTCCTGCAATATCCGGTGCAGATCCGTGGCTCGGCTCATAAAGTCCAAGTTTTGTCTCATTCAGGCTTGCAGAGGATAACATTCCGATAGAACCGGTTACCATACTTGCCTCATCAGAAAGGATATCTCCGAACATATTCTCTGTGAGGATCACATCAAACTGCTTCGGATCACGGACAAGCTGCATTGCACAGTTGTCTACCAGCATATGCTCCAGTGTTACATCCGGGTAGTCCTTTGCCACTTCCTCCACTACCTTTCTCCACAGTCTGGAAGAATCCAGTACATTGGCCTTGTCTACGCTTGTAACCTTGTTTCTTCTCTTACGTGCGATCTCAAATGCCTTGATGGCAATACGGCGGATCTCATTCTCATTATAGGAAAGAGTATCCACTGCTGTACACACACCATTCTCCTCTGTGGTCTTACGTGCACCAAAATAAAGGCCGCCTGTCAGCTCACGTACGATGATCATATCAAATCCGTCTCCGATGATCTCGTCTCTTAACGGACACGCACCGCGAAGCTCATTATAAAGATATGCCGGACGGAGATTGGCAAAAAGATTTAATGCCTTACGGATTGCAAGAAGTCCGGCTTCCGGACGTTTGGACGGCTCCAGCTTATACCATGGGGATGTCTTGGCATCTCCGCCGATAGAACCCATCAGTACTGCATCGGAGGCCTTTGCCTGGGCGATTGCTTCATCTGTAAGTGGTACGCCGTGAACATCAATGGATGCCCCGCCTAAAAGTACTTCTGAGTATGAGAATGTGTGATGATATTTCTCACAGATTTTATCCAGGACTTTTTTCGCTTCTGCCACGATTTCCGGGCCGATTCCGTCGCCTGGAATCAGTGCTATTTTGAATTCCATAACTTTCTTCACTCCTTACGATTTCCCCGAAGTATGTTAAAACATACTATGTTGCGGATATTGTTATTATCATAACGCACTTTTCGACGGATTTCAACCTATTAAATAGATAAAGTTTTAAAAGGGGCGCTTACGCGCCCCTTTTAAAACTTGCCGCTGGATCCCCCATGCGTCTCTCCCGAAGATGACGTATGGGTGGAAGATCCACCACTTTCATTCTTTGGTTTTTCTGTTTTTGTCACTGTACGATACAGGAAAATATCTCTTTTCAGGTCTACCTTCATACTTCCCTTCCGGATATATGAAGATGCATCATCATCCGGATGTACACTGTTCAGCTTGCACCACATCACCGTTGTTACGATAGCTGCCACGATCACACCGGCAACAACTGCCACCAGAAGGCTGAACCATATGGAAAACGGTTCTTTGGGAAGATTGGAAACATCATAGGGTTCTCCTGTATATGCCTGTGTAAGAAATTCATCACAGTCCTGTGCAAAAGTATCAAATGCTTCTCCGTAATCGCCACTACTTAACAGAGGTTTTACCTGATCCATGATGTATTCCTGTCCTGCATCTGTAAAAGCCGGGATCCCGTATCCATGTGTGGAGATTGCCCAGTCACGATCCTCCATGGATACAAGAAACAGGATTCCGTCTTTATCCTCCCCATATCCGTATCCATTGTAATCAAAATAATCATCTGCATATTCAGTGGCAGTTTTGTCTCCCAGGCTGTCTACGGTGACGATCACAACATCAAATTCCTGCCGCTCATAGATCTCATCCAGTTTCAGGGTCAGTTCTTCCTGCTGGCTTTCGTCAAGCAGCGAGGCATCGTCCACCAGTCTTGGAAGATCTGCATCTGCATAAACCATGCTGCCTCCGCAAAGGCAGAGCACTGCTGCCGATATTCCGGCTATGATTCTTTTATCCATAACGCTCCACCTCCTTTAAATCAGCCAGATCAGATAACAGATCACATATGCGATCACACCGAATATACCGGCAACCCCAAGAAACCATCTGGTAAATGCACTCTTATCCATGGGAAGATTACCTACAAACTTGCCTGTTTGTCCATTCATTGCAAATATATAATTCTCACCTCTCCAGGTAGTCTGAAGTACCCACACCGGATACAGTGCATATTTAGCCTTGCCGTTCTGAAGCTGGATGCTGGTATCCTCCGGAGTTACTGATACATAGCCTTTTACAGTGTCTGCAAAAGCTGCCTGTGTACTGTTGCGGATCCTCTCATTGGCCCGTTTAATGCTCTGGGCCTCATCTACATCGTATTTATCGGCCAGATATCCTGAAAGATATGCAGTCTGAAAATCCACTGCCTTGGAAAAATCAAACGGTTCTATTGACTCCATCAGATCATCTGCCATCTTGGAAGAGCCATCTACAGGTACATGGTCAAACCCGATCTTTCCTGCTCTTCGCACAGAATAGTAGCTTGTCTCTGTGTAATTATATTCACTGTCACTCCATATCCTGGTCTTGGTTGCCTTATAGCGGATATCTGCTGCTGCATCTGCATCAAAAAGCCAGAACGGAACATAGATCCCCTTTACCTCATCAATATGGTTCTCAGACTTGAATACCTTCGGCAAAAGCTTCTTACCCCTTAAGTGCTTCTTCAGTCCTTCTTTGGCCGCCTTCTTATCCAGCTTGAACGGGATCACGTAATCCGGTTTCAGTGCCCCGGAAAACTGTCCCATCATAACCACCGGATTGCCGCAGAACGGGCAGGCAGTTGCCGCTGTATTGGCATCTCCCACGATCTCACCGCCGCAGGATTTACATACATAGGTCCGAAGTCCCTCGGTTTCCCCTTCCTGCCACTGGGCTCCCGCACTGGTATCCCAGGTCATATCGTCCGGCTGTTGTCCATCTTTTAGCTCTTTGTCATATTCTTCCAGAGCCGATACCTCGATCTCTGTATCGCAATAAGGGCATTTCATCTTCTGCACATCGCTGTTAAATTCAAGAACGCCTCCACAGCATGGGCATTTGTATTCCCGTAAATCTGCCATAGCTCCCCCTCCTGCTTTAGTTTATCTTATATCTGTATTTCAGATCCCGTATATGGATCAGACTGCATCCTCCGGTCCAAAAGGATCACCGCACTCCGGGCAGAACTTTGGCGGATTGGACGGATCCTCCGGCTGCCATCCGCATTTATTGCAGCGGTATACCATCTTTTTCTCCGGTTTCTTCGCACCACAGTTCATACAGAATTTCCCCTTGTTTACTGTGCCGCAGGAGCAGGTCCAGCTATCGTCCACAGGTCTTGGTGATCCACATTCCGGGCAGAATCCGCCTGTTGAAACTGCTCCGCAGGAACACCTCCACTGCTGGCCTGCCGGTGCTGTCTGAGATGCAGGTGTCGGCTGAGGCTGTGCTTCTGTTCTGGCTGCCTGCTGTTTCTGTCCCATCTCAAAAAGCTGTTGCGGATTCATTCCACCTGCATTCATAGCCATTCCCATACCCATAAATCCGGTCATGGCTCCTGCCGAGTTGGATGCTGCCGCCTTCATTGCGTCTGCCTGTGCACCGGTCAGTGTGGCTGCTGCCATGGATGGATCACGCATCATGGCTGTTCTCTGAGCCTGCTTGATCATATCCGCATCTTCATCCGGAAGAGTCACTGAGCCAAGTGCCACGCTTACCACCTTAAGCCCGCGAAGCTGCTCCCATTTCGCTGAGAGTACCTCATTCATGGCATTTTCCAGATCTGTATTGTGTGTCACGATCTGATTGGGCCGAAGCTCCAGCTCGGATAATCGTCCAAACGCCGGCTGAAGAGCACTGATAAACTCTGTTTTTAACTGGCTGTCCAGTTCATCTCTTGTATATTCCTGCTCCACATTTCCGCAGACATTGGTATAAAACAGAAGCGGGTCTGCAATCCGGTAAGAATAAACTCCGTGGCAGCGCACAGATACATCAATATCAAGACCGATCTTGGAATCTACAACACGGAACGGTATTGGTGTGGCAGTGCCGAATTTGTTATCCACCAGCTCCTTGGTGTTAAAATAATACACCCTCTGATCCTTCCCGGTGTCACCACCGTAGGTAAAACGTTTGCCGATAGTCTGGAATGTCTTCATTATTCCCTCTCCCAGCCCGCCGGAAAAAATACTTGGCTCTGTGGATGCATCATATGTATATTCTCCCGGGTCTGCACAGACCTCCACTACCTTGCCCTGCTCCACGATCATCATACACTGTCCGTCTGCAACTGCGATGCCGCTTCCGCTTGTGATAATATTATCACTTCCATGTTTGTTGGAAGACCTTCCGGATGTTTTCTTCCTGCCCTTGACTACCATGACCTCTTTGTCCATGGCCTCACAGTAAAAAAACTCCTTCCACTGATCTGCCATTGTACTTCCCACTGCACCTAATCCTGCTTTAATAAGACCCATATGCCAATCCCCTTTCCTTAATGATCCTGCCTGATCTCTGACCTACAGTCCTCCGGTTCCGGAGTCCGTTTGAAAAAATCATTCCGGCAATCTGCAGGAAGCCTTTTTCAAACGAGTTCTGATTTCAGATATTATAATCAATATTTCAGCAAATGTCACTGTCATTACAGATAGTGATTTTATTATCTCATAATCTTTGGCAAAAATCCACTATTTTTATCTGCAATTTATCATGGAAATTGTTATTTTAACACATATCCTGTGTGATCATGGTATAAGAAAGAATCCTGCCGCAGGCTCCTCCGCCTGCGGCGGGTCGTTTCAGCGACATAAAAAAGAATCCTGCTTGCAGGATTCTCCGCCTGCGGCGGGTCGCTTCAGCGACATAATTCCTCTCCGACGCAGTGCAATCCTGCCCGGAGGGCTTTTTTATGTCATTAGAACATTACGGAGTAATTTCCTATGACATAAAAAAGACACCACGGACTTCCGTAGTGTCTCTTCATTGGTATACTCTGTTATGCAGATGCCTGGTCAGCTTTCTCAACTTCTGCGATTGCCTGCTTTCTCATCGGGATACGGCAGTTCTTGTTGTTACCGAACTCAACGATAACATCTTCCTCTGTCATATCAATGATAACGCCATAGAAACCGCTTGTTGTCACAATACTGTCACCAACTTCCATACTGTTTAACATGGCCTGTGTTCTCTTCTGCTCTTTCTTCTGAGGACGGATCATCATGAAATACATAATTCCAAAAAGAACTATGATCCATACGATACCAAGTCCTGCACTCAGTCCACCTGCTGCCGCTGTAGATGTTGCGATCATTTCAATTCCTCCTGTAAAGTCCAAAATATCTGCGGTATCAGCTACCGTCATACTGACCTGTTCGTCTTCTATACTTCATATCCCGGATATACCGGATACAAAATATCTCTGTTCAGTGTCACTTCTTACTATCATACACAAAAATCCCTGCTTCTTCAAGGGTTTTCTTATATTTTACACGGGGAATTTATACCCTGCCATTGATCTTTCCCTCTTCAAAGCCTTCCAGACGCATCTTCTTATACTGCGCAAAGTTGCCTGCGTCCAGTGCATCACGAATCTCCTCCATCATATGATTGTAAAAATACAGATTATGGAGCACACAGAGTCTCATTCCCAGCATCTCCTTTGCCTTGAGAAGGTGTCTGATATACGCCCTGCTGTAATGACGGCAGGCAGGGCACTGGCACTCTTCATCAATAGGTCTGGCATCCAGCTCGTATTTTGCATTGAAAAGGTTCATCTTTCCGTGATTGGTATAAACATGGCCGTGGCGACCATTTCTGCTTGGATATACGCAGTCAAAGAAATCCACGCCCCTTTCGACAGCCTCCAGAATATTGGCAGGGGTACCTACTCCCATAAGGTAAGTTGGCTTGTTCTGCGGAAGATGCGGCACTACCTCATCAAGGATACGGTACATTTCCTCATGGGTTTCACCAACTGCCAGGCCGCCTACTGCATATCCGTCCAGATCAAGCTCGGAAATCGCCTGTGCATGTTCAATACGGATATCCTCATAAACAGCACCCTGATTGATTCCAAAAAGAAGCTGTTCTTTGTTGATGGTATCCGGAAGACTGTTCAGTCTTGCCATCTCATCCTTGCAGCGTTTCAGCCATCTGGTCGTACGCTCTACAGAGCGCTGTACATAATCTCTATCTGCCACACTGCTGGGGCACTCATCAAAAGCCATGGCAATGGTGGATGCCAGATTGGACTGGATCTGCATACTCTCCTCCGGTCCCATAAAGATCTTGTGTCCGTCAATATGGGAGTTGAAGTAAACGCCCTCTTCCTTGATCTTTCTTAATTTTGCCAGTGAAAACACCTGGAATCCGCCGGAATCTGTAAGGATCGGTTTGTCCCAGTTCATGAATTTATGAAGACCGCCCAACTGCTTCACGATCTTATCTCCCGGGCGTACATGGAGATGATAGGTATTGGAAAGTTCCACCTGTGTGCCGATCTCCCGGAGATCAGTGGTGGAAACCGCACCTTTAATAGCTGCGATAGTTCCCACATTCATAAAAACCGGTGTCTGAATGGTTCCATGAACAGTCTTGAACTCTCCCCGTTTCGCCCTTCCTTCTGTTTTTATCAGCTTATATTCTGCCATTTCGTTTCCCTTCTAACAATCTGATATTTTCTCCTGAAAATTTATCATAACATATTTTTGCTTTACAGGCTACCATAAAACGAAATCCTTGTTAAACTTTTACATTGCCATTTGACAGTCATTATCGTATAATATAGGCTGTTCGTTATAAAACATTTTAATAGGAAGTAATCTCCATCACATCAGGTGATGGCAATCCCTGTATACATAGCAAGGAGGAAATCAATACTATATGAAGAAACACACATTAGGAATTGACATTGGTTCCACCACTGTCAAAATTGCGATACTTGATGAGAACGACAACCTTGTCTTTTCTGATTATGAGAGACATTTTGCCAATATCCAGGAAACTCTTGCTGACCTTCTCCAGAAGGCAGAGAATCAGCTTGGCGAGCTTACACTCTGTCCGGTCATCACAGGTTCCGGTGGTCTTACACTTGCCAACCATCTGGAGGTTCCCTTTGTACAGGAGGTTATCGCTGTTTCCACATCCCTTCAGAAGCTGGCACCCCAGACAGATGTTGCCATTGAGCTGGGTGGTGAGGATGCCAAGATCATCTACTTTGAAAACGGCAATGTAGAGCAGCGTATGAACGGCATCTGTGCCGGTGGTACAGGTTCCTTTATCGATCAGATGGCCTCTCTTCTCCAGACAGACGCTACCGGCCTGAATGAATATGCCAGACATTATAAAGCACTTTATCCCATCGCAGCCCGTTGCGGTGTTTTTGCCAAAACCGATATACAGCCCCTTATCAACGACGGTGCCACCAAGGAAGACCTTTCCGCTTCCATTTTCCAGGCAGTGGTAAACCAGACTATCTCAGGTCTCGCCTGTGGCAAGCCTATCCGTGGCCACGTTGCTTTCCTGGGCGGTCCACTTCATTTCCTTTCTGAACTGAAGCAGGCCTTTATCCGCACCCTGAAACTGGATGACCAGCACATCATTGCTCCGGATAATTCCCATCTTTTTGCAGCTATGGGTTCTGCCCTCAATGCAAACCAGGATATCACTGTTTCCCTGACAGAGCTTAAGGAGCGTATGCGTACTACCATCAAACTTGACTTTGAGGTTGAGCGTATGGAGCCTCTTTTTGCCACACAGGAGGATTATGATTCTTTTCACAAGCGCCAGAGCGCCTATAAGGTCAAAACCGGTGATCTTGCCTCCTACAGGGGCAAATGTTTCCTTGGAATTGATGCCGGCTCCACAACCACCAAAACCGCACTGGTAGGAGAAGACGGAACTCTTCTCTACTCTTTCTACAGCAACAATAACGGTAATCCTCTCAAAACTACCATCAGTTCCATCCAGGAGATCTACCGTGAGCTTCCAAAAGATGCTGAGATCGCTTTTTCCTGTTCCACAGGTTACGGCGAGGCACTGATCAAGGCTGCGCTTCTCCTTGACGAGGGCGAGGTTGAAACTGTTTCCCATTACTATGCTGCTGCATTTTTTGACCCGGAGGTTGACTGTATCCTGGATATCGGCGGCCAGGATATGAAATGTATCAAGATCCGTAACCAGACAGTTGACAGCGTACAGCTTAACGAGGCATGTTCCTCAGGCTGCGGTTCCTTTATTGAGACATTTGCAAAATCCCTGAACTACACAGTACAGGACTTCGCCAAAGCTGCACTTTTTGCCAAAAATCCCATTGACCTTGGAACCAGATGTACCGTATTTATGAACTCCAAGGTTAAACAGGCCCAGAAAGAGGGCGCAGAAGTTTCCGATATTTCCGCAGGCCTTGCCTACTCAGTAATCAAGAATGCTCTTTACAAGGTAATCAAGGTTTCCGATGCTTCCGAGCTTGGTAAGCATATTGTTGTCCAGGGTGGTACTTTTTACAACGATGCAGTTTTAAGAAGCTTTGAAAAAATTGCCAACTGCCAGGCAATCCGTCCGGATATCGCAGGAATCATGGGCGCTTTCGGTGCTGCCCTCATTGCAAGGGAGCGTTACCAGGAGGGTACAAAAACCTCCATGCTTTCCATCGACCAGATCAATGCCCTGAAATACACCACCTCCATGGCCAACTGCCGCGGTTGTACCAACAACTGCCGACTGACCATCAACAAGTTCTCCGGCGGCCGCCAGTATATCAGTGGAAATCGCTGCGAACGTGGTATTGGCAAGGAGAAGAACAAGGATCATATTCCCAATCTTTTTGATTACAAATATAAGCGGATCTTTTCCTATGAACCTCTTACTGCAGACAGGGCAACCCGTGGAAAGGTGGGTATCCCACGTGTCCTGAACATGTTTGAGAATTACCCGTTCTGGTATACATTCTTCACAGAGCTGAAATACCAGGTGGTTCTTTCTCCTACCTCCACACGTAAGATCTATGAACTGGGTATCGAATCCATTCCAAGTGAATCCGAGTGCTACCCGGCCAAACTTGCTCACGGTCATGTCACATGGCTTCTCAGAAATGACGTGAAATTTATTTTTTACCCATGTATTCCATACGAGAGAAATGAATTCCCGGATGCAGTCAACCATTACAACTGTCCTATCGTTACCTCTTATGCAGAAAATATCAAGAACAATGTGGATGAATTAAATGATCCTTCTATCAGATTCATGAATCCGTTCCTTGCCTTTACTTCTGAGGATATCCTTACCGGCCGTCTGGTTGAAGAGTTCTCCGATATCCCGGCAGCCGAGGTAAAAGCTGCTGCCCACAAGGCCTGGGAAGAGCTTGCCGCAGTTCGCCGCGATGTACAGAAAAAGGGGGAAGAAACTCTTCAGTATTTAAAAGATACCGGCCGCAGGGGTATTGTGCTTGCAGGCCGTCCATACCACATTGATCCTGAGATCCACCACGGTATCCCGGATATGATCAACAGTTACGGTATTGCCGTATTTACAGAGGATTCCATTTCCCATCTGGCTCATGTGGAACGTCCGATCCGTGTTAATGACCAGTGGATGTATCATTCCCGTCTCTACGCTGCTGCCAATTTCGTAAAGACCAGAGAAGATCTGGATCTGATCCAGTTAAACTCTTTCGGCTGCGGACTGGACGCTGTTACAACAGACGAGGTTTATGAGATCCTGGATGGAAGTAACAAGATCTACACCTGCCTAAAGATCGATGAAGTCAACAACCTTGGTGCTGCAAGGATCCGTATCCGCTCCCTGATCGCAGCTCTCCGGGCAAAGGAAGCACAGAACAAGAAACGCGAGATCCTTCCATCCTCCATCGAAAAGGTATCCTTTACCAAAGAGATGCGCAAAAATTACACCATCCTCTGCCCACAGATGTCACCTTTCCATTTCACGATTCTGGAAGCCTGCTTCAATGTTTGTGGTTACAATTTTGTGGTTCTTCCAAATGACAACAAACACGCAGTTGATGTGGGTCTGAAATACGTAAACAATGATGCCTGCTACCCGTCTCTTATGGTTGTAGGACAGATCATGGACGCCCTTCTTTCCGGCAAATATGACCTGGACAAGACAGCCGTCATCATGTCACAGACAGGCGGTGGATGCCGTGCTTCCAACTACATCGCCTTTATCCGCCGTGCTCTTAAGAAGGCAGGAATGGAACAGGTGCCGGTTATCTCCCTGAACTTAAGCGGTCTGGAGAGCAATCCTGGATTTAAGCTGACTCTGCCCCTTATCAAACGCGTTGTTTATGGTGCGGTATTTGGCGATATCCTGATGAAATGTGTTTACCGTATGCGTCCTTATGAGCTTGAGGAAGGCATCGTGAACCGCAAGCACAAGATCTGGGAACAGCGTGTTATTGCCTTTCTTACCGGAAGCAGCGTAAGTCACAGCCAGTTTAAAAAGATGTGCCGGGAAATGGTTCACGAATTTGATACCATTCCTATCTCCGATGAGAAGAAGCCCCGTGTAGGTATTGTAGGCGAGATCCTGGTTAAATTCCTTCCCGCTGCCAACAACCATCTTGCAGACCTTCTGGAAGCAGAGGGTGCGGAACCGGTAGTTCCTGACCTGATCGACTTTATCTGCTACTGCTTCTTTAACCAGAACTTCAAAGTTAAGAAGCTTGGTTTCAAAAAGTCCAAGGCTACTGTGGCAAATCTGGGTCTTCGTGCCATTGACTGGCTGAGAAAAACTGCCAATGAAGCACTTGCAGAGAGCCGCCACTTCACTCCTGCTGCAGATATCCGTGATCTTGCAAAAATGGCAGAACCAATCGTTTCTCCCGGAAACCAGACCGGCGAAGGCTGGTTCCTTACCGGTGAAATGATGGAACTGATCCACGGTGGTGTGCCTAACATCGTCTGCATCCAGCCATTTGGCTGCCTGCCTAACCATATCGTAGGTAAGGGCGTTATCAAGGAAGTTCGCCGTGAACATCCGGAAGCAAACATCGTGGCTATCGATTATGACCCGGGTGCAAGTGAAGTTAACCAGTTAAACCGTATCAAGCTGATGTTATCCACAGCTCAGAAGAATTTACATAAAAACGACTGATCTCCATATATCAGAAAACCTCCGGAACATTCCGTTAAAAGAATGTCCCGGAGGTTTTTGTATAAGAAAAATCCCTGCTTTACGGATCCTCTGCGATGAACGGCTTTCACCCCATGATTCCCTTTTCTTCAGAACTTTTTCCAGGTTTCCCTCAAAAACAGGATCAGTATGGGAAACAGCTCCAGTCGACCGGCAAGCATGTCAAAGGACAGTACCAGCTTGGACAGAGGTGAAAAAATACTGAAGTTCCCTGTCGGTCCGATAAGCGAAAGGCCCGGACCTACGTTATTGATAGTTGTTACCACAGCGGTGAAGTTAGTCACCAGGTCAAACTCATCAAAACTGATGATCAGTATGGACACAGCCATCAGCAAGATATAAACGATCATATAAATATTGGTGGCTCTCATAACCTCGTGGGATACCACCTTTCCGTCCATCTTGATCTTTTTGACTGCATTGGGATGCAGATAAAGATGAAGCTCCTTGCGAACTGACTTCAGCATCAGAAGCAGACGTGAAATCTTGATACCTCCACCTGTACTGCCTGCGCAGGCACCACAGAAAGTAAGCAGAACGATAATCGTGCGTGACACGGCCGGCCACTGGTTAAAGTCTGTTGTTGCATATCCTGTAGTGGTAATGATAGATCCCACCTGGAAAAATACCTGCTGCATTGCAATGCCGATATTTTCAAACATATCTCTGACATTCAGCGTGATAATCAGCGCCGACACCAGAATCACCAGAAAATAGCACCGAACTTCCTCTGACTTGAAAGCCTGGGCAAATTTTCTGGTAAGGATCAGGAAATAAACATTGAAGTTTACACCAAACAGTATCATAAAAACAGTGATAACCACCTGTATATACATATTATATCCACCCATACTGTCCGAGCGGATACCAAATCCACCGGTACCTGCAGTACCAAATGCCGCACACAGTGTATCAAAAAGCGGCATGCCCCCAAGAAGGAGCAATACAATAAGAAGCAGTGTTAAAGCAATATAAATCTTATACAGCATCTTGGCAGTGGCCTGAACCTTGGGAAGCAGCTTACCTACAGAAGGCCCCGGGCTCTCCGCTTTCATAATGTTCATATGGTACCCGCCTGCAAGAGGCAGCAGCGTAAGAATGAATACCAGTACTCCCATACCTCCGATCCAGTGTGCAAAACACCGCCAGATATTGATGCAGTGAGGCATCAGAGATGGATCCTTGAGGATACTGGAACCTGTTGTCGTAAATCCGGAAACAATCTCAAAAAATGCATCGATCGGATCCGGTATGGCACCACTGAGCACAAAAGGAACTGCACCCACAATACTGAGCACGATCCAGCTCAGAGCTGTTGTCACCAGTCCCTCCCTGGCATAAAAAGCCTTCTTTGACGGCTTTCTGCACACCAGCGGGATTCCAAATGCCAGACAGGCAATAATAGTGATCACAAAAGCCACTCCTGCCTTCTCCCGATATATCAGTGCCGTAACACAGGGCAGTGCCATACAAACAGCTTCCACATTAAGGATCCATCCCAGAATATAAATGATGATGGAATAATTCATAATCAAAAAACTCCTTTACCTTGCAAGTATATCCGTAATATCACAAAGTCCTTTGTGAGTGGTGACAATGATCACAGTGTCTCCTACCTCAATGGTATCCTGTCCACGTGGAATCCGGATAGAACCGTTTCTGTTCAGGCAGCCTACCAGAAGATTGCTCCTGAGATTCAGCTCTGCAAGAGGCGTTCCTGTAACTGCAGACTCTTCGCGGATGGCAAATTCCAATGCCTCCGCATTGTTATCAAGAATATGATAAAGAGTTTCCACATTACTTCCAATGCTGTTCTGCATTGCGCGGACATACTGAAGGATATAGTCTGAAGTAATATTCTTCGGATAGATCACACTTCCTATGTCAAGCGCATCGATCACGTCATTAAATTCCAGCCGGTTCACCTTGGCAACCAGCTTGGCATCTGAAATACTTTTTGCAAAAAGTGCAAGAAAAACATTCTCCTCATCCAGATTGGTCAGTGTTACAAATGCTTCTGACTCCACAAGCCCTTCCTCAAGAAGAAGGGAACGGTTGGTTCCGTCTCCGTTGATGATGGTAGCATCCGGCAGAAGGTCACTGAGTACTTCACAGCGTTCCTTATTTTGCTCTATGATCTTGACTCCGATCTTCATATCCAGAAGTGCCCGTGCAAGATAGTAGGAAATGGTTCCACCTCCCACAATGATACAGTTTTTGACCTGATTGGTCTTCAGCCCGATCTTGCGGAAAAATCCTGACGCATTTACCGGTGAAGCCAGAATGGAAACCATATCTCCGTTATGGATGATATAATCTCCGCCCGGAATGGCAATACTGTCACGGCTCTCTACTGCACACACCAGAATATCGCTTCGGAACGTGCCGGAAAGCTGGGATACGCTCATTTCATCCAGCCCAAATTCCGGAAGTACCTTAAACTTCAAAAGTTCCACACGGCCACGGGCAAATGTATCAATCTTCATAGCTGACGGAAAACGGAGAAGGCGTGATATCTCCTGCGCTGCTGCCAGCTCCGGGTTGATGATCATGGTAACTCCAAGGCGTTCCTTGATAAAGCCTATTTCTTTTCCATAAATTGGATTGCGGACGCGGGCAATAGTCTGACAACGGTTTGCCTTCTGTGCGATCAGGCAGCAGAGAAGGTTCAGCTCATCGGATGCTGTTACTGCGATCAGGATATCTGCGGTATCTACTCCGGCCTCCATCAATGTATTAATACTGGCACCGTTTCCCACAATTCCCATTGCATCAATATTTTCGGAAAGCTCATTAATCTTATCCGCAGATATGTCAACAAGGGTAATATCAATATCCTCTGCCTGAAGCTGTTCTGCAAGTGTCCGTCCAACCTTGCCGCAGCCCACGATAATAACCTGCATAATTTCCTCCTTCAGAACCATACAAAATGGTTACGATCATAAGTAAAAGCCTATCACATCAATGATAAGCAAGAGTATTATAGCACTGTCCCTGTAATTTTTAAACAGGAATATTATTTTGGATTTATAGAAAAATGTAATAAGTTTTATAAAATGCAGCCAGCCTTCCAAACCAGGCACCCTTTTCTGAAATATCCATAGAATATAGGGTAACAGATATCTTATAGAAAGGTTTGTAAACGTTATGGATAGATTTCAGACCAATCGCCCGGGATGCAGGCCCTACACCATCACCTGCGGAATGAATGT
Source organism: uncultured Blautia sp. (assembly GCA_934373235.1). Classification (GTDB taxonomy): domain Bacteria; phylum Bacillota; class Clostridia; order Lachnospirales; family Lachnospiraceae; genus Blautia_A. Next base: position 57,564 of record CAKROW010000005.1, on the reverse strand, counting down.
CCCTCCCGGAGCACGCAGTGGAAACTGCTGCCAGGAATATCCTTCCCACAAATGTAAAATTTCCCCGGGACCGGCCATGGCCTATGTTCCCGACCAGGAATACACCACCACTTATGATCTCTCCTATGCCCTGAAGGTCGGGACTCTTTTCCCACAGCTATGTAAGCCATTTTGCGGAAAGCGAGGTGTTCGTCGATGAAAAACGGAGAAAATATAAATTCCAGAAAACAGCTTCTCAAAAAGCTCAACGAAGTAAGCTTCGCTGTCGATGACCTCCTTCTCTATCTTGACACTCATCCCACAGATCCGAAAGCGCTGGAACTTTTTACCCAGGTTTCCTCCAGGCGAAACCATCTTCTGAAAGAATATTCCAGTCTTTATGGCCCCCTCACCATCGACAGTGCCACAGACAGTGATCTTTCCACCTGGAAGTGGGCACAGCAGCCGTTCCCATGGGAGCAGGAAGGAGGATGCAGATAGATTATGTGGAATTATGAAAAAAGGCTTCAGTATCCTGTTAATATCACAACCCCAAATGCAAAGGTTGCACAGTTTATTATGAGTCAGTACGGTGGCCCGGATGGCGAGATCGGTGCATCCATGCGATATCTGTCCCAGCGATTTACAATGCCCAACCGCACTGCAGTAGCTGTTCTTAATGATATCGGAACTGAGGAACTGGCTCATCTTGAAATGGTTTCCACCATTGTTCATCAGCTTACCAGAAATCTTTCCATGGAGGAGATCGAGAACAGCGGACTCGGACCTTATTATATCGATCATACTGTAGGCATCTGGCCGCAAGCCGCAGGTGGAATTCCTTTTAATGCCTGTGAATTCCAGAGCAAAGGGGATCCTGTTACAGATCTGTTCGAGGATCTTGCAGCGGAACAGAAAGCACGCTCCACCTATGACAACATCCTCCGGGTAGTTGGAAATATGCCCGAAGTTGCGGACCCGATCCGTTTTCTGCGCGCAAGAGAAATCGTACACTTCCAGCGTTTCGGTGAAGCTCTGCGCTCTGTACAGGAACAGTTGGATTCCCGGAATTTCTATGCATTTAATCCTGGTTTTGATATGCCCTGCAAGGCAGAATGTGACCAGTCCTGAATCATTAGTCTTGTGAATTTTTTATTCTCTCAAAACGGCATATTCTGTATAAAAAACGGCATAATTGGTAATAATTCACGTTTTTTTCACATTTTGCTCACTATTTATTCACATTTAAAAGTTATATTATTAGGCATAGAAGGCAATATGCTTTCTATAAAATATTTTTCTTTTTCATACGCGCCGGTACGAAAGTACCGGCCTCCTTCCATTTACAGGACTTTTTTTCTGACCCCTTCGTAATCAAAGTCCGGGATAAAGCTTTCCGAAGCAGTCTCTCCTTCCTGGATGAACCCCTTACTGATTCCCATTTCCACGGCAGCATTCAGAACTTTTTCATACTCCCTTTTTGTCACTTTTCGATTAAGCTCCGGATATTCCTGAATTTCCCTTACCGGGGTATACTGGTTCATAATGCTGATATATATCTGATTTCCATATGTCTCGTGAAGATATCGCAGCACCTCAATAGAGTTTGCCGTATGTCCCGGCAAAATAAGATGACGTACTATTGTACCGCCTGTAATATATCCCTCCTGGTCAAATTTACATGCACCGGTCTGTCTTACCATCTCACGGATTGCAGCCTGTGCCCTCCCCGGATAATCCGGTGCATGCGAAAATCTCTCCGCAATATCCGTCTTTATATACTTCATATCCGGAAGATAAACATCCACGTAACCTTCCAGAAGCCTGAGTACATCCGGATTTTCATATCCGCTGGAATTATACACCACCGGCAGTCTCAGCCCCTGTTTCCGGGCAGAATCCAACGCATTTATGATCTGCGGCACATAATGTGCCCCTGTTACCAGGTTGATATTGGCAGCGCCCTGTTCCTGAAGCTCCAGAAATATTTCCCCAAGCCTTTCCTCTGTGATCTCAAGCCCCCTGCTCCCTATGGCAATATCATGATTCTGGCAATAACAGCAGCGCAGACCGCATCCCGAAAAAAATACTGCCCCTGAGCCTTTTTTACCGGAAATACACGGTTCCTCCCACATATGAAGAGCAGCCCTGGCAATAAAAATCCTGTTATCCATGCCGCAGAAACCTTTTTTCCCATGGTTTCGGTCTGTCTTGCAGCTTCTTGGACACATTAAACATTTATTAAGGAGTTCTTTATACTTCGCTTCTTTTTCCATCTGTTACTCTCCTGATTTCATGGAGTATATTTGAAAAATATCCCCTGAACATTACCAAGTAGTTTTCAGCGATACAAAGATATCCGCTGTACCTCATATGATACAACGGATATCCTTAAAAATACATATTTTTCATATTATTTCTGAAAATACTCTCTGAACAGCCATGCCGGTGTACAGCTCCATGCGTGGCAGAAACTGTTTACCTGGGTATTTCCATAAGGTGAGGCATTAGGATCCGCCGGGTCAAATGCTTCCCAGAAAGTATCTGCCCCAAGATCGATCATGCCTCCCCAGTATGTACGGAGAAGTTCCAGTGCCTCGTCCTTCTCTCCCACATGGAGAAGTGCCTCAATAATATGGTGGTATCCATAAGGTGTGGAGACACCCATCTCCGGTTTTACCTCAAGAAGATGGTTCATAAGCGCCTTACTCTTCTCTGCATCAAACACATCTGCAAGAACCATCCATGCCTGGGAAGACCAGGAGATCTGACGGTTGCTGCCACTTACAAAGAATCCCTGTTCCTCATCCCAGAAATGCTCTACTGCATTTTTTAATGCTTCCTGAAGAAGCCCGTCAATATGTTCTCTGGCTGTCTCATCGCCTGCAAGCTCTGCCAGCTTTGCACCCTGGCGCAGACAGTAGATCCATACGCCCTGTGCCGCTGCCTGACGGTCAAGTCCTTCCTTCCAGTCAATAAAGGCGATCATAGGATTGTCTGTTTTTAACACTCCATCTTCCATATCGTCAAGGGCAAGCTGGATCTGACGGTAAGCTGCCGGCCACAGTTCCTTAAGAACTTCCTCGTCCTTTGTCTCATTGTAATAATCATAGAGAATAGATACAAAGAACAGGGAATAATCCCAGAGAAATGTATCATCAACCTGCATAACAGGCTCTGTAAACAGACACGCACCAATCTTTCCGTCTTCTCTGGTAAGTCCTGCGAACAGATACATGCAGCGTTTCACAAGATCAAAATTGCGGAATGTAGCATAATTTGCCTTTGCCTGAAGGCGAAGATCTCCGATCCAGAGGCGGCGGTCACGCTTGGGTCCGTCCTCAAATACATGCTGCATACAATCCTGAAGTGTCTTCAGAGCTACACGGTCGATCTTCTGCATATCTTCCGGAATCCCTTCAACCGGTGCAACACTTTCCAGCTCTACGGCAGACTCTGCTGTGAGGGATGCATCCTCCACAACGACCTGGAATTTCTGTGAAGTATCAATAGCAAGTACTTCCAGATAACGGAAAGCATATCTTCTTGGAAGTTTCAGTTCACAGGGAAGTACATCAATGTGGATATATTCTTCCTGAATCCAGCCTTTACTGATCCACCCTTCATATGTGGAAGAATCGTCCAGAAGCTCATTTGGGATCTCTGCAAATTTCAGGCGAAGATATGCCGGCGCATCCTGCGGGCTTCCTGCTGATGCAAGCTTTAAGGTTACATGTCCTACGTAATGATCACCGAAATCCATGCAGAGGCTGTCGCCTTTCTTCATGCGGATCTCTTTCATTCCTGCAATGTCTTCCCTGGAAACGATCACTCCGTTTCCACTCTCATCTCTTCCTGCCCTTACCAGTGCCTGGGGATTCACTTTCTTTGTCAGAAGAGGGTGATCCAGCTCCTGTGCTTTCTTTACAAATTCATCGATAGTTTTTCTTTTCATGTCAGGAATAATACTGATCAGTTCATCTGCCATTTTTAATCCTCCTTGTGAAGTGCTTCTCCGTTGGTTTCGATCACATCTTTATACCAGTAGAAAGATTTTTTCTTATAACGGTTCAGTGTACCGGTTCCGTCATCATTACGGTCAACATAGATATATCCGTAACGTTTGCGAAGCTCTCCAGTGGATGCGCTTACAAGATCGATGCATCCCCAGGAAGTATATCCCATAACCGGAACTCCATCCTTGATCGCCTCCTCAACCTGAAGAAGATGTTTTTTCAGATAATCGATACGATAATCATCCTCAACAGTAGGAACTCCATCCGGGCCCTCAACCAGCTTATCAACAGCTCCAAGGCCATTCTCAACGATAAACAGAGGTTTCTGATATCTGTCATAGAAATAATTCATTATATAGCGAAGTCCCTTGGGATCGATCTGCCATCCCCACTCACTTGCCTCAAGGTAGGGATTCGGAACTCCTCCCATAAGATTGCCTTTGCCCTTGATCTGCTTTTCAGGATCTGCCGTATCACAGATACTCATGTAATAACTGAAAGAAACAAAATCCACAGTATTCTTAAGGATTTCCTCATCTCCCGGCTCAAATCTGATCTCAATATTATTCTCACGGAAATATCTCTTCATGTATCCCGGATAAACACCACGTACATGTACATCCGCAAAGAAATCATTCATATGGGAGCTTTCCATTACCTTGATCACATCATCAGGTGCAGGAGACAGCGGATAGATCGGCATACTTAAAACCATGCAGCCAACCTTGGCATCCGGCATCATCTCATGTGCGATCTTTGTTGCAAGGGCACTTGCCACAAACTCATGATGTACAGCCTGATAAAGATCCTGTTTGGAAAGTTTGTCTTTGGCTGTATAAATACCGCCACTTAAAAACGGCTCATGAAGAACAGAGTTGATCTCGTTGAATGTGAGCCAGTATTTTACTTTTTTTCCATATCGTGCAAAAATAGTACGCACATATCTCTCATAAAAACCGATCATCTTTCTGTTTACCCAGCCATCATAGGTCTTGGAAAGATGAAGTGGTGTCTCATAATGTGAGATTGTTACCAGCGGCTCGATTCCGTATTTGTGGCACTCATCAAAAAGGTCATCGTAGAACTGAAGTCCTTTTTCGTTGGGAGTCTCCTCATCACCATTTGGGAAAATACGACTCCATGCAATAGAAGTACGGAATACTTTGAATCCCATCTCTGCAAAAAGCTTCACATCTTCTTTATAGCGGTGGTAAAAATCAATTCCCACAAGCTTCATATTGTCCGGTGTAGGCTCCTCTGTTCTCTCTCCTACAATTCCGTGAGGTGTGACATCCTGGGTGCAGAGACCCTTGCCATCCTCATTGTACGCTCCTTCACACTGGTTGGCAGCTACTGCGCCACCCCATAAAAATCCTTCCGGAAAACTCATTTTGATCTCCTCCTTAAGAAATGATATAATGCGCCGATCAGATTGGCATCATTGAAAAATGTACAGTTTGTAAGTTTCGGCTGTGGTACATAAGAAGAAATACTTCGTATAGGGTTCACATCGATCAGCTCATCAACGCTTCTCTTCAGATATTCATGAAGTGCCGGCTGCTGGCTGATTCCACCGCCTACTGCGATCACATCAAGATCCAGGAAAATATTCAGGTTGTAGATCTGCACAGCCAGGAAATCAGTAAATTCCTTAAGTCCTGCACAGGCCTTCTCTTCCCCGTTATTTACAAGTTCAAAGATCTTCAGTCCATCATAATCCTTCCAGTCTGCACCTGTATGCTTTGCCACAGCCTTTGCCAGCATTTCCGCACCGGAGTTAAAGCCCCAGTAACCCTCATTCTCTGTTTTTCTTTCCGGAATCGCACAGACATAGCTGTACTCTCCCGCTGTAAAACGGTTTCCACGGTAAAGCTCGCCATTGATGATGATTCCTCCGGCAACACCTGTTCCCAGAACAACAACAGCTCCGTTGGTACATCCCTTAAGACTTCCTTTCCAGAACTCTGCAAGTGCCGCACACTTTCCATCGTTTTCCACACTGACAGGAAGATCATAACGTGCCTCAAGCTCATCGCCTACAGTCACGCCTACAAGATATCCCAACATTCCGGCAGTAACACAATGTCCGTTTTGGTTGTCCAACATTCCAGGCATACTGATAGCGATACCCTCGATCTGATCACGGTACTTCTCAACTATTGTATCCATTACCTGATAAAAATCTTCTTTTGTGTGATCTTCGTAATATGGTGTGGGAACCTTATCTTTCTCCAGAATCTCCGTTTCCTCATTCATCAGGGCATATTTGATAAAAGTTCCACCAATATCAAAAACAAGATATTTCTTCATGACTTTTCCCCTTTTCATTTATATCACGAAACGGACATCTGAAATCCAGCAAGGATATGATGTCCGTCCCGTTGTTTTTTGCCTTCTTTGTTCAATACATAATATAACGGAAAAAGCAGTTTTCTTATATCATAAATCTGATCTTTTTATCAAAATTCAAACCAATTGTATTTTTTTCAAAATCATTCTTTGTCTGTACAGAATCTCAGACCTTGATCTTAATCTCCCTGTCTGTTCTGTTGTAGCGGTAATACCGCACACCTGCAGCATTCAGCATTTTTTTTGATGCGATCACAGAAGGGGTGTCTGCATATTTGTCACAGTCATAAACAATTGTCCTGATTCCCGCCTGAATAATGGCTTTGGCACACTCATTGCAGGGAAAAAGTGACACATAAAGTTTGGCTCCCTCAAGGCTTCCCCCTCTGTAATTCAGGATCGCATTAAGTTCACTGTGTGTCACATACAGATATTTTGTATTCAGGGCATCTCCCTCTCTTCCCCAGGGAAACTCATCATCCGAGCAGCCCTTGGGAAATCCGTTATATCCCATGGACAGGATCTTATTATCCTCACTGACAATACATGCACCAACCTGCGAGTGAGGATCCTTTGACCTCATTCCGGAAAGTATGGCTACCCCCATAAAATATTCATCCCAGGAAAGATAATCATTTCTTTTCTGTCCCTTTTTCTCCATGTAAAAACCCTCTTTTCCTGTATCAGTCTTCGATCATGCCGATACGTCTGATATGTCTCTCATCTCCGGAAAACGGTGTATCCAGAAATGTATCTACGATCTTAAGTGCAAGTCCCGGACCTACTACGCGTCCTCCCATAGCCAGTACATTTGCGTCATTGTGAAGTCTTGTAGCCTCCGCACAGAAACAGTCTGTGCAAAGTGCGGCACGGATTCCCTTAAATTTGTTGGCTGTGATGGAAATGCCGATTCCTGTTCCGCATATCAGAATACCTTTATCACATTCACCGTCAACAATGGCCTGTGCTACTTTTTTGCCATAGACAGGGTAATCTACAGAACCTGTACCGTCACAGCCAAAGTCCCTGTACTGGATTCCCCTCTCCTCAAGGTGTTTTTTTACCTCCTGCATCAGCTCATATCCGCCGTGATCACATCCAAGTGCTATCATTTTTCGTTCCCTCCTGAAAAATATTTTTATACTTTGATAATTTTGTGGCCTGCAGCCTTCAGAAGCCGATTCATAATCGCCTGTCCCATCCTTGGTGTATAAAAAGCCTCTGAGTAAATCTCGCTTACATTACAACTGTCAAAATCCCGAAGGACCTCATAGAGATGATGTGCTATGGTCTCCTCCTGATCCCTGCTTCCGATACTCTTTACAATACCTTCTGTGTATCTGTCTTTTGTCTCATCTGTTGCGATAATTCCAACTTTTTTGTCTTTTGCCAGAGCTTCGTCTGTTCTCCTGAGGATTTCCCGGATCACATTCTCAGCTTCACCTTCTATAATAGTAAGATCAGCCTTAGGCGCATAATGTCTGTATTTCATTCCCGGCGCCTTGGGGTGCACTTTGCTGTCAGGACTTATCAGTCCCCTGTCCATACGTACATCACCCAGTGTTTCCTGAAGCATCTCCAGAGAAATATATCCTGGTCTTAAAACTACCGGAACATCCTCCGTAAAATCAACAATGGTTGATTCCAGACCTATACACACCTGTCCTCCATCAATGATCATATCGATCTTATCTCCCAGATCCTCGATCACATGACCTGCAGTTGTCGGGCTGGGGCGTCCGGATGTATTAGCACTTGGTGCTGCTACAAATCCCCCTCCTGCAAGGATCAGCGCCTGTGCGATCCGGTCACTTGGGAACCGCACAGCCACACTGTCCAGTCCCCCGGTTGTCTCAGAAGGTACGATATCTGCCTTGGGAAGGATCATCGTAAGAGGACCCGGCCAGTATTTATCAGCCAGGATCTGCGCCTTCTCCGGCACCTCTGCTGCCACCTTCTTAAGATCCTTTATATCTGCAATATGTACGATCAGAGGATTATCGGAAGGCCTTCCCTTTGCTGCATAGATTTTCTTTGATGCTTCCGGGTCCAGTGCATTGCCGCCCAGGCCATATACGGTTTCTGTGGGAAATGCTACAAGACCACCTTTTTTAAGGATTTCTCCACCCCTGGCAATGGCGTCCGCATCCACATTCTCTGTTGTCATTACTGCTATTTCTGCTTTCATTTTATTACTCCATTACTGTCTGATATATACTCCCTGCTCTTCAATGAAATCTTCCAGATCCTGAAGTGCATCCTGTGCCCATGTCTCAGACTTCTCAAACGGCTTCGGAAAAAACATTTCCTCTGCAATTTTCTTACCTGTTTCTGTTTTGAATATCTTCTGCACACTGTTTCTGATATGATCTGCTGAAATATCATCTTCAAAATAATTCACCAGAAAATCAGCTTCTACAAGGATCTGATAATCGATCCCGTCAATATTCTCATAAGTATGATGATGACCAACCAGATACGAAACCCGCTCGCTCACATCCTTCTCAAATCCAAGCTCCCCAAGCATCCGCTCTGCCGCAGCCGGTCCCAGTTTCTCCTGGATCTTGCCATCAGAACGTCCATACCTCTCCATTCCCGGTTTGATTCCGATATCGTGAACCAGTGCAGCAGCTTCCAGTGTATAAAGAGTCTTCTCATCCAGTCCTTCTTTCTGGCCGATCAGTCTGGAAAAACTGTGAACCTTCGCCAAATGCTGAATCTGTTTCGGACTCCCCTGATAATACTGAATCATTTCCATATATAATCTGTTAAGTCTGTCCATAAGCCCTGCCTCCTGTCATTTATTATGAAAATCCATATTTTTATTATACAGGCTTATCCAAAATACTGTCAATCGACTTTCACAATATATGTTCCTGAAGAAGCATCTGTAAACACGATCTCACCAAGGCTCTGGATCATGCCATCGTTCAGATCTGTTCCGTATTTTTCTTTCTCTTTGGAACCTACAAAAATATAGGAAATATCATATCTCTGGATCAGGCTTCTCACCTGGGATTCTTCTGTGGATGTATAAATTGTCCTGATCTCCTCACTTTTCTGATTCAGATCCGGCACATCATTTCTCCAGAGCCACTCGTGAACATACCAGCCAAGTACTGTTGGCAATCCGGTTGAAGCTGATACACGCTCAAACCCGGAATAACTGTCTCCGTTTGCCTCCAGAACCACTGGTGAACCCTGGATATTTTCCTTAAGCCAGTGAATCGCTGCAGCATCCTCCGAAAAATCGGTTTCCAGGAATGTTGTTGCATCCAGCCCCTGATACTGTGACGGTTTCCACACATCCCCAAACCAGGCATGTACCGCATTTCCAAAATAGCCAACTGTCCATATCAGTAAAAACAGACCGATGCCTGCAAGGATCTTGAATATCTTCTGTTTGGATACAAGTAGAAGTCTGTAAATTCCATATCCCATAACCATTCCGAACATGATGTAAGCCTGATAGGTAAGCTTAAACATGGTATTGGCTCTTGCATTACCCTTTTCATAAATATCCCGTACATATACAAGCTCCGGGATCATCACCAGTCCTATCGCACACAGCCCCAGGATCACAGCAAAAAGATCCGGCACAGATACTGCTTCCAGAAGCCTGTAGATGCTTTTCTTTTTCATTCCCCTGAGTTTTTCCAAAAGAACAGACACAATAAGGGTCACTGTAAGGATCACCGGAAGCCCCCAGAGGATCACAAGCTGATAGAAAAGGGAATGATGCTGTGCCAGGGCAACTCCCTGTACCATTGTCTTGAATTTTAAGGTAAAAGGAAGGATCACCAGATAGGAGATCACTACCATTTCCGCAGCCTGTGCCGCTGTCACTACAAGGATCCTGGAAATCCTGCCTTCAAACTGCACGATATTTGTAAAAAGGATCACTCCACCGGAAACCACAAAGTAGATCACAAAATCCCAGTAATTCGTCCACTGAAACATTCCAAGAAGTACAGATACCAGAAGAATATGGGGCATACAAATCTGCCTGAGCCAGAATTCCCTGCCCTTCATCTTTGTATAGACAGCTTCTCCGGTACGCATTTTCTTCATCCAGGTATAAAGGAGTCCAATGACCAGAAGTACAAACATTACATTAACCACATGTGCATGAAGATCTCCCAGCACAAAAGAATAGCAGGGAAATTCATGGATAGTCTGATCTTCCTCATTCAGTGGATTATAACCTATATAACGGGTTGCATCCGGGAACCAGTAGCTCCCGGTTTCTGCTACTCCCTGAATCTTGTGGATCAGAGGCAGCACACAACGGTACACAATATAATGGCCATTTCCGGCAATAGAAACTGCAGTTCCTGCAGTAAATCCGGCTACAGACGGAATATATGCTGTCTTCCCCTGAAGTCTGCCTGTCAGGCGATCTCTCAGAAGCTGTCTCACCAGGGAAAACGGCAGTACAAACCCAAAAGCAGCCACAAAAGTTCTCATAAGATTATATGTAAGCTCAACTCTGCTACCGGAAAGCTTGGTGAGAAATACTGCAAAATACTGACCACCATAATAATAATTGATGGTTCCTTCTGAATACCACAGATCTCTGGCCGGTAATGTCTTACTGCGCATCATCGCTTCCATAAATCCATAATCCATAAACTTTTCGGTTCCATAGGCCTGTGGATGAAATCCTGCCACATATGTCCACAGAAGAAATACTGCCAAAAACAGAAGCTCTTCCCTGAATACCAGGGACATCCGGCCTTCCGGATAACAGATTTCCCCTTTTTTGAGCTGATAATGAAAAAGCACTACACATCCGGCTCCACATACAAGTGAGACCGCAATGCAGGTCACTGCTGTAAAAGGAAGTACCTCTATGGCAACCAAAAACCATGTAAGAAATCCTGTCACTGCAATTGCCAGGACTTTTGAAAAGAGCCAGCCTTTATCCTCAAAGTTTTCAAAAAGCTTTCCAGTTACAGGCATGGCGATCATTCCCATAAAAAGTGCCAACAGACACCAGGTCCAGAACGTCCATACATCTCCCTTTAAAAGAAATGCCGACAATGCCACAAGTACCACAGCGATCACAGTCTCAGGCAGTATCTTTTTTATTTTTTCACTCATCTGTCTGTTTCCTCCCATATCATATCCGGCTGCGCAGGCGCAGAAAATCTCCCATTGCCTGTCTGCCGATCTTCACGATCCTTTTCATATTGATGGAATTTTTCCCACCCTGGCGCGGACGAAATGTAATAGGAATATATTCCACATGAAGATGATGTTTCTCATAGATCACTGTCATAAGTACATTTGATAAAAAGAATCCCTCCGGGATCCGTTTCAGGACCTTCTCAAGCTGTCTGCTTCGCATAAGGCGATAGGGTGTGTTTGCATCCTTTACCCACACTCCGAAGGTCATAAATATAACCAGACGCAGCACCTTTGTTACCACCACTCTGGAAATTCCATCTTCCCGGCCCTTACGGTTTCCGATAAGAAGTCCGCAATCCCGCCTCTTCTCCCAGAACTGCCAGAATTCCTCGGGAAGAGTCTGTCCGTCTGAATCTGTCTGAAAAATATAATCAGCCCCTGCTTCAATAGCATAGTGATAGCCTCGTAAAATAGTTCCTCCGTGACCTTCATTTTCTTTATCAATGCCAATAAGCCTGTCATATTGATTCTCATATTCCTGTATTTTACGGTAAGTCGAATCTTTACTTCCATCGTTTAAGATCACAAGCCTGCTGTCATTGCCAATGGTTTCCACTACCGGATACCACTGCTGTATCACATCTCCGATGTTTTTTTCTTCATTGTAGGCAGGCATAATAATGTACAAGCTGTCATGTTTCATAAATCCTTATTCTCCCATCCTCTGAAGTGTAAACCAGTGGATATATTTCTTTGATAATATCCTCCCGGCATTGCTGCTGTTCAAATTCCATTCCGTCTTCGTACAGAATGTAGGTGATCTTTTCCCGGGCTACTGTGCTTTCCAGAAGCTCCTTATCTGTTGTGGAATAGATGATCTGTGCCTGTCCGGCTCTGTAATAGGTATCGTAACCTGCAGACCAGGCATAATACGGCCATCCACAGTACATCATCACACCGGACATGGTCACGTCGTTCATAGTATATTCCGGTGTAAGGATCAGATCATCTTTCTTCAGGTTAGCACTGAGCCAGTCTGTAAGACTGCTGTTCATATCTACCCACATCCTGTGATTAGTATCATTATCCCTTATAATGATCACAAAATCATAAAGTCCGGTTGCTGTCATAAATATACTGAAAAAAACACAGGCAGTTCTCACAGCCAGTATTTTAATTCCATTTCCTCCAGGTTTCCATAGCCTGCGCAGCATTCCTCCCCAGAATACCGTTGCAAAAGCATAAGAGATCATCACATATTTATGATTCACATTGATATCCGGTGTAAGAGATACAAGAAAGGCAAAAAACAGAGGAAAAACAAATCCCATAAGAAAAATTCTCTCTGTCCTTTTCAGAAATACTGCCACAACAATAAGCCCCAGAAAAAATACCCCACTGATCTGAATAAGGTACCAGGCAACTCCCGGAAGACTCCTGTTGTCTGCCAGGAATCCCCAGTAAAAAGCCGGACTCATGGCTGAACCTGAAATAAAACTGCTGCTCTGTATCCCGGAAAGAATCACCGCGATCAATGCTGTCAGTGCATAATCAAGCTTGCCGTCAGAAAATATGGCAAACCCAAGAAGGATCAGAAGTCCGCCGATCAGCGCTGCCCCGTTCCAGAATGCGATCATTCCCATAAAAATTCCGGTCAGTGCCCCACACTTCCAGTCCCGGAACATCCAGGCTTCCTTTGTAAAAAAACGATCTTTCAGCCATTCCAGCCCCTTCTCCTCCTGTGCGCCTGAAGCTTCCACCCAGTCCATATAGATCCACACTGCCAGTGCCGCGATCAGAAGCCCAAATGCAAGATGTCTCTGGTTAAGGTAAACATTAAAATTCCACAGTCCCCAGTTCTCATTAGCTGTGTAACCGATAAAGGAGGTATTCTCCTCAAGAGTGGACAGAAGATCACCTGCCTGCATATGTTCCCACAGAAATCTCCATACAGCAGTTCCGCTCCTGAATACAAACAGTATAATACTCACACAGCCCGCCCAGAAGCTGTGAAATATTCTGTAACATATGGAATACAGGATCATAAGAAAACCAAGCAGTGAAAGAATACTTACCAGATTATATCCCAGATCCAGTCTTATTCCCAAATATTCCAGGTTTCCCACAAGAAACTGGAACATAAAATGGTATTTTACATCTGCCCCGCCATAATGTGGATACTGTGTGGGAAAATTATTTCCTCTGGAAAAGGATCTCATCATTGCAGTATGGGGCGCATAATCTCCAAATACTGTAAAACCTGAATACAGTCTTCCGTCTTTCACATGAAACACGTAGAACATCATCCCTGTTATAAATACGGCCAGTATGAGAAAAAATATGATCTCTTTTTTCGTAGTCCGGTTTATCCGGGCCGCATCGTCCATTACCCGAAATAATGGCTTTCCTTTCTGTTTCCTTCGGATATACAGGACCGCCAGGATAAATGCTGCTGCAGCCATCACTGCCAGATTACCGTAAAAAAGCGGAGTTTCCGCTCCTGCACACACACTTACGATCCAGGAAATGATATAAACCGGCCATGTCATAAGTAAAATACCGGTTCCAAACGCTGCAGGCAGTTTCACCCACAGCGCATTTACATTTCCTGTTGTTCTGTGCAGAAGCAGACCTCCCGCTGCTTCAAGTCCTGTCAGTATACATAAGATAAGATAGATAATTCCAAACATAGATTTCTCCTTAATTCATGTCAAGTATATCAGAATCATCATTTTATGAAAAGACAATTCACAAAAAATGAATATTTTTTTCAGTGACCCCCAGAGAGTATTTCTGTTTTCCTGAATTCCCATTCAGATATGTAACGACACCCTCAGCAATTGCATCAGCTACCTTCTGCTGATACTCTTCTGTCTGAAGCAGTTCTGCCTCCCCGGGATTGGTAAGAAAACCGCACTCCACAATATTGATGATCCCCGGACTTCTCTTCAACATGTAATAGCTCCTGTTTCCCTTGATCTCCCGAGGTCTCTCCACCTGAAGTTTCTCGTTAAGCTGATTCTGTATTGCATCTGCAAGCTCTTCCCCTTCCCGGGAATCTTCATAATAAAAAACCTGCGGTCCACATACCTTCCCATCGCTGTAGCTGTTCTGATGCACACTGATGGAAAGTGCCGGCTGATATTTCCGTATCATCCCGATCCGATTCTGCAGGTCCTGTGCTTTCAGATTCACAGTCCCTTTTTCGTAAAGGCCGGTATCCGATTCCCTGGTCATGATCACGGTAAATCCTCTCTCCTCCAGTGCACTCTTCAGCTTCATGGATACCTGGAGGTTAATATCCTTCTCCTTCAGCTCCCCGATTCCAACCATTCCCGGATCTGCGCCTCCATGTCCGGCATCCACCAGGATCAGTTTTTCCTGGGAAGAGGGATTCAGGATTTCTCTGGCAGTGTCCGCTGCCTTTCCTGACAACAGATAAAAACAGATCAGCATTACAAAAGCCATTATAAGTTCCGCAAAGTGTTTTTTCAACGCAAAACACCCCCTGGCATATTTACTTTAATATATGTCCTCGGGAGTGTTTTTACTTCTTTTCTTTTGTTTTATTCCGTCAGGTTATCAGAGATCACCTGCCAGATACTGCTGTTTTCAAAGCCAAGCTTCCATTCTGCAACGCCCGCAAGTTTGTATTGGGAGATCAGCTTCACCTTCTCGGCAATAGACTGCGCATCCTCAAGCCATATCTCATAAGTTGCGCCATCTGCCTCGTATTTACCATAATTCTGACTTGTTGTCTTATCCCAGTAGGTCTCCACATTATTGGCTGTGATCACTTCCTGTGCCTGATCCATTCCAATTGCCTCACTTGTGAGCGCCCCTCCATCTGTCTTTTTCCAAAGGCGGGTATAGAACGGAATTGCATTGATCACACGTTTTGCCGGAACCTCTTCCAGTGTATCCTTGATTCCCTGTTCCACCCATGGAAGAGACGCAACTGAACCAGCCTCCTCTGAGCCTACATAATGCTCATCATATCCCATGATAATCACATAATCAACGACCCTTCCCTGTTCAGCCCTGTCATAATGGCTGGTAAAATCCTCAGGTACAGGATTATCAACAGAAAGAACCAGATTGTTCTGATGACACAGAATAGACAGTTCCCTCAAAAACTCCAGGAAATGTACTCCCACATCCTCACTTAAATATTCAAAATCAATATTGATTCCATCCAGCCCCACCTTAAGTGCTGCTGTAACAAGCTGATTCACCAGGTTCTGTCTGGAATCTGTACTGGACAGGACTGTAGTTGTCTTTATATTCTCACTGAAGTTGTCAATAAGCCCCCAGACCTGAAGTCCTCTCTCATGAGCCTGTACCACATACTCTCCTGAGGAAAGATTGGTAATGTTTCCTTTATTGTCCGCAACTGAGAACCAGGTAGGCGAGATCACATTTACGCCAGTCATATTCTGTATGGTATCTGCCAGATAACTGTTGGCATCTGTGCTGGTCACCTGATGCCATGCCAGATTCACAGGATCCTCCATGGTAATGTAACTGTATGTCTCTGTCTCAAAATCCCGCTCAAAAGTCTTCTTCTCCGGGTCAGAAACCTTATTCTTCCGGACATAACCGATATATCCGTCATCAGTTGCCACCTGATCCCACTCATCCAGCTCCTGGATCAGACGCAGAACAGTTCCTTTGCTTACTTTTGTAAGGATCTCGGATTTGATTCCACCCCGGTAACGGATTGCAGTATCCTTCTGTGCAGTTACAGTGTTTACATTTTTGAATTTCTTCTGAATTGCTACTCTTGATGGATTCTCATATATATATGAATCGATGTCTGTATACTCTTTAATGTAGGAAATGCTTAAATATACAGTCTCTCCGTTAAGCCATACCTCACTTCCTGATTCCGGTGAGGCAGCCATCTCTGTAAGCTTTGACGGAGTCGCATACAGAATCTTCTTGTTGTCACTGTCCCAGTAATATCTCTGATTGAGATATGAATTTACCACATCCAGAGGCAGGTATGCCTCTTCCCCGGAAATAATGGCCTTCTGCTCCAGTTTGTCTGTTCCGATGATAAGGGTTGCCTCACCATCTTCATTCTGTCCGTAATATTCTGTCAGATTCATCTGTTTCCCGGTGGGTATCAGCTTGTTGATCCCGTAAACGGCAGCTCCGATCACAGCCACCAGGACAATCAAAAGGATTACCACCAGGACAGGCATCTGTTTCTTCTTCATCTTATTCTTCCTTTCGACTTAAAATTGTCCATAAAAGCTTTCTTATTATATCATAATCCATTTTATTTGTATTACAAAAATCGACTTTTAATAACTTTTCACAAAATATTTATATTTATCATCTGTTGTCCGGGTAAATATTCTCAATCTGCTTTAATTAATCACAGTCTTCCGGGACTGGTTTGTATGAGTATAGGGGATCTTACCATTTCCGGAAGACTGTTTTTCCTTTTGTTTATGTAAAATTTTTCATTTTATTTCTCTTTATGTACTCTGATTTCCGTACCTTTAAAAGTAGTTTTCCCTTTCCCGGCAGGGCCTGGCCTTTTGCGGAAACCTTATTCATCTCTTATGTAAAGTCGTGATATATTTCTTCCTGATTTACCCCCTTTCTTTTTTATTGGATTTTAGAAAACACCTGTACAGGTTCCTGGAAAAGCCTACCTGATCTGTTTTATTTTAGGGTCAGACTGATGTTCGCAATCTGCTTCGCCGCCTGATTCAATCAATATTCCGGGATTCTTAATCTGTGCTGCGACAGGAATGTCGTCTGAATGATTCTGCACTGATTTATTCTTTAGAAAAGTCTTCTTCAAGTTATCTGTACTGCAAAAATTACCACATCTCAGATAGCTTCTCCTGTTTTTTATTATATTCTTTTTTCTTCAGGATGCAAGTCTTTTGTAACTTTCTTGCACTTTTTTATAAATTGAGGTTTTCAATGACTTTACAGCTTGTGGTTTTGTGGTATATAATAGAGTATGTAAAAGATTAAATTTCATTGACTATAGGATGTGATTATATGAAAATAGAAAAAATTAACGAAAATCAGATCCGCTGCACATTAACAAAGGAGGATCTTGACAGCCATCAGATCCGAATCAGTGAACTGGCATACGGCACAGAGAAAGCGAAACGCCTTTTTCGCGATATGATGCAGCAGGCTCAGATACAGTTTGGATTTGAGGCAGATAACATTCCCCTTATGATCGAAGCCATCCCGGTAAACGCCGAGAGTGTGATCCTGATCATCACCAAGGTGGAGGATCCCGAAGAGCTGGATACCCGCTTTTCCAAATTTGCTCCATTCAAGAATAACAAACAGCCTGAACCGGTGGAGATTGACGGTGCTGATAATATTATTGATGTTTTCCAGAAGCTGTGCGAATCCAAGCTTAAGAGTCTTTCCGGCAAACAGGCTTCCAAGGAACAACAGACTGAATCCGAACCATCCAAAGAAGCCCCCTCACCGGAAGATAGCACACCGCCTGTACAACTCATCCGTCTCTACTCTTTCCCGGGACTTGACGAGGTGATCGCCGCAGCCCACGGAATGAACGGATTTTTTACAGGTGAGAATACTCTTTACAGAGAAGATTCCCAGCATATTTATCAACTGGTCATTCATCAGTCTGATTACACACCGGAAGATTTCAACAGAGTCTGCAATATTCTTTCCGAGTATGGTACCGGCAAAGCTTTCACACCTGCCGGAGAAGCTTATCTGAAAGAACATGGAGAACGCATCACAGACAATGCACTTCAGAATCTTCTTCAGATCTGATATTGTACTTCCTCATTAATAATCATAAAGAGACAGGAGCCTTGTTCCACATATTTCATGTGGGCAGGGCTCCTGTCTTTTCATTCTGTGACAGATTATTCTCCAAGAAAATCGTTGATCTGTGCCACCAGCACATCTGCATCCAGTCCATGAACCATGGCAGCCTCCTCCAGGGATTCCATCTGTGAAGACGGGCAACCCAGACAATGCATACCTGCTCTCATAAGGATCGGTGCAATATTAGGATCAACTGTCAGAAGTTCTCCGATCAGCATACTTTTTGTAACCTTGGTCATTTTTTCTTCTCCTTTGCTGAAGTTTGAAAGTGTAAACACTTTGTATCTGCCATTATAATGCCAAATCCTTCAGGAATCAATACCGGGTTTTTCAAAATATTTTCATCATTTTGTACATAATTTTATACTTGTATTCTTAGGACAGATATATTAGAATGGGAATAGAATCCCATAAGGGATAAGTATATCATTATATCAAAGGAGGATATCAATTATGGCATATGTAATTTCTGACGAGTGCGTTAGCTGTGGAACATGTGAGGGAGAGTGCCCGAACGAAGCTATTTCTCAGGGAGACGAGCATTACGTAATCGATGCAGACGCTTGTGTAGACTGCGGAACATGCGCTGAGGCCTGTCCAGTTGGTGCTATCTCCGCTGAGTAATTTTGAGTCAGCAGATATACATCCACATAGAAAGAGGCTGCCGGTTTACCGGCGGCCTCTTCTGTTTCTTCTGCTCTTTTTTCCGTCACAGGCAGCCGCAGCTTCTCTTCGGGCAAGCTGATGGCGGCGTATGGACTCATCCAGCGTGCGGCATCTGTACTCACCGGTATTTTTTCTTCTGATCTCTTCATTGATAAGTTTTTCCATAATACGCTGAAATTCCTGCATTTTTCTTTTTTCCCCGGGACTCATTTCTTTCGGAATATTATCGCAGACTTCTCCTGTGCATATTTCCACTTCTTTTTCTTCTATATGCTTCCCGGCATTTTGGGATTCCTGGTGTCCCCATTCTTCTGCTCCATCCGGAAGAGAAATTTTATCCAGACTTCCTTCTGTATTCTCCATTAGCTGCGGAAGCAGTTGTTTGATGGCTTTTAACTGTAATCCCCTGTTCTTCAGTTCATTGATACTGATAAAAAGCCTGATATCCCGGGATGTATAATAACGATGCCCCAGTTCATTTCTTCCGATCTTAAGATCAAGCTCTTCCTCCCAGTAGCGCATAACATAATATTTCACACCTGTTATGGCAGATGCCTGTCCTACGGTGTACCGCTGTTCGTCCATTCTGAAAGCCCCCCTTATATGCTTCGGAGCATTGCTGCTCTGATTTATAGTATAAGCATGAGCAATGGAGATTACAAGAAAAAGAGGTCGACAGGGTTTGTCGAAAAGCGTTACTGTTCACTCCGTTCTCAGTAACCGAAAAGCTTCGCCCTATGCCCGAAAGAACAAATGCCCTCCAGGATAAATACAAGTGTTCATCCTGGAGGGCATTTATTCTTTCGGGCGCACGGCTCTACTTTTTCATATTTACAAACTGTGTATATCTTGGAAGCCATACCAGTTCTACGGTTCCGATGGGGCCGTTTCTTTGTTTGGCTATGATGATCTCGGCGCTGTCTTTTTTTTCGGTGTCTTTATGGTAGTAATCATCACGGTAAATAAACATTACCACATCCGCATCCTGCTCGATGGCTCCGGATTCTCGGAGATCGGAAAGCATGGGTCTGTGATCCGGACGCTGCTCTACAGCTCGGCTTAACTGGGACAGGGCAATGACCGGAACATTGATCTCTCTGGCAAGAGCCTTCAGAGACCTGGAAATATCGGAAATCTCCTGCTGTCTGGAATCTGATTTGCCACTTCCGCTCATAAGCTGAAGATAATCGATCATAATGATCCCCAGATTATGCTCCAGCTTGTATTTTCTGCATTTGGAACGGAGTTCTGCAATGGAAATTCCCGGTGTATCATCGATAATAAGATTAGAACCACCGATAATGTCGGCACCCTCTACAAGCTTTGTCCAGTCCTCATCTTTCAGATTTCCGGTTCTCATATTCTGGGAATCCACATGGGATTCCATGGCAAGAAGACGGTTCACAAGCTGTTCCTTTGACATCTCAAGGCTGAATATTGCCACCGTCACATCCTTACGAAATGCCATATACTGAGCAATATTCAGAACAAACGCAGTTTTTCCCATAGAAGGACGGGCTGCGATCAGCACCAGATCCGAAGGATGCATCCCTGATGTTTTGTAATCCAGATCAACAAAACCTGTGGGGATTCCGGTAACTGAACCTTTCAGTTTGGAAGCCTTCTCAATATTGCTGATGGCATTTAACACTACCTGCTGGATCGGTACATAATCCCCTCCGTTGGTTCTCTGAAGAATATTAAAAAGCTTCTTCTCTGATTCCTCCAGAATGGTTTCTGTGCTCTCCTTTTCCAGGTAACAGGTATTCGCCACCTCCTCCGTTGTACGGATCAGACGACGCAGGATCGCTTTTTCGCTTACAATATTGGCATAATATTTCACATTTGCCGAGGTGGGCACTGCCGCGATCAGATCACGGACATACTCCATACTGCTGATATCCGGAGGCAGATCTTTCTCCTTCAGACGGTTCTGCAGTGTGATCAGATCAACCGGTTTTCCCTCATTGCAGAGTTCCACCATAGCATCAAAAATGATCCCGTACTGTTTCTGATAAAAATCATCACTTGTAAGAATCTCAGATGCCACAAGAATGGCATCCCGGTCCAGGATCATGGAACCAATAACAGACTGTTCTGCCTCTATACTGTGCGGAAGTATCCTTTTGATCAGTGCTTCTTCCATGAATTATGCCTCTTTGATCCAGACCTTCAGGCTTCCTGTTACCTTTGGATGAAGACGTACCGGAACATTGGTCACACCCAGTGTACGGATCGGGCTTTCAAGCTGAAGTTTCTTTTTGTCAATATCAATACCAAGCTGTTTCTTTGCAGCCTCAGAGATTTCCTTGGAAGATACAGAACCAAATGTTCTTCCACCTTCTCCTACTTTAAGTGTCAGAATGACCTCTTTTGTGGAAAGATCCTGCGCAAATGCTTTCGCGGCGTCCAGATTCTCCTGTGCAACCTTCTCCTCATTGGCCTTGCGGAGTTTCAGATCATTCAGATTCCTGGATGTAGCCTCAACACCAAGCTTCTTCGGAAGAATCATATTTCTCGCATATCCGTCACTTACATTTACGATCTCGCCTTTTTTTCCAAGGGACTTCACATCTTCCAGTAAAATTATCTTCATTTGTCCTGTTCTCCTTCTTCATAAAATTGATCTAAGATTTCCTTAAGCATATTTTCTGTTTCATCCATGGATGCCTTAACCTGGGCACCTGAAACATTCAGATGTCCTCCGCCACCCATACGCTCCATCATCACCTGAACATTAACCTCGTCAATAGCTCTGGCACTGATATAAACAACATTGTTATAGCTTGTAAGAACAAAGGATGCCTTCACACCTGCAATGTTCAGAAGCTCATTGGCCGCCTGTGCACCTACCACAGTAGGACTCTCAAGTCCCTCACTGGGACATCTGGCAATGGCAAAATAATCCCGGTAGATCTCTGCAGTCCGAACTGCCTCCGCACGTGCCTTATAGGAATCCAGATTATCTCTCAGCGCCTTACGCACTCTGGTCACATCCGCTCCACATCTCCGTAAGAAGGCAGCCGCCTCAAATGTTCTGACACCGGCCCTTGTGGTAAAATTATTGGTATCAATGATAATACCTGCATAAATACAGTCTGCCTCAATACTTCTCAGTCTCAGTCCGTCAGCAAAATACTGCAATATCTCCGCAACCATCTCACAGGTAGATGATGCGTATGGCTCCACATAGGAAAGCACCGCATTCTGTATCACTTCATTGCCTCTTCTGTGATGATCCAGGACCACAATGGTCTTTGTCATATACAGAAGCTCCTCACACTCTGTATAGCTTGGCTTGTTGGTATCTACAACAATGACAACTGTGTTATCATCCACAAGCTCCTTTGCATGGGCACTGTCAACAAACATGGAAGGCTCATAATCCGGATTTTCCATAAATCCGCTCATAAGCGGCCGGATAGATGTGGTAGGATCATTAACTACAATATGCACCGGTTTACCCAGAGTCTTACCTGCACGGTAGATACCGATAGCAGCTCCCAGTGCATCTACGTCTGTGATCTTATGCCCCATAACTACCACACGTTCCTTGGTACTCATAAACTCTTTGAGTGCCTGGGCCTTCACACGGGCCTTTACACGGGTGGATTTCTCCATCTGCTGGGCTTTTCCGCCAAAATAGGTGATACTGTCACCATTTTTGATCACTACCTGGTCACCGCCCCGGCCAAGTGCCATCTCTATGGCAATTCTGGCAAATTCATAATTTTGAATATAGCTGGCTGCATTCAGTCCTATACCAATACTTAATGTGACAGCCATCTCATTGCCGATATTGACAGTCTTCACCTCATCCAGAATATGGAATCTCTGTTCTTTCAGAGTTTCCAGTGAACTCTGACGCATAATAAGAAGGTACTTGTCCTTCTCCAGCTTCTTCACAAGACCATCAAAATTGGAAAAATACTTGGTGATCTTACGGTCTATCAGGGCAATGAGAAGTGATCTTCTCACATCCTCCACGCTCTCCAGAGCTTCCTCATAATTATCCAGATATGCCAGGGCAACAACAAGCTTGTTATCCTCATTCTTCTGAATATAATCCTTAAGCTGTGTCTCATCGTAGAAGTACATGGCGATCAGACTTACATTCTGCGAAACTCCTTCCAGGATATCCGCATGACCCACAACTTCTCCCATGGTCACTCTCTGCATGGAAACACGGTAGATACGTTCTCCAAAACGGGTACTAAGCTCTGAGATCTCCTTTCCCTCTGCAACCGGAAGCTTATCCTGGGTAATATCCGGGAATATGGTGCTGATATTTTTTTTGTAAAACTGATCTCTGCCTGTAATCCCCGAAAACAGTCGGTTGGACCATATCATTCTTCCCTCCATATCCATAATGGCATATGGAAGTGCCAGTTCCTCCAGCATCCGTTTCTCCACCATGTCATACTGATTGGCAAATGCGATCATATCATTGACGATCAATGGCTTATGATAGCGGAAAAGCTTCACAGCCGCCATTATGTAAATGGCAACACCTGCGGACACCAGAAGTCCGGCCCTCACACTTATAATATACACCAGCAGATTCACCACCACCACCAGAAGTGACAGATACAACGGCCAGCGCATAAAATGTTTCATGGACCCTTTAAATTTAACTTTGTTGTTCATCGCTTTTTCCTACTTTTAACGTAATTTAACAAGAAACTGTCTTTTATTATAACAGATTCACCCTGATAATTCCATACCTGTAAAGAAAAAGGTATTAACTGTTCATGTCATAGGAAATTACTCCGTAATGTTCCAATGACATAAAAAAGCCATCACACAGCAGATATAACAATCTGCCCATGTGACGGCTCTTCGATGATTCTGAATTAGTCCTGAACGTATGGCATCAGGGACATATGACGTGCTCTCTTAACAGCAACTGTCAGTGCTCTCTGATGTTTAGCACAGTTACCTGTAATTCTTCTCGGGAGAATTTTACCTCTCTCGGAAACATACTTTCTTAACTTTGCTACATCCTTGTAATCGATCTCGTTATTCTCTTTACCGCAGAATACACAAACTTTCTTTCTTCTGCGTCCGCCTCTTCTCTTCATCGGAGAATCTGGTCTTTCGCCTCTATTGTAAGCCATGATTGTTTCCTCCTATCTTATTCGTCTCATCTGTCCTGATCAGATGTTCTAATTGAACGGCAGTTCTTCATCAATTCCATCCGGAATATTCATGAAGCCGTCAGCGCTTGCTGCGCTCGGACTTGGCATAGACGGTGCAGGTGCTGCCTCTGTTCTCGGATGAGATGCTGCATAGCTGTCGCTTGATGCTTTGCTCTCCGCAAACTCCTGATCTTCAACAACAACCTCTGTCGTATAAACCTTCTGTCCCTCACGGTTCGTATAACTTCCTGTCTGGATACGTCCCGTAACTGCAATTTTCAGTCCCTGTCTGAAATACTTCTCCGCAAACTCTGCTGTACGTCCGAAAGAAACGCAACTGATAAAATCAGCACTTGCCTCTCCGTCACGACGGAATCTGCGGTCTACTGCCAGCGTATATCTGGCGATTGCCAGGGCATTTTCTCCTGCGGAGTATCTTACCTCAGGATCTCTTGTTAAGCGTCCCATTAAGATTACTTTGTTCATCGTTATACCTCTCTTATGATTTGATCAGCTGAACGGGTTCATAATGGTGCTTTCTAAAATCCGTTGAAAAAATTATGCCTCTTTTCTGACAACCAGGTATCTTAATACATTGTCCATGATGCGGACATGTCTCTCGATCTCTGCCGGGCACTGAGAATCTGCTTCAAACTGAATAAAATAGTAGAAGCCTTCATGCATTTTCTGAATTTCGTAAGCTAATTTCTTCTTACCCCATTCTTCTACTTCTGTGATCACGCCGTTATAACGTGTGATGTAGGATTTAGCTTTCTCTACTACAGCGTCACGTGCTTCGTCCTCAAGCTTAGCGTTCACAACTAATGCTAACTCGTACTTGTTCATGCTTGTCTTACCTCCTTATGGTCTTCTGGCCCTTTGCATACCAAAGAGCAAGGATATGAAATATATCACGATTGTTAATTTTAACATAACTTTCCGGGTCTGTAAAGAACAAATTTCATTTTTTTCAATTTTTTTTCGCCAGGTTTTTTGTATTTTTCTCCACAAGCTTCCTCGGAACCATGATCTGGTGTCCGCAGCCTGCACATTTCAGCCGGAAATCTGCGCCGACACGCAGGATCTCCCATTCTTTGCTTCCGCAGGGATGGGATTTTTTTAATGTCACAACATCCCCTACTTCGTAATTAAGTCCCATCTCTTTCTCCTTTTATTTAACTTTTATCTGTGAAAATACCTTTCCGATAGGATCCTGAATAAGAAGATCCGCATACCGGTCTCTGGGTCCCGGTGCCTTGTTGATCACCACAAGCTTATCCCCCTGAAAATAATCGATCAATCCTGCCGCCGGATAGACAGCCAGGGAAGTTCCGCCAATGATCAGCACCTGAGCTTTGGAGATAGCCCTCACTGATTCATTGATGGTGTCATTGTCAAGCCCCTCCTCATAAAGAACCACCTCAGGTTTGATGATCCCGCCACATTCCTTACAGTGAGGTACTCCCTCTGAATTTTTTATATCGGCAAAGCTGTAGGATTTTCCACATTTCATGCAGTGATTCCTGTATACACTCCCATGAAGCTCCAGGACTTTTTTGCTGCCTGCCATCTGATGAAGATTGTCAATATTCTGGGTGATGACAGCCTTAAGCTTCCCTGCTGCCTCAAGCTCTGCCAGTTTTTTATGTGCGGCATTGGGCTTTGCAGTATCGCAGAGCATTTTATCTCTGTAAAATTTATAAAAAGCTTCCGTATTTCTCATAAAAAAGGTATGGCTCAGAATCGTTTCCGGTGGATAATCATACTTCTGATGATAAAGCCCGTCCTGGCTTCTGAAATCCGGGATCTCGCTTTCTGTGGATACACCGGCTCCGCCAAAAAATACGATATTGTCATACTGATCTATGATCTTCTGTAATTCTTCCACTTCTTTTCCCATATGCAACTTCCCTTCTTTACGAAACTTCCTTCTTATGCACTTATACTAGCCCCTGGGATCAACGGCATTGACCAGCTTTCCCTGAACCACAAATCTTGTTGCCTGATTGCCTGTGCATGTAGACAGGGTAACGATCTTGTCCTTCATATTGGCATCTTCGGCTTTGACATCTGTCTGGATCTCAGAGTTGGCGATCATCTTTTTTTCATATTCCAGAAACACCCTGCCCGGTCCCTTGAAAAGTGTGTAGGTATCGCTGTCCACAGCCGTTGTATAAGCAGCTATGATCTCATAACGGTAATCCTGGTCCGGTGTAAGGATCCAGAAATATTTGCTTGTTTTATAAAGAGTATCGTCTTCACTGTATTTTTTTAATTTACCAAACATGGAACCATTCTTCATATTATGTCCGTACACAAGGGTATTGCAGTCATTAAAATCCCTCTTGTTCTCATAGTCAATAAAAATAGTTCCCGCAAAGTTGTAATTTTTCTCATAGGTTGTGTGAAGGTAGGTGCTGTTGTCCTTTCCCTGAACTACCGGGTAACTGATCTCCGGCAGTGCCTCCATATAGATCCATCCGATCACATCATCGTTGATCTCCTTAAGAGAAGAAAAATCAACGCTGATAGGCGCCACCGGCTGTTGCTGCTGTGGCTGCTCCAGATCTTCTGCTTCCTCATCCGGATCACGCTCAGTTACTGCCATCTGGGTGATATCCTTGTACTCATCGGTTCCCTTTTTATATTCTGTAAAAATATGAAAAAGGTTAAATGCCGCAAAACAGAAAACCCCCACTGCCACTACCAGGACCACGATCAGGATATAGTCGCCTGCCGTTCTCTTTTTTTCGTTGTTTGAACTGCTCATAATCACTCTCCTTTGCCCTCATTATAAGTTTTCGCATCTTTTCTTGCAACTGTTTTCTCAGCTACAGGAAACAGGCTTTGATCCTTTTCCACATATGCCAACAGGCACCTGGAGTATCTCCGGTGCCTGTTCAATCCTCATATATTCAAATCAAAAAAGAATCCTGCGCCTGCAACGGGCCGCTTCAGCGACATAATCCCTCTCCGATGCAGTGTGATCCTGCCCGGAGGGCTTTTTATGCCAGTTCTTTGCCTGTAAGCATTTTATATGCCTGAAGGTATTTCTCAATGGTCTTGTCCACGATCTCCTGTGGAAGTGTCCAGTCATTTCCGGGATTGGCTTTCAGCCAGTCACGTGCAAACTGTTTGTCAAAGGATGGCTGGCCATGTCCCGGCTCATATCCTTCTGCCGGCCAGAAACGGGAGCTGTCCGGTGTGAGCATCTCATCACCGATCACCATATTGCCCTCCTCATCAAGGCCAAATTCGAATTTTGTATCTGCAATGATGATTCCCCTGCTGAGTGCATACTCCGCACATTTCTTATAAAGTGCAATGGTATTGTCACGAAGCTTCTCAGCATACTCACGGCCTTTTCCAGGGAAGTACTTCTCAAGATGGTCAATGCTCTGTTCAAAAGAAATATTCTCATCGTGGTCGCCGATCTCTGCCTTTGTGGATGGTGTGTAGATTGGTTCAGGCAGCTTGTCAGACTCCTTAAGTCCCTCCGGAAGCTTGATTCCGCAGACTGTTCCGTTTTCCTTGTAGCTTGCCCAGCCGCTTCCTGTAATATATCCGCGAACAATACACTCGATGGGCAGCATATTAAGCTTACGGCACATCATGGATTTCCCTGCAAATTTCTCCTGCTGGAAAAACTCCGGCATATCCTTGGTATCTACAGAAATCATATGGTTTGGAAGAATGTCCTCTGTCATATCAAACCAGAACTTGGACATCTGTGTCAGTACGGCACCTTTCTTTGTAACTTCGTTATTCAGGATCACGTCAAAGCAACTGATACGGTCTGTAGCGACCATGATCAGACTGTCACCGTTATCATAAATCTCACGTACTTTACCTTCTTTGATTGGTTTTAATTCCTGCATGTTCTCACACCTCATCATTCGGTTTTTTAGGTTTTTGTTTTCGACACAATTACGGTATCACCAATCTTACCTGTCTGTCAACCCGCCAGGCCCTTTTCAGTCATAAGTATTCGTTAAGGCATTATTCATTTTTCTAATAGCGCTTCACATTCTTCCTGAAGTTTCTTCTCCTGCTTCCTGTAAAGAAGCCTTTCACAGCAATCAAAATAGGGATCACAGCCATGTTTCCTGATAAATGCCGTTGCATGGCTGTTCCTGGTAAGTCCTGTAACAAAAAGGATCATTTCCTGGTCGTCACCAAAGCAGGCTTTCATAAAGGAAAAAGCCCGTTTAAGTTCCGTTTCTGTACAGCATGCATATTCCATATTCTTTTTGACCGTCTCATTAAATAACTGTCTGATCCGTTCAAAGCCTTTTTCTGTATCTGTGATATGTTCTTTACGCAATGTAAGGCTGTATTCCTCCAGAATACGGATCACAGACTCCTCCCTTATCTGCTGTGCCTCTGTGAGAAGCTCTGCATCCAGCCGCACAGCAAGGCTTTTTTTCTTTCCATCTGTGAACTCTTCCAGCGCCATCATATCCTGTCTGTCCTTCAGAAAAGTCTTCAGATGCAGAAGTTCCTGATAAAGCGACTCTGTTTCCTCCTCCAGCTTTTCATTAAAGATAAACTCTTCATTGAGCACATCCAGAAGAAGTCCTGTTACAAGGAAACGTTCCTCAAAGGATGCGGCTTTGGCCATTTTTTCCCGTTCTCCCTGCTCTTCTTCTGACATTTCTCCACTGACCAGCCGTTCCAGTCCATAGTCTGTTCCATACTTCCGATAAAGCTGATAACCGGCAAAAAAGCTTCTGGCGATTTCTTCCCTGCCAAGATATTCATGTACAAGGTTCTCCGTGATCTCCACACCGATTTCCTCATATGCCTTCAGAATTTCCGAAAGATCTTCCCATCCTCTGGCTGTCACAAAAAATTTTCCGTCCACAGTATTTTCTACTGAATAAAAATGTTCTTTTTTCATACCGAGATATGACAGGATTGCTCCATGTATCTCTTTTTTCCAGGCATATTCCATCCACACATCCAGATCAGCCTCTATATCTATCCGCCGTACACGGTCAAGTGTCACAATATCGAACTCACGGACAGATTTATTATATTCCGGTGGATTTCCTGCTGCCACGATCAGCCATCCATCCGGTACCCTGTGGCTTCCAAATGTTTTGTTCTGGAGGAACTGCAGCATGGTTGGAGCCAGTGTTTCTGAAACACAGTTGATCTCATCTATAAAAAGGATCCCCTCTTTTTTTCCGGTACTCTCCATACAGTCATACACGGAAGCAATGATCTCGCTTAAAGTATATTCTGTAACGCTGACCTCTTTTCCGTTATAACAGCGTGTCACGATCCTGGGCAGCCCTATCGCACTCTGTCTTGTATGATGGGTGATGGTATACGCCACAAGACCTGCATTACACTCTCCTGCCACCTGTTCCATGATCGCGGTCTTTCCTATTCCCGGAGGCCCCATAAGAAGAATTGGCCGCTGTCTCAGTCTTGGAAACAGATATCTTCCATGGGCATCTTTTCTGTTGTAGGCCAGAAATGTATGTCTGATCTCTTCTTTTGCTTCTTTTATGTTCATATTTTGTGTCCCGCTCCTTCCTGCTCTGCCACAAGCCTGATCGCCCAGGGCGGAACAAGTTCCATTTTTTCTGATTTATGCAAAAATACAAAAGCAGTTTCATGATCAGGCCTGCTGCCTGGATAGATCCCGTCTCCGTCTGTAAAATAGATCAGTGCTCTTAACCTGCGGATCTCCTTTTTTTCCTGCTGTTCCTTCACATACCGGAATACAGGCCGGAAATCTGTTCCGCCCCGTCCCCGGATCACAATATTCCTGCTGCACGTTTTCCATTCCTCTTCTGAATGTATCACCTGCACATCCTGAATACAGCAGTCACACTGAATAAGATACACTTTCATTTTATGGAAAAAATTCTCCCTGTCACTTAATATCGAATAAGTTTCCCCAAGAAATCGCCGAACAGTCTCCACATCACAGGAGCCCGATGTATCTATTGCGATCACCAGTTCCTCCAGCCGGTTCACTTCTTTATATTCCAGCGGCTCTATCAGGGGAAGATTTCCGTAATGTTCCACTCCGTAATTATAATAAATATAATCAAAGCTCTCTGTATCCAGTTCCACTTCCTCCCTTGGAACCGAAAACTGTTTCAGAAATTTTTTGTAATCATATTTTCCAGGACGGATCCTGCCCGCTTCTTCTTCCTGATCCCCATTCTGCATTCCCCGCCGTTTCCTGTGATCCTGATTATTGGAAACTGTATAGGAAAGAATATTTTTCCACTTTTCCTTTGTATTTCCTCCTGTGCACAGATCCCACAGTGTATGGTCATCAAAATAAAATGCTTTCTCCATCTCCCTGAATGGAAAAGGGAATTCACCCTGCTTCAGCCTGTCACAGATATTTTGTGCAGAAGCGGCTTTATTTCCCAGCATATGAAGTACCTTTGTTTTTACTTCATTTTCTTCTGTTTCCAGAACCTGGATCTGTTCTCCTGATATGATCTTCTCCACTGCAATATCACAGGCCAGATTCCATAATCGTCTTTCTTCCTTCTCCCCCCGGAAAATATGAAGATATAAGCAGTGTAGAAGAATATGGAGATATCCCCTGCGGATCACTTCCGGCTTTTCCATATAAGCTTTCAGAAGATATTCCGGCCGAAACAGAAATTCCTCCCCGTTTGTCCCTATGTTTTCGGTATTATCCCAGGCCTTTCCATGAATGCAGGAAAAAGCGCCGTCCAGATATGGAAAATAATAGTATAATTCGTTTCTTATGTTATTCAGTATACGGATTCCCAGCTCTTCATATTTTCTTTTCATCTGTGTATCCATCCTTCTTTACAGTTGAAAATTCTTTTGTTTAAATCCATATTTTCTGTTTTTAAGCTGGAGAAGCCACACAAGAGCGGCCGGTTTTTTTTCCCGCTCTGCCATATCTGTAAAAACCTCCAGTTCCTTTTGTCCGAACATTCCTTTTTCGTGGAGAAGCTCCATTTTTTCCACATCTTCCAGGATGATCAGTTGTTCCATGGCAGGACGGATACGTCGTTTAAGATATGCCTCATATTCCCCTGTCCGCTGCGGATCTGTATCCTTCTCAAAATATTCCAGAGCTGTTTCAAGGCGCAGTTTTTCCTGTCCGGTTTCCTTAAACTTCCTGAAAACGCTCTCAAGTTCCTGCGTTTCCATTTCCATCCCCTCCGTTTCCATAAGGTGATCCTCTTCGCTGTCCGCTTATATGCATTAAAACGGGCATTTCGCTCTGATACATGCTTATCTCCGTTCAAAAGAGGGGACAGCTCCTGCCGCCCCCTGTCACCGTATTTATATCAGATTCTGTTTTCTATCCAGTGGATCATATCACCTATCACTTCATCTTTACAGTACTCATTAAGGATCTCATGGAACAGGCCTCCGTAAATCTTCATCTGCTTGTCAGCGGAGCCTGCTTCTTTAAAGAAATCATAAGTATCCTGTACACTTACCAGCCCGTCCTTTTCCCCATGGGTCATAAGAACCGGATATTTAAATCCTGCCTTTCTTTCTGCAAACCAGTCAAGTCCGTCACAGATGGCATAACAAAGACCAGGAGTAAAAGACTGCTTGTTATAAGGATCCTGTCCATACCACTCTACCACTTCTTTTACTGAGCAAACTCCCGAACCCAGCTCATTGGTAAGGCGTGCGTGAACATCCAGATCTTTGGGGATTCCACGGATCAGATTGCCGTTGTCCGCAGTCAGTGCTCCGCTTGTGATAATTCCCTTAAGCTTCTTGTCCGGATATTTGGCACCATACAGCGATACAGTGAAACCACCCATGCTGTGTCCAAGAAGAAATACCGGGATATCCGGATTTTCGGCAATCGCCATGTCTACCACTACATTGGTATCATCCAGAAGCTCATTGAAATTTGTGTAAAAAGTCTCCTCTCCTTCTGAACGTCCATGACCTCTGTGGTCAAAACGATACGTACCAATTCCTGCCTCATGGAGCTTCTGTGCAAAATAATCATATCTTCCCTGATGCTCGCAGAGACCATGTACGATCACGATAACAGCTCTGTTCCCCGGCGCTGTCTCTTTCTTCAGATACAGCTTTGTTCCATCAAATGATGTGATCATGCTTTCACCCATAATAAAAAACCTCCCTTGTTATTATCAGAAAAGTCCCCCCTGTTTATGACTTTTCCAACGTTTTTATGTTTCTATCATACCATGGATTTTTCTATTTGAATATTATTTTTGGAAATTTCAGGTGCCAAGTTTTTGATTTTCTGCTACAATGTAAGAAAAAGACACTCAGGAGGTACAAAAATGTCAAAAAAGAACCTTATCGCAGGTCAGTCCGGCGGTCCTACCGCAGCTATCAACAGCAGTCTTTACGGTGTTGTATCTGAAGCACTTCGCCATACAGATGAAATTGAGCATGTATACGGAATGGTCAACGGGATCGAGGGATTTTTAAAGGGAACTGTTCTTGATTTCAGCGAGGCTCTTCCCGGAGAAAGGCTGGAGGCTCTTACCTGGACACCAGGCGCATACCTGGGTTCCTGCCGTTACAAGCTTCCGGAATCTCTGGAAGATCCTGTTTATCCTCAGCTTTTTCAGAAATTTGAGGAGATGAATATCGGATGGTTCTTCTACATCGGAGGTAACGATTCCATGGACACTGTCAGCAAGCTTTCCCGTTATGCGGAACGGATCGGCAGTGATATCCGTATCCTGGGTGAGCCTAAAACCATTGACAATGACCTTATAAATACCGACCACACTCCGGGATTTGGAAGCGCAGCCAGATATGTGGCCTCCACAGTCCGCGAGATCACCCTGGATGCCTCTGTTTATGAAAAGAAATCAGTCACCATCATCGAGATCATGGGCCGCCATGCAGGATGGCTCACCGGTGCCGCTGCCCTTGCCCGCAAATATACAGGAGATAATCCGCTCCTCATCTATCTTCCCGAAACAGATTTCGATGTGGAGGAATTTCTCTCCAGGGTCAGCTCTGCTTTTGAGAAAAACTGTAACGTTGTAGTCTGTGTTTCCGAGGGTATCCACGACAGGGAAGGTACTTTTATCTGTGAATATGACAGTGCTGCCGGAACCGATGCCTTTGGTCACAAAATGCTGGCAGGCTGCGGCAAATACCTGGAAAATCTGGTACGAAACCGCCTTGGTGTAAAAGCACGTTCTGTAGAACTTAATGTCAGCCAGCGCTGTTCTTCCTCCATGCTTTCTGAAACAGATCAGCAGGAAGCCATCCTGGCCGGTGAATTCGGTGTACAGGCTGCCCTCAACGGCGCAACCGGAAAAATGGTTGCCTTCAAACGCCGGAGCGATTCTCCCTACTCCATGAAATGCACCCTTGAAGATGTCAACGCCATCTGCAACCAGGAAAAAACAGTTCCTCTGGAATGGATCACAGCAGACGGCTCCGATGTAACGGAAGATTTTATCCGCTATGCCCAGCCTCTGATCCGGGGCAATGTGGAACTTCCTCTTGGTGAGGACGGCCTTCCTGATTTTGTATACCGAAAATAATTCTTATGTCAGCAGCTCAAACGTATGATACAGATCCAGCTTCCCATACCCCCACTCCGGATTGGGATACTGCTGGTTTTCTTCTCTTCTTGCACCTCGCTGCAGGTAATACTTTACGCTGCTTCCTGTAAAAAACGGCTGGTTTCCCCGGATGACCGCCCATTCAAAAAGCAGTGCGGCCGCTCCGGCGGTCTGTGCTGCTGCAAGGCTGGTACCTGAGCTGTTTCCGAATCCGCCCCGAAGAAGGGGAACCCGCACATCCACTCCGGGAGCTGCAAGATGGGGCGTTATCATTCCATCCGGAGTATATCCTCTGCCAGCTCCGATATAGAGACTTCCGTCCCTGTACTGACAGGCAGTTGCCGTGATCCCGTTTCTGGCATCTCCCGGAGCTGTTACAGTGGTATAAGGAGAAGGTTCCAGAAAATAGGTTTCCCCGGAGATCAGCCCTTCCACAGGCAGCCACATATGAAAACGCCCGGTTCGTCTGTTTCTGGTTCTTGTGATGATCTTCCATATCCCCGCAGCAGGATGAAAAAAACGGAAGTATACCAATGGATATCCTGTCTGCCGTTCAATGAACACATAATTTACAAAAACCCTGGTCTCCACAAAAATGAAGGACAGTTCCTGCGTCCTTGGCCCGATGGAGCTGCTTACATCCAGGATTTCCCCTGTCGGTGACTGAATGGAGATCCCGTAAGTCTCCGGCGGTTCTCCCCAGAATTCCATGGTAAATCCCTGCTCCTTTTCTCCTATGCGAAGTTCTGTCACCACCCGGTCCTCTGTCTCCGAAAAAATACCTGTACAGTGATTTCTGGTATTTCCCTCATTGCCCGCTGCCACAGCTATGGAAACCCTGGAATATCCTGCTGCCTGGTCAACCATCTGGCTTAAAGCATTAAATCCCAGATGAGCACCCTGGCTTGTTCCGATTCCCAGGCACACAGACAGGGGCATCCGTATCTCCTCTGCCCATTTCATGGCAAAAGAAAGAGCAAGCATAATATCATCCTCCTGAAATACCTCCGCATCCGGCGGATAAAGATAGAAATTCCTGAGATACTGCTTTGCCTGCTTTACTTTTACAATGATCAGGGATGCCTCCGGTGCAGCCCCCGTAAAGCTCTCCCCCGGTACATTTTTTCCTGCTGCAATTCCCGCCAGAGCAGTTCCGTGACCGCTGGTATCCACAGAAGGCACTTTGCTCACAGGCTCTGTTTCCAGAAGTGCCTCATCCAGATCCTTTTTCGTAAAAAGCTGTCCAAAAGGAACCCTGCTTTCCCCCGGCAGCGTTGTCAGAGTCTGATCCCACAGATATCTTATCCGCGACCCACCTGCATCTCTGAAAATATCATTTCTGTAATCGATTCCTGTATCGATCACAGCCACTGCTGTATCCTTTCCTCTCAGTTTCAGATAGGGGTGATCATGAAGCCTGATGATCCCGGAAGTTTCCGCAGCCTCCCTGTCCATGCATGTGTAACATTTTGGTATGGAATTATAGGAAACCCCATCTACTTCCAGCTCCCCCAGTCTTTCCAGAGGCACATAGATGATCCCGAACATATCATTGATCTTACGGAACACCGAACCCGGAAAAAGTTTCAGAGTGTTTTCCACATCCTGCATGTATTTTACGATAAAATCCCCGAAGTGCTCACTTTGTGCCGGGTTTTCCGGCTGCACCCCGGGGATTTCCTTATCCTCTGCTTCCATATATGGTTCAAAATCTTCTTTTTTCAGCATGGCACGCCTGCTCTTTGATCTTTTTTAAGATTTATGCCGGAACAGTTCGTCCCTATGCCTTCCTGCCACTCTTTCCCTTAAGTATCAGCAGCATGAGAATTCCTGCAATTCCTGTAAAAATACTGATAAACTGTGAAGTAGATAAAATTCCCACACTTCCCCGGATAATATCTCCCCGGAAAAATTCAATGATAAATCTCCCCACACTGTAAAAGAGCAGGTAGCAGGCAGCCACCATACCATCCCTTTTCTCTCTGCCTGCGATCCGGATCAATACAAAAAAATGGATAAAATCCAGCCCGCAGGAATAAAGCTCTGTAGGGATCAATGCCACATGATTTGGGGCAAACTCCGAGTTCTGAAATGTAATGGAAAAAATACTTTCTGTTTCTTTTCCGTAACAGCAGCCTGCCAGGAGGCACCCGATCCTGCCAAATCCCTGAGCCAGTGCCACAGAAGGCATGATAAGATCAAAATATTTCAGAAATTCCAGTCCCCGGATCCTGCTGTAAATATATCCGGTGAGAATACCGCCAATGATTCCCCCAAACACCACAAAACCGGAACCAAGAGTTTCCAGGATAAAGCCCGGATCCTCCATAATAGCCGGCATTTCCGTGATCCAGAACAGTATCTTGGCTGCTGCCATCCCACCTGCCAGACACCACAGGATCAGATAAAAAACCTGGTCTTTATCAAGTCCCTTTTTTTCTGCCCTCTTTTCTGCTGCCAGATATCCTGCAATAACACCAATGGCGATCATCAGTCCGTATCCATATACAGTAAAAGGGCCAATGGTAATCAATTCATTTTTCATAGATTAGTATTCTCCCTGAAACAGTTCCAGAAGTTTCCTGTTGGACAGATCATTTAACCTGCAGTCTCCACCTTCCAGACTGTCACATTCCCCGCAGATATCCACTCCCAGGATCCTGTCACCGAAAGTTTCCAGAACCGCTTTCAGATCCTCCAGAAGTTCTTCAAGACTCATATCCCCCTGGCTCCAGTTGGTATCCGCGTTTTCTTTGTTCAGCACATCTTTGTCTATGGAAATATACAGGGACTCCCCCGATGGGATCTCCCTGAAAAATTCCTGTCTCTCACTTTTGTTCATAAATACAAGGTGCTCCCGGCTCAGAAATCGTACTTTCTTCTGAAATTCCGGCTCCACTCTGGAAAAAGCCTCCTCATCCGGTCCCACAAGGATCACTTCCAGAAGGCCTGGAAGCTCCTCAAGTGCCGCCCTGATCCATCCTCCGCAGGAGAGAAGTCCTCCAAAAGCCGGTGGCTGCATATCTGTATGATTGTCAAATACCAGAAGCCGGAATGGCTCATCAAGCTTCTCCAGCCAGATCCTGGTAAGATAATGATAGTTTCCCGAATCAATAAAGTGGATACCCTCCGGAGAAAATCCCCCGATCCGGCGGCGGATACACTCCATGGCCTCACTGTCGCAGTAGCAATTGGTTCCCGGAATATCCTCCCCTTGTATCCATACCGTATCTTTTCCTTTATGGAATTCCTGTTCCCGGTAGATCCCGGAAAAATCCATGATAACTGTTTTTGCTGTATCCATCAGTCCTTCCATTCCTCCAGGTCATCATCATCTTCACTTCTGAAAAAATCCTTCAGGGACATCTCTGTTTTTTCCGGCTCCCCGATCCATCTGTCATTCCCGGATGTGTATGTATGCTCCGGTTCCTGGATTCCGGCAGGTTCCTCCGTTTCACAGGTCAATCCTTCGACTTCACCTAATGAAGATTTATCATCAGAAGCTCTGTCCTCAGAAGTCCCATCGTCGAAATCTTCCTCTTTCTTCTCCTGCGTATCCGGATGCTCTCCTTCCGGTCCATCCTTCCACTCATCCAAAATCTCATCTTTTTTCTCTGCGGATTCCTCCCCGGAGACCTGAGGCTCCTCCTGCCCGGAAGCACTCTCTGAAATACTTTGCGAGATGTTTTCTGAAGTATTTCCGGCTTTCCCGGATTCACTGCCGTCTTTTTCCTCAAGGCTCTTCCGCTGGCTCTCCTCAAGTTTTCTGGCTTTCCGCAGGCTTAACTTCATCACTGTATAAAATATGATATCCATAACACCGTTTCCAAGAAGTACGCCTCCCGCAAACATAAGCATGGTCATCATCTTAGGAATAAACCCGGTGATCACCACCACTCCAAGTACGATAAAAACAAGGCTTCCCACCAGAAGGAGCTTCCACGCTCCCCTGTTCTTCTTTTTCAGGCGGTAGGCTCCCTGAAACTTCCAGATACTGTCAACCAGAACAAACGCTCCCAGAAGCCAGGGAAGCAGCTTCACCACGATCTGCGGATAGGTAAAAAGAAAAAATCCCAGCACCAGAACCACAACACCACTCAGCAGATCCATGATGGTGGCAGTTTCCCTGCCCCGTGTATAAATATAAATATGGTACACTCCTACACCGATCATCAGGATCCCGAACACGATCTTGCAGATGACATTCACAGTCTGTGTGGGGATCAGGATCAGGCAAAGCCCCAGTGCAACATAAAATATGGAGGATATCAGTTCTCCCTTTAAAATCCTGTTGATCTTTCCGCTCATTATGACTCCCCTTTCTGTATTTATTCCCCCAGTATAATCCTTTTACCCTCCTTCGTCCACATCATTCCATATCTTTCTTTGTAAAGCTTAAGGGGAGCAGCTCATTAAGACTGTATACCTTATAATCTGACTGTGATCTTGGCAGGATGATCAGAAAATCCTCCCCGTCACAGAATTCACTCATCACCTGCCTGCAGATCCCACAGGGTGCACAATATTCAAAAGTATCACTGTCTGACAGCTTTCCTGCAATGGCAATTGCCTTAAATTCTCTTTCTCCTTCATAGATCGCCCTGAAAAACGCAGTCCGCTCCGCACAGTTTGTAGCCCCGTAGGAAGCATTTTCAATATTGCAGCCTCCGTATATCCTGCCGCTTCCTGCCAGAAGAGCCGCCCCTACCTGAAATCCGGAATAGGGGGCATAGGCTTTTCTCTGTGCTTCAAAAGCTGCCTGGATCAGTTTTCCGTACTCCATATTTTTCCCTCTTTCTTTTTGTCATAAGACCACCGATCCTTCCGGTATCCTTGGCTGAAAGGCTCTTCCATCCATCTGACAGTACCTGGGTAAGAATTCCCAGTTCCCCGGCGATCTCATATTTCAGCTTTTCTTCATCTGAAAGCTCACCATTCAGATAAGCCTTCACCTCTTTGTCTTTATTCATGTCCGTATGCTCCTTATTTTTAATCTTTTTTATGGAGTATGGACATTTATATGACTTTTATTCTATTATATCTGTTCTTTTCAGGCAAAGCAATATTATTCGTTACCTGCTTTATCTACTCTGCATATCTATGTTATAATAAGAATTACCATGTCACATTTATATATACTTGGAGGAAATTATGACAAATTCAGATAAAATACAGACTCTCCCCTCTTCTTTTCTGGAACGGATGAAAGAAATGCCGGGACTGGACTATGATGCCTTTATCCAGAGCTATTTAAATCCCCGCACCTACGGACTCCGGGTGAATACTTCCAGGATCTCCTGCAGGGATTTTGAAGATCTGGCACCTTTTCCCCTGAAACCCATTCCATGGATTTCCAACGGATACTTTTATGATGAAGAAAGCCGCCCTGCACGCTGTGCCTATTATCAGGCAGGTCTTTATTATCTTCAGGAACCAAGCGCCATGACTCCCGCATCCAGGCTCCCCATCGAACCTGGTGATTTCGTACTGGATCTCTGTGCTGCCCCCGGCGGCAAGGCAACTGCTCTTGGTGCTGCCTTAAATGGCACAGGCTTCCTTCTTGCCAACGACATCAGCACATCCAGAGCCAGGGCTCTTCTCAGGAATCTGGAACTTTTTGGGATCACCAACATGCTGGTCACAGATGAAAAGCCAGCCAAACTTCACCAGCGTTTCCCGGCTTTCTTTAACAAGATCCTTCTTGACGCCCCCTGCTCAGGTGAGGGAATGTTCCGCAAGGATGAGTCTCTTGTCAAAGACTGGACTCCGGAAAAATCCCGAGAACTTTCCCTGATCCAGAAGGATCTGATACTGAAAGCTTCCGATATGCTCCGTCCCGGCGGACTGCTCCTCTATTCCACCTGTACTTTTGCACCCTGCGAGGATGAGGAAGTGGTTGCATACCTTCTTACCGAGAATCCTGATATGGAGCTTGTTGAAATGACCGGATATGAAGGATTTTCTCATGGGAATCCGGACTACGCAGGCGAATCTGCCGGTTCCTCCCCTATGGAAGAACTTCGCAGATGTGTCCGTATCTTTCCCCATAAAATGGACGGTGAAGGCCACTTTCTTGCCCTTCTTCGCAAAAAAGGAGAGTCCCTTCCTCCCGTTTTCCGTACTGCATCCAAAGGTCCCGACAAAAACACCCGCAAATGGATGGAGGAGTTTTTTAACGAGATCGGACTTCATTCTCTTGGCGGCCGGGAGTTTGACTGGAACCGCGTGGAGGTACGAAAGGACAAGGTTTACTACCAGCTTCCTTTCCCTCTGGATCTTCGTGGAATCTCATTTCTCAGAAACGGTCTTTATCTGGGTGACCTTAAAAAGAACCGTTTCGAGCCTTCCCAGCCATTTGCCCTTGCCCTTCATAAAGGGGATGCTGAGGCAGTGATCTCCCTTGAAGCTTCGGACCAACGGATCACACGGTACCTCAAAGGGGAAACCCTTAATATCCAGCCGGAAGAAGCCCCCCGCAAAAAGGGATGGCATCTTCTCTGTGCAGACGGATATCCCATAGGCTTCGGCAAACTGGTAAATAACATCCTTAAAAACAAATATCCTGCAGGATGGAGAGTCTGATCTCTCCCCTGCAGGATATTCCTGTATCACAGAAGAATTTCTTTTCCCAGACAGAAGGAATAGATATAACGCTCTTTTACTTTTCTGCCTGTCATCCGTTCCAGTGCTCCGGCATAGTCCTCAAGCTGACCTCTGTACTTTTCTGCCAGCATATTTTCCTGATCTGGTTTTACATAGTCAGTCTTATAATCTGCCAGTACAATGTCCTCCCCTTCCATAAACCAGGCATCCATGATCCCCTGTACCAGGATACTTTCGTCTGCCTGCCACTTCGGATCCAGCTCTTCTGCCCTTCTTGCTATAACAAAGGGCTGTTCCCTCTTCAGGCTTCCATTTTGAAAAGCGTTTTTCATACGCTGTCCAAGAGGGCTTTCCACAAATGTCCATATATCCTTCACCCGGACAGATTCCGCCTCTTTGTAGGTAAGCTTTTTCTCATCTGTCATCTGCCGGAGCTGTCTGCGAATCTGATCTGGCTCATCCACCTTTGTGTAATCCAGACATTCCATAACACGGTGATAGGCGGTTCCTCTTGAAGCACCAGTGTAGGTTTCCTCCTGTTTTTCCTTCATAAATTCCGGCACCCAGGGAACAAAATCCTCCTCTGTTTCCTCATAGGATACTGCTGATTCCAGTTCCTCTTCATCGTGGAATCTTCTTTTCTTCAGCTCAGAGACACTTACCTTAACCGGAAGCTCCCTTAAATAGTCAAATCCATACTGAAAGCTGAAACGACGTTCCAGCTCCTGACGGATCTGGCTGTCATAAACCTTCTCTGTATCCCAGTTTTCCAGCTCCTCTTTTCGCATCTCCCGCTGCACCTGATCCAGGATCTCATTTCCGGCCAGATCCCTGGCTGTGATCTTTTCCACCACAAATTCTGCCGGATCCCCGTACTGTAAAGTACTGCGTTTCATATAGATTCCGTACTCATGGAACAGCCCCTGCATACACCGGTGCCTGGAAAGTGCGGGAAGAATATACGACCAGTAATTTTTTCCCCTCATGCGTACACCCAGCGGAAGGAGTTCTTCTTTATTGTCCCGGAAACGGGACAGTGACACTATCTCACCTTCAAGATTTCCAATCGTTCCACAGATGAGCAGTTTCTCCTTTGCACGGGTCAGGGCAACGTAAAGGACTCTCAGTTCCTCACCCAGGCTTTCCCGGAGAAGTTCCCTCCGGATGATCTGTTTACACAGTGCAGACGCCACGATCCTTTTTTCCGGCAGTATGGCATCCGCACCGATTCCCAGATCCGGATGAATCAGGATTCCGGCGTTCATATCCCGGAAATTAAAACGCTTTCCCATTCCTGCCGCAAAAACAACCGGAAATTCAAGTCCTTTACTTTTATGGATAGTCATGATCTGCACTGCACTTTCCCCTGCTCCGGAAATGTTGACTTCTCCGTAATCCACCTCATATTTCTGAAGCTGTTCAATATACCTGACAAAATTAAACAGTCCACGATAGCTTGTCTTTTCGTACTCCATGGCTTTTTCCACAAGCATATTAAGGTTTGCCCCACGCTGTGCGCCATCCGGCATTGCTTTTGCATAATTTCCATATCCGGTCCGTTCCAGCACATCAAGGATAAGCTGATGTACCGGTGTGTACGCGGAAATCTCCCGCAATGCATCCACAGTTTCCAGAAAAGAAGCAAGTTTTTCCCTCAACAGCCGTCCTTCCCCTGTTCCTGTGTTGCCTGCATCCCCGGCATAAGCACATACACTGTCGTACATCATCCCCTCCGGATAGGCGATCCGGATCTCTGCCAGCTCCCTGGCACTGCACCCGCCTATGGACGAACGCAGCACTGCAGTCAGCGGGATATCCTGTCTGGGGTTATCCAGAACCCGCAGATAATTCAGAAGTGTCACCACCTCCAGAGTGGAAAAATACCCGGTTCTGGAAGCTGTATAGGAGGGTATCCCTCTCATGGAAAGCACCTCACTGAAGGTTTCTGCCCAGCCTGTGGCAGTCCTTAAAAGAATCACGATATCTCCGTATCCAAGAGGTCTGTATTCCCCGGTTTCCCTGTCAGTGATCTGTTCTTTTCCCACCATTTCACTGATCTTCTGTGCAATGGCCAGGGCCTCCAGTTCCCTCTCATCCCCGGAAACCTCCTGATCCTCCAGTTCCTCTCCGTCTTTTTCCACCAGCATAACTTCTGTTTTCAGGAACTCCGGATCCTGTCCTTCCGGAAAAACAGCTCCCGGATACAGGGCTGCAGCCTCATCATAATCGATCCCTCCAAGGTCACTTCCCATGACCTGACGGAAAATAAAATTCACACCTTCCAGAACCTCTCTGCGGCTTCGGAAATTTTTGTGCAGGTCAATACGCTGCTCCGGGCTGTCCGAAAGAGAATAGCTTTTATACTTTTCCATAAAAAGTTCCGGCCTTGCCAGACGGAAACGGTAGATGCTCTGTTTCACATCTCCCACCATAAAAATATTTTTCCTGTCATTAACCCAGCCTGCCACATTCTGCATAAGGATCTCCTGTACC
The DNA here is from genome assembly GCA_934373235.1 of uncultured Blautia sp. GTDB lineage: Bacteria > Bacillota > Clostridia > Lachnospirales > Lachnospiraceae > Blautia_A. The sequence goes on along the minus strand of CAKROW010000005.1, from coordinate 14,811 downwards.
AGGTTACTGTCCTGATACTCATCCAGAAGAACCTCATCATATTTTTCGGAAAGTTCCCTGGCTGCCTGGCTGGGAGTGAACGTATCACCATCCTTTGCAAGAAGGATATCCAGGGCAAAATGCTCCATATCCGAAAAATCCAGCACATTTTTTTCCCGTTTTTTTTCACCAAAACGGACCACAAATTCTTTTGTCAGCTCCACCAGCGTCTCAAGAGGTTCCCTGGCTGCAGCAGTAAGCTCTGTCAGTTCTGCGAGGGTTCCCTCAAAATATTTTTTTTTCAGATCTTTAATAATATCTTTTTCTTCTTCCCTGAGATCTTTCACCTGGGCCTTGAGCTGTTCGGACACATCTTCTGCTTTTTTTGTGGAAAGTCTTGCAAAAGAAGGTTTTTCCAGGATCTGGCCCATTGCATCATAGTCCTGTTTATCGGATATTTCAAAAAGCTGCTGTATCAGGAGCATATCTTTTTTCAGCGCTTCTGCATAAAGAAACGGGCCGTCTGCCCCCTCACAGATCCTGATCGCGCTTAATGCCAGCTCCCTGGCTTCTGTAAGCTCATCTCTCACAATATCCCAGAGGTATTTATACCATCCGGTGTCCTGTATTGGGGACTCTTCATCCGGTTTATAATTATCCAGACAGTGATCCAGCCACTCATCCGGCCAGGGATTGCTCATGGAAGCGTCATACAGCTTAAGAACCATATCCTTCAGTCCGTCATCATTTTTTCCTGCAGCATAACACTCCACAAAAGAAGTAAAACCTTTTGTCCCTTCTGCATAATAATCTTCAAAAAGCTGGCTTAAGACATCCTCCCGCATCAGCTTCAGCTCGCCTTCATCCGCAGTGCGATATCCCGGATCAAGACCGATAAGATGAAAATAATTTCGGATTATATAGGAGCAGAATCCGTCGATGGTAGTGATCTGCGCTGTATGGATCAGAGTCATCTGTCTCTGAAGCTGTTCATTATCCGGATCAAAGGCAAGCTCCCGTTCAAGGGCAGCCTGGATCCTCTCTCTCATCTCTCCTGCTGCAGCTCTTGTAAATGTCATGATCAGAAGTCTGTCAATATCCACCGGTTTTACAGGATCCATCAGCTTGCTCAGGATCCTCTGTACCAGAACTGCAGTCTTGCCGGAACCTGCTGCCGCACTTACCAGAATGTTACGGTCCCTGAGAGTGATCACTTTTTCCTGTTCTTCTGTCCATTTCACTGCCATCACTGCTCCTCCTTCATGATCATTTTCCACAGATCTTCATCCCCAAAGGCCGGAAGTCTCCGGAATTCATATCCTGGTATCTTTCTGTCAAAACCGCACACAGAACCATATGGACAATAGGTACAGGCATTCTTTTTTCCCATCTCATAAGGTGCTGCCATGGCATCTCCCGAAAGGATCGCCTCCTGAATATCACAGATCTTGCCTCTCACATATCTGCCAAGAGACTGAAACTGCTCCTGTGTTGCCACTGAAGATCTTTTGCTGAAAGAGCCGTCCCTGTTAACGGACACCGGAATGGAAGATAATGTACTGTCAAGTTTTTCCGCTATCTCCCTGTCTCCATTTACCAGGCCATCCATTTTAAGCTCTTTCATCATCTTCCGGCTGACAGTCTGGATATCCGCATTGATCTTCTCCTGGATCATCGGATCCTTCACATTATAATAAAATACCCCTGCCGGGATCACATCTTTTCCCGGATACTTCCGCTCTTCCACTTTAAGAGCTCCATCCAGATAGATCATAAGCTGAAGCTGCAGTCCGTGATAAAGCGCAAGCAGATCAAAGGATGTGTTTCCTGTCTTATAATCGATAACCTTTACATAAACCCTGTCCTTATCCTCCATAACATCCACACGGTCGATCCTGCCGCCGCCAAAAGTCACCTCAAAGCCTTCCGGATGAAATGAACCGTTTTTCAGTTGTTCCTGCAGAGCCCACACAGTTCGCCTTAGGATCCTTCTGGTCCTCTCGATCATATACATATTTCTGGCACTGCTTTTTAACACTGTATTTCCATAATCTGCAGCCACCTGATCCAGGCACTGGTCTATGATCTGATTTCTCTGTTCCTCCGTAAGCTCTGCCCATTCAAGTCCCTCTTTGTGGACTTCCACCGCAAAACGTTCCAGTGCCATATGCATCACATTTCCCATATCCATTGCCCTGAATTCATATTCCGCACGTTGGGTAAGCCTCAGCCCGTACTGAAGAAAATGAGCAAATGCGCAGGCACAGTAACGTTCCAGCCTTGTTGCACTGTAGGGAGAAATTTCTCCGTACAATACTTTTGCCACGTTTTTTCCGATCATATCCATTGGGCGCTCTGAAAAAGAAGCCTGGACAAGTTTCTGAACCAGTGTCCTGTATTTCGGACTCTCGAGATACCAGTTGTACAGTTCTTTAAACACAGGATCATTTTCCCGGTCTGCCCTGGTAAGACCTTCCAGTAAATAATCCAGACTTGTCCCCGGATGTTCCAGAAATCCCATAAAGTCTTTTTCCAGAGAACAGTCCTCCACCTTAAGCCCTGGAAACATTCCACAGATATTTCCAATGAGAAATGCCGGACTTAATGCTTCTCCCCTGCTGTCCGACCGGCTGTAGGAAAGGCACAGATACCTTGATGGCTTTGTAAGGTTCAGATACAGATAAAACCGCTGCATGTTCATAAGCTCTTTGGGACCCGGCGCCAGATGTATCCCCTGATCTTCAAAAAACTCCCTGTCAATCTCTGTAAGGATTCCTCCACCGCCTGCATTCTTCGGGATATTTCCCTCATTCACTCCTACAAAAAACAACGCCCTTACGTCCTTCAGTCGGGTTCTCTCCATGTCACCAACCAGTACCTGATCCATACTTGGAGGGATCAGGGCAACCTTCGCCTGTGTAAGTCCGGTTTCCAGAAGCTGCCTGAATTCCTGTCTGGACACCTTCTCATCTCCCAGTATCTCCACCATGTTGTCCAGAAGCTCCATAACGATCCCATATATCTGGGCATACTCCTTTTCCATGGCTTTGTCACCTTTAAGCTTAAATTTCCGTTCCTGAAGTTTCAGCTTCTGTTCTGCTTTTGTCCTCACTGCAAATTCATAAAGCATGGTACAGTATTCCCTGACTGTTCGCTTTCCACCCTGAAAACTGATAGCAAGAGCTTCCGTCTCTTCCACAAAGCGCTCCCGTATCTCATTAAGCCGTCCTATATCTTCCGGCGGCATTCCCCGGTAAATGCGTACCCACTTTTCCTTCCATTTCCCGAAGCCGCGGATTCCCAGTGCCAGCACATAATTTTCCAGAAGATCTGCCTCTTCCCTGGTAATACATGACATCTGGCAGCGAAGATACCGAAATACACTTTCGTAGGAAAAATCAAGCACAGCCATCTCAAGGGCAGCACGGAAATATTCCACAAAGGGATTCATAAGGACTGTATGCTTCTCATCAATAAAATACGGGATCTCTGCCTCCTTAAATACCTGTCTGGCAAGATTTCCGTATGCCTCCAGGTTCCCTGTGATCACAGCTATCTCTCCATACCTGAATCCACTGTGGCGCACCAGTCTCCGGATTCTTCTGGCAGTCTCCTCCATCTCTTTCAGAGGACTGGCTGTGCAGAATATGGCGATCTCTTTCTGTTCTTTCTCATAAACAGCTCTTCTGTAGCGAAAAATATGCCGCTCCAGAAATCCCAGTGCCGGTGAATACTCAAATCTTGAATTTTCCCCGGTTTCCAGAAGCACCGGTTCCTCGATCTCCCCGGTGAGCCCCGAAAGAGTATGGAGCATCTGTCTGCTCATATAAAAAAGCTGATGGTTTTTCCCCCGGGTGCTCAGATTCTCCCCTGCATCCATGGTCACTGTCACCATCACCTTCCTGCACACAGAAAGAAGCTCCCTCACCACGCGCACCTGTATAGGAGTAAATCCTGTGTAACCGTCAAGAAGAAGCACGCTGTCCTTCATCTTCCCTGAAAACGGCAGTGCCTTTTCCAGAGCATCCATAACCTCCTCGCCGGTCATATAGTGATCCTTCAGATATGACCGGAAAGCCCGGTATAAAACTGCCACATCCTGAAGTTTCATCTCGAGAAGGGTTCTGCCGCCGGCATCCTCAAGCATCTGATCCAGTTCCTCCTCCCTGATATCATACTGCATGAACTCAGAAAGAATGGACTTTACCTCATCCAGATATCCTGCCTTCTTCATCTGCCCGCCAAGATAGGAAAGCTTCTTTCCATGGCACTGTACCAGCTTCTGGAGCACCATGCTCTTACCGGTCTCATCCAGAAGCGCGCGACTGTCCCCCCCTACCTCCTCCAGCACACGATAGGCAAGTCTGTCAAAACTCAAAATATCAATATTAAGGATTCCCCTGCCCGGGCTCATCTCCACCAGGGTTTTCTGGGTCTGCATGGTAAACTGCTCCGGGACAATAATATAATATTGCTGCCCCGGGTTTTTCCCTGCCTGTTCTATGATGTCTCTGTATGCATAACAGGATTTTCCGCTTCCGGAACTGCCTATGATAAACTGTAACGACATGATCATCCTCCTTCACAAGTATTCCTATCATACCATATTTTTTTGCTCCCGTCATTTATCCTCAGCAGGAATCATTTGTATTCTGCACACATAAACCGGGTATCTCTTTAATAAAATATATAAAACGAATCAGGAGGCGCATACCATGAGTTCCAGAACCCGGATCATTGTCCTACATATGAAAGAAGTCATCTACACCACCATATTTCTCATACTTGCCATTATTCTGGCTGTGGTCATATTTTTTATGTTCGGTCCAGGCAAAAGCACTGCTTCCTCCAATCAGACACATAAATATAAACCCGGTGTATACAACTCTTCCATCACTTTAAATGATAATACTTTTGATGTGGAGGTTACTGTAAATGCCGATGAGATCCGCTCCATTCAGCTTGTAAATCTAAGTGAAAGCACACAGGCTATGTTTCCCCTTATGGAACCTGTTCTGGAATCCCTGGCAGGCCAGATTTATTCTTCCCAGTCCCTGGATGACCTGAAATACGATTCTGACCGCAAATACACCTCCCAGGTACTTCTTGCAGCCATAAAGGAAGCCGTAAAAAAAGCGGAGAACTCTTAAAGCTCTCCGCTTTTTCGCTGTTTGTCAGATCCGGATCTTATTCAGTACATCCTGCCAGATCCTTGCACTTGCATCACTTGGCATCCTTAAATCACCTCTTGGGGAAAGTGCCACACTTCCTACTTTCGGGCCATCCGGCAGACAGGAACGCTTAAACTGCTGGGCAAAAAATCTCCGATAGAAGGTTTTCAGCCATTTCAGAATGGTTTCCTTATCATAGATTCCCTCAAAAGTCAGGCATGCAAGACGGAATATCTTATCCGGGGTAAAGCCTGCACGCAGCATATAATATAAATAAAAATCATGCAGCTCATAAGGACCAACCAGATCCTCTGTTTTCTGAGCGATCTTGCCGTCCTTTGGCGGAAGAAGTTCCGGGCTTACCGGAGTATCCAGGATATCCATCAGTACATCCTGAAGTTCTTCCTCCCCGCAGGTATCCGCATAATAACGTACCAGATGACGTACAAGAGTCTTTGGAACCGATGCGTTCACACCGTACATGGACATGTGATCCCCGTTATAGGTTGCCCATCCAAGGGCCAGCTCCGAAAGATCTCCGGTTCCTACCAGAACACCGCCTTCTTTGTTTGCTGTATCCATAAGGATCTGGGTTCGTTCACGTGCCTGGCTGTTCTCATAAGTCACATCGTGAATCTCCGGATCATGTCCGATGTCACGGAAATGGATATTTACTGCTTCTCTGATATTTACCTCTGTCAGTGTGGCTCCAAGACAGCGGCTCAGTTTGCAGGCATTCTGATATGTTCTGTCTGTGGTTCCAAAGCACGGCATGGTAACGCAGTGGATCTGTTTCCTTGGCATGTTCATCCTGTCAAAAGTACGTGCCATAACAAGAAGTGCAAGTGTGGAATCCAGTCCTCCGGAAAGTCCGACTACCGCACTTTTGCTGTGGATATGCTCCATACGTTTCTTAAGTCCCATTGCCTGGATGTTAAGGATCTCCTCGCATCGCTCATCACGCTCTTCCTTTGCGGAAGGAACAAAGGGATACTGAGGATACTTTCTGGTAAGCACTGTTTCCTCTTCTTTCACGGAAAAGCCAACTCTTGTGTGGCTCTCTGTGGAAACTTCCGGGTAAGTGGACATCCTTCTTCTCTCATCTGCCAGTCTCTGTACATCGATCTCACTGTAGATGATCCCATTCTCAAAGCGGGTACTCTCCGCAAGCATGGTTCCGTTTTCAGCGATCATGTTCTGTCCGCCGAACACAAGATCCTGGGTGGATTCTCCATCTCCTGCACTTGCATAGATATATCCGCAGATCAGGCGGGCAGACTGCCCTTTTACAAGGGTTCTTCTGTAGGAATCCTTGCCTACCATCTCATCGCTGGCAGAAAGGTTTACAATGATATGTGCCCCGTTCACCGCATGACGGATACTTGGCGGTGCAGGAACCCAAAGATCCTCACAAAGCTCTGCTGCCACTGTAAACTCCGGATTTTCCTCACATTCAAAGATCACCTCTGTACCAAAAGGAATTTCGTCGTAAAATTCATCTTCATCATCTGCGGCATTTTTCATAAAGTCCACAAACTCCAGGTCTTCCGGCTGTGCACCGGTAAACTGTCTCTGCTCATAGAACTCATTATAGTTTGGAATATGGGTCTTCGGTACCAGGCCGACGATCTTTCCGTGGTTAAGAGCTGCTGCCACATTATAAAGCTTGCCTCTGTGGCGTACAGGCAGTCCCACAAAGATCAGGGCATCTGTATCTTTTGTCTCCTGGGCGATATGAAGAAGTTCATTCCACGCACTGTCCAAAAGGCATCTCTGAAGAAAAAGATCATGGCAGGTATAACCGGTAATACAAAATTCCGGAAACACCATAAGCTTCACATTCTTCTCTTCCATCGCCCGGACAGCTTTCAGGATCTCCTCTCCGTTGGCTCTGCAGTCCGCAACAGTCACCTTCGTGGTAGCTGCTGCCACCTTGATGAATCCATGCTTCATTTATCCATCCTCCCGCGTTTATCGCTTACATTCTATAAGGATCTTTTTCAGATCTTCTACTGTGAAATTGTATTTTTTATTGCAGAAATGGCAGTTCATCTCAATATCTTTGCCTTCCTGGATCATCTCATTGATCTCTTTTCTTCCGATGCTGATCAGGGCTTTTTCCACACGCTCTCTGGAACAGTTACAGTGAAACTGTGTTGGAAGGTTGTCGTTGATCTCCACATCAAATCCCTCCAGAACCTTCTCAAGAAGACTCTCCGGTGTATGGCCCTGTTCAAGAAGACTGGTAACAGAATCGATCTTTGATACATTTTCCTCAAGCTTCGCGATAACCTCTTCCTCTGCAAAAGGCATAAGCTGAACAATAAAACCGCCAGCCTGGCGTACGGTATTGTCCCTGTTCATCAGCACTCCCAGTCCGACTGCTGACGGAACCTGCTCACTGGTCGCAAAATAATAGGTAAGGTCCTCTGCGATCTCACTGGTCTGCAGGGCAACCTGTCCCACATATGGTTCCTTAAGTCCCATATCCTTGATCACATCCATAAATCCTACACCTACAGCCCCTGCCACATCAAGTTTTCCTTTGCTGTTGGCCGGGATACATACATCCGGATTTCCCACATAGCCTTTTACGTTTCCATGGGAATCCGCGGTAACTGTAATTCCCTGGAGAGGACCACCTGCGTGGATGCGAAGTGTAAGAAGATCTTTATCTCCTTTCATCATGGCTCCCATCATAGCTCCTCCTGTGAGAAGACGGCCAAGCGCCGCAGTTGCCACCGGGCTGGTATTATGATCCTGTCTCGCTGTCTCCACAACTTCTGTTGTCACGGCTGCAAATGCACGGATCTGGCTGTTTGCAGCAGTTGCTCTCACAATATAATCACTCATAAACTTTCACTCCTGTATCTCTGAAATACTGTTATATATTCTTTCCATGTTCTCTGGCAACAAAGGTCAGCCTCTGACTGTCAGCCTTCGGTGCATCCTTTGTGTAGGCATCGTATACTGCCAGCGGGATCAGCCCTGCCTCTTTAAGAAGTTCTTCTACTTTTTCCATGGAATAGGCTTTCTGATAGTGTATCTCCTCATCCTTCTCATAGAGGCCGTCTTCCCTTGGAAGGAACAGGGTCAGGTCATATACATTGATCCCTGTCTCCTCATCGAAATCGTTTTCCCAGATAAAGCTTCCTTCATCCCGGTTCTCTGCAATAGTTGTGCTTCCCAGAAGTTCTTTATATTTGTACGTGGTATTCATATCAAAAATAAACACGCCGTCCGGATCCAGATAATTGTTCACCAGTTTAAATACTGTAAGAAGCTCCTCTTCCTCTGTGATATAATTCATGCAGTCACACACACTTACAATGGCTCTCACTGTGCCATAAAGCTCAAACTCCCGCATATCCTGTTCCAGATAAAGGATATCGTGCCCGGACTCTCCACGCTTCTCTATGGCTTCACCCAGCATCTCCTCGGAGTTATCCACACCGATCATATCATAACCGGCCTCTGCCAGAAGCTCAGTCATCACCCCTGTACCGCAGCCAAGCTCCAGCACGATTCCATCCTCTATTCCATATTCTTTAAGTCTCTCTGTAAGATATTCCGCCCAATCATTATAATCCACATTATCCATGAAAATATCATAGACCCTGGCAAAATCACTGTATGCCTCCATAAAAACCTCCGTTTTGCAAAATTTTCCCCCTTCGCCTCCGGCTCGGGCTCATTAAGCGTTCACATTATACCATGGCAGGGGTGCCCACACAAGTGTGGGACAGCCTGACTGTACAAAAGGCACCCGGAAAATCCGGATGCCTCATCATTTCTGTGGTTATCTTATTTACTGAACAGGCATATAGTAAACGTCTGCTGCCTCGCCATGCCAGTAGAAGCTTGTTCCGTCCTCGGAATATACGTCACAGTCATGCTGGCTGGAGAATGTAAATCTTGTTCCCTCATTATCCATCCACTCACCGTTTCCATCCGGAACGATAACACGCGGCTTACCATCAGAGTTTCTGTAGATGGTTCTTGTCTCATCAGTATTATTCAGCTCTTCATCTGTAAATCCACCGTTTACGATAACACCGTCTGAACTTCCATCGGAAGAAGAATTGTCTGTGGAACTGCTTCCATCGGAAGCTGTGCTGTCTGTGGATGTTCCATCTGTGGAGCCGCTTCCGTCAGATGCGGTTCCATCGGAAGCTGTACTTCCGTCCGTTCCGGCAGTACTTCCGTCTGTGGATGTTCCATCTGTTCCTGCCGCACTTCCGTCTGTGGATGTTCCGTCTGTCCCTGCTGTACTTCCATCTGCTGACTTGCTGTCTTTTGAAGATCCCGGAGCAGCAGCCTTAAGAGTGGAATCCGCACTTAAGATCTTGAAGCTCTCAACAGACTTCTTGATCTTATCAAGTGCCTTCTCATCCTTAACAGAAGCAACAATGCTGTAGTATTCACTGTCGCTTACAAAATATTTATTTACGGAATATACATATCCGCCACTCTTGGTTGTATCGTTATACTTCACAGTGTAGGAATATACATTCACCCCGCTTACATCCTTAGCTGTATAATCCTGGATCTCAAAATCAGTTCCGTTCACCATGTTGTCAGCCTGTGCAAGAGATACTGCCATATCCTGTGAGTTTGGAATAATAGCGGAATCCATATCATCTCCTGCTCCGTGAAGGATCAGGATCTTGCCCTGATCCGGAGACTCAAAGCTGAGCATATCGGTCTCATCGGATTTATTTGCCCATGTTGCATCCGGAAGCTTCACTGATACGGATTTATCCTTGGATGTGTAAGTGGTATCCTGTGCATCTGCTGCAACTGTAGGAGTCACAGCCGCTTTCTTCGTCGGCTCTGGAGTAGGAGTGGACTCCACAACCACGCTGTCGTCCTTTCCGCCGCCAAAACTGCAGGCAGACATAACACCGGAAAAAGCAATGGTCACAGCTAACAGTGCGATAATCTTTTTATTCTTCATAGTATCCTCCTTAGAATTCTCATCAGTCACATAGGAGTGCATATCACAATGCACTCTTTGGTACAGTTTACGATTTTATTACAAATTTGTCAATTAATTTTTCGTTATAGTTTATGAACTCTCTATGAAATTATTATAAACCCACAACAGATTTTTTGCATCTCTTTTTTGTATTCTTTTATTATGATGTTTCCCGAAATCTTTTTTGGCGTTTAAAACTGTCCCCTTATTTTTTTAAAAAATTGACTCTTTATCCATATACACTTCTGTTGTAAAGTATACCCAAGTAATCACATAGGAAAAGAGAAAGGAATGTATCATTATGGAAAAAACATTTTCACCTGCAGCAGAGAGAAATGAGAAAGAGCTGTCCTCTGTACAGTTTCTTACAGTTACTGCTGTTTTTGTTGCACTTACCTACATCTTTACAGCTTTTATCAATGTCAAGCTTCCCATTGCAGCCAACGGAGGTCTTATCCATCTTGGTAATGTACCGTTATTTATCGGTGCCATTTTATTCGGTAAAAAAACCGGTGCCATCGCAGGAGGAATCGGCATGGGACTGTTTGATCTTCTCTCCGGCTGGACTTTATGGGCACCATTTACACTTGTGATCGTAGGAATCATGGGATTCGCAGTCGGCAAACTTACAGAAGACCATAAACATCAGAACATGAAATGGTATGTGATCGCCATTGCAGCCGCATGTGTCATCAAAGTTGCAGGATACTACATTGCAGAAGTTATCATTTACGGCAACCCGGTAGCACCAGTCTCCTCCATTCCCGGAAACCTGGTACAGATCGGTGTTGCAGCCGTGATCGTTCTGGTTGTCATCACTCCATTAAATGCCGCAGCCAAAAAAACAGGATTAAAAAGATAAGAGGAAAATATTATGTACAAGATCATGACCCCCGGTCCTACCCAGGTTGCAGAAAATGTACGTCTGGCAAGAAGCCGGGAATGTACCAACCCGGATCTGGACGAAGAATTTGTAGAATTTTATAAGGAAACCTGTCAGAAGATCAGCCGACTTCTCCACACGGAGAATGAGACACTTATTTTAAGCGGCGAAGGAATCCTGGGACTGGAGGCTGCCATTGCCTCCATGACAGAGCCCGGCGACCCGGTGCTTGTTCTTGATAACGGCATCTATGGCAGGGGCTTTGCAGATTTCGTCACCATGTACGGCGGCAAACCGGAACTTTATACCAGAGATTACCGAGAAACCCTCAATGTAGCTGAGCTGGAAGAATTTTTGAAAGATCATCATGATTACAAATATGCCACAGTTGTCCACGGTGACACTCCCAGCGGTATGTTGAATGATATCTCTGCCATCTGTCCTCTTCTCAAGAAATACGGGATCATGACTGTAGTTGACTCTGTTTCTGCTTCCTTTGGTGAACCTGTAAATGTCAGTGGGTGGCAGATTGATATCATGTGTGGCGGTTCCCAGAAGGTTGTTTCCGCACCTCCGGGGCTTACCTTTGTAGTGATCAGTGACGATGCAAAAAAAGCCATGGCGGCACGTAAGACCCCAATCGCATCCTTCTATGCGAATCTTACCACCTTTGCACACTATTATGAAGAAAAATGGTTCCCCTATACCATGCCTATCAGCGATATTTACGGACTCCGCACAGCCATCGACAATATTGAACAGGATACAGGTATCCTGTTCCGCCACGAAAAGATTGCCCGCGCATCCAGAGAAGCGATCCGCCAGTCCGGACTTAGGCTTTATCTTAACAGCGGCTATTCCAGCACGGTCACTGTATTTGAGGTTCCGAAGGGAACCACAGCGGATGCCATTCTGGACGGTGTAAAAAAGGATTACAACATCATGCTTGCAGGATCCTTTGATGTCCTTGCAGGTAAGGTGATCCGTATCGGACACATGGGAAATAATGCAACTTTCCATAATGTCCGCGAAGTTTTCGCCGCACTTGACGGAACTTTCAAAAAACTTGGCGTGCCGCTTAAGGCAAGCCTTGAGGAAGTCTTCTCAAAAAACATGAAAGATTAACTGAATCACACTCTGAAAATCCCCGCAAAGACAGAAGGATCAGATCCAGGATTGATTTCTCTCCGATCTCCCCATACTGTCTTTGCAGGGATTTTCATATTTCTGATAGCTTCTCCGATATTTTTTTATCTTACCCCGTACATATACAGTTCGTGAAGTGCCCTGGTAGCAGCAATATACCTTGCTCTCTGTACCAGTTTTCTCTGGTCTTCTGCCGGAAATACGGAAAATACCTGGTCAAACTCCAGCCCCTTTGCCATATAAAAAGTAGTCACAGTGAGACCTTTCCTGAAGCTGGTACTGTCTCTGTGAAGAAGGGACAGGCGGTTTTCCGTATCAAATCCCACAGCCTCAAGCTTCTCCTTCAGAAGCAGATACATCTCTCTTGCTTCTTTTTCGGTGCGTGCAATAACGGCTGCTGTCTCATATCCGTCCTGCATCTCCGGTTCATTCTGACTTTCTCCTGATCTTTCCAGGTGAAGCTTCTCCACAACCTTGTCAAGAGCCTCCTCCTCATCTGCAAATTCCTGCTCTTCCACCGGTTTTCCGTGACGTTCAAAAAGCTCAACACTGTCAATTCCGGCCAGTGCATTGGCGTAGGAAGCAATCTCCATAGTATTCCGGTAGCTTTTGTTCATAACGATCTTCCGGATATCTTTTCCAAAAATCTTTGGCAAAAAGGTAAGGACATCCTGCTCTTCCCCATCCATGGTCTGTTCCCTGTCTCCAAGAACGGTCATCCTGCAGGGGAAGAGCTTCTTAATGATAAGATACTGAAGCATGGAATAATCCTGCATCTCATCCACCACCAGATGTCGCACACCGCTGTCCTCCTGCTGGGTTTCCAGACGATATTTCAGGTAAAGCACCGGGTATACATCCTCATAACGAAGTTTTCGCTTCTCAAGCTGTACCTGAGGAAGAGGCGGAAATCCTTCTTTTTTCAGGAAACTGTTGTAAAGGACATAAAGATCTCTTGTCTCGTACATACGGTAAAAACGGCTTCTCACCGCATCCTTCTCCTCGTCTGCCATATCCATATCCCGAAGGGTCTCAATCTCGTCTATGAAATAATCAGCCACTGCATCCATCCTGGAAAGCAGGGGAATGTCCATAAACTTAAAGTAAAATAACTCTATGATCTCTTTCTCCGTCTTCTCAAATCCACGGTAATCCACATCCCGGAAATTCATAAGGCTGTCTTCAAGCTCCACCAGATAGCCTTCCATACGGTTCAGAAAATCCCGGGACTGTTTTTCCCTGAGAAGTGTCTCGTCACATAAACCGGCAATCTGTCGCTCGATCAGGTCATATCTGTCCTCACAATCGGATACGGTTCCCTTAAGCCTTTTGTATGCAAAAAGATCAAAGCTCATCTCCCTGATATTCTCCTCCCCCAGTTCAGGAAGGATATGGGAAATATAATCCGCAAACACTCCGTTTGGGGAAAGGACCAGTACTGAAGATGATTTCAGATTCTTCCTGTCATGGTAGAGAAGATATGCGATTCTGTGAAGCGCGATGGAAGTTTTACCACTTCCCGCAGCACCCTGGATCACCATGATCCTGTCAGAAGTATTGCGGATAATGGCATTCTGTTCTTTCTGGATGGTACGGATGATGTTCTTAAGCTGTACATCTCCGTTACTTCCAAGCTCTGCCTTGAGGATCTCATCGTCAATCTTTACGTCACTTTCAAATTCATAGATCATCTTTCCGCCACGGATCTTGTACTGCCACTTAGCCGCAATATCTCCGTGTATCTCACCCAGTGGTGCCTGATAGGATGCCGGCCCCTTGTCAAAATCATAAAACAGCCCTGACACCGGTGCACGCCAGTCATAGACCATAGGCAGTCCACCGTTTTCTTCTGCCAGATTGGCGATACCGATATAAAAGATCTCCGGTTCCTCCTCGCCCTCATAACAGAAATCCACTCTTCCGAAAAATGGAGAATCCATCATCTTGCGAAAACGTTTTCTCAGTTCAATCTTTTCATTGCTGGAATTGATCTCGTGGAGGAGAGCCTGCTGGTTATCAAAATTCTCGTATCCGTACTGGTCCATCTCTGTATAGTTTTCCCAGTAATATTCATGCATACCCTCGATTTCTTTCTGTCCCTCCACAATGGACTGGTCAAGCTGGCTTATCCTGTTCCTTAACTGATCCATAACGATCTTCAGGTATTCACGTCCGTTCTCTGTTGCTGCCATAAGCCTTAATCCACCACTACTGCTGTACCGCTGGCTGTAACCATAAGCATACCATTATCAGCTCCCAGTACCTCATAATCAATATCCACACCGATCACCGCATTGGCTCCCAGCTTACCTGCACGCTGCTCCAGTTCTGCAAGAGCCTCTGTCCTGGCTTTCATAAGTTCTTCCTCATATCCTGCGCTTCTGCCACCAAAAACATTTCGGATGCTTGCTCCGATATCCTTAAACATATTTACACCGGAGATCACCTCTCCAAATACAATTCCTTTATATTCACGAATAGCTCTGCCTTCTACAGAAGGAGTTGTAGTAACGATCATATTAAAAACCTCCCGTCTTTTTATCATCCCGGCACCTGTCCGGGGTGGTGAATTTATTTGGGTAACTATTCTTAATATTATACATGAACCATCTCTGAATGTATATAGAAAAATAACCGGCAGCACTACCTGTACG
>CAKROW010000004.1 GCA_934373235.1 uncultured Blautia sp. | reverse complement strand
GTACAGATGGATCAATGATGTTTGGAATTACCATCATATTTTTAAGAAGTTCTTCCTCAACTTCTTTTTCTCTCTGTGAAAGCTCCTCAATACGGTTTCCGGATGCGGCAACCTGTTTCTTAACTTCTTCTGCTTCTTCTCTCTTGCCCTGGCCCATCAACGCACCAATCTGTTTGGAGATCTTGTTTCTCTCAGCTCTTAAAGCCTCAACCTCCTGCTTGATCTCTCTGTTCTCTTTATCAAGCTCCAGTACTTTGTCAACCAGCTCCAGCTTATTATCCTGGAATTTGTTACGGATATTCTGTTTTACAACCTCTGGATTTTCTCTCACAAACTTAATGTCTAACATGATATTCCTCCTGTATTATAGATATTCTTCATCTCTGCTTATTGAAGTTACTCTTTTTCAATATTTCCAAGTCCAAAGTTTACTGCTTTTCTCAAAGCTTCAACTTCTTCCTGACTGAGAACTACATAAGATTCGCCTTTTACGATTTCCTTCAGATAAAGGAAACAGTTGTCACGGCTGTGCACAGCATTCAGAATCAATCCTGAATTATTTTTGTCAAGAAGTGCAAGAGCAAAACTTAACTTTCCTCCTACATCATCAAAAGCATCATATTTTTCAATTCCATATTTGCTGAACATAACATTCAGATTCTTTTTTATGGAGCTGATGGTGTGCTCATGATCTTCTTTAGCCTCATAGAGACGGTCAATCTGTGCAAATTTTCTTACGAAAACTTTTTCCAGGGATTTTGCATCTGTGCCCTTCATGAACATCTTATATTTTCTTTCAAGACGACTGAGGCGCATATTACTGCTGACAACATTGACCAGAAGAATGATCGTAAGTATCAGTAATATGATAATGATAATCCCGGAATCAATTCCCATACTTTCAAAAATCCCGCTCATTATACCTCCTAACTGATGTTTCTTTTATATGCTGTTACTCCGACATTCGCATTCCGCTTCGCTTCATGCTCATGAACTCCTTCGCTTCGCGATCCGTCAGTGAGTGCTCCGCTCTCACTGTCGTAAGCCGCCCCTCTCGGGGCTGCTTACAGGCTGTTACTCCGACATTCGCATTCCGCTTCGCTTCATGCTCATGAACTCCTTCGCTTCGCGATTCACCAGTGAGTGCTTCGCTCTCACTGACGTAAGCCGCCCCTCCCGGGGCTGCTTACAGGCGTTCAAACAGCTCAATTATTCTTTCCAGTTCATCTCTGGAATAGTATTCAATTTCTATTTTACCTCTGTTATTCTTCTTTCGGTTTATGAACACCTTTGATCCGATGATCTCTTTCATCCTTTCTTCCAGGCTTTCATAAACTGCATCTTCTGCTGTATTTTTATCCTCTGCAGATTTTTTGGACGGATTTACAAGGTTTTTTACCAGCTTTTCTGTCTCTCTGACACTGAGCTTGTTGTCAAAAACTTTCATAGCTGTTGATTCCTGTAATTTTGCATCGGAAATACCCAGAAGTGCTCTGGCATGTCCTGCGGAGATCAGGTCCTCCACAACCATCTCCTGAACCTTATCTGTAAGCTTAAGAAGTCGCATGGAGTTTGTCACTGCAGTTCTGCTCTTGGCAACTCGGTCTGCGATCTCGTCCTGTTTCAGATGAAATTCCTCCATGAGACGTTTATATGCCATGGCTTCCTCTATGGGATTCAGGTCTTCCCGCTGAATATTTTCGATCAGTGAAATCTCCACGATCTCCTGCTCAGAAAATTCCTTCACTATAACCGGAATCTCTTTTAATCCAGCAAGTTTTGCTGCTCTCCAGCGTCTTTCTCCTGCTATGATCTCAAAATAGTCCTTTTTATCGGACACTAACAGTGGTTGTAAAACGCCGTACTGTTTAATGGACTCTGCCAGTTCCAGCAGTGAATCCTCATCAAACTGTCTTCTTGGCTGACTCAGATTAGGTTCAACACTTGTGATCTTAACAAGACGTTCCCCTGTAGATTCCTTTACGGATGATACAGTTCGAGTTTTTTTACTTTCCGGCTTTGCCTTAGTGGAACTGTCTCTGACACTACCTGATTTATTTGGAATCAGTGCGTCCAGTCCTTTTCCCAGACCGCCTGTCCTTCTTGCAGCCATTATTCACCCTCCCTGTTAATTACTTCTTCAGCCAAAAGTCTGTAACTCTCAGCTCCTGTAGATCGTGGATCATAAAGATTAATAGGTTTTCCGTAACTTGGTGCTTCTGCAAGTCGTACATTTCTCGGAATGATCGTCTTATAGATATTCTGGTCAAGATTATCCTTTACATTCTCTACTACCTGTAAAGAAAGATTAGTTCTTGCATCATACATTGTAAATACAACGCCCTCAATCTTCAAGCGTTTATTTAAACGATCCCTTACAAGTTCAATAGTATGTATCAACTGTGAAAGACCCTCCAGTGCATAATACTCACACTGAATCGGAACCAGCACTGATGTGGCTGCTGTCAGAGCATTGATGGTCAGCATACTTAATGACGGTGGACAATCCATAATTATGTAATCATATCTACGGCGAAGTTTGTCTGTTATTTTTTTCAAAATAAACTCTTTGTCTTCAATTCCAATAAGCTCGATTTCAGATCCGGAAAGATTCATATTCGACGGAATAAGATCCAGATTTTCCACTACATTTTTGATAACTGTATCTTTTATCTCTGCTTCCCCAAGGAGAAGCTCATACAGGGTATTTTCTACTGAATTCTTGTCAACTCCAAGTCCGCTTGTTGTATTTCCCTGCGGATCTATGTCGATTGCCAGGACTTTCTTCCCTTTTTCGGCAAGACAGGCCGATAAATTAATTGCTGTTGTTGACTTTCCAACCCCGCCTTTCTGGTTGGCAACTGCAATAATTCGTCCCATTTTACCCCTCCTTTTTACTCTTTATTTAAGGATTTTTTTGCTCATTATGAGTATTATAACACTTTTGTTTTTGTTCTGCTACAAAATGTTCCACGTGAAACATAGAAAAACCACTTTGAATTATTTTATTTATTGTATAGTATACCCAATTTCCATTTTTTTACTCTGTACGTAATTTTATGCTTCTTCGATGATACATCACATCAACCCAATATACAGTCATAATTTTATATTTCATATAAATATGTTTCACGTGCAGCGTTGAACATGAATAAGTGTATTTCCCACAAAATATTTGTAAATATCAGCATTATATCGTATAATATATATACAAATGTTTTCAAGATTTACAGCAGTTTACCTACATCAAAAAGTCTCAGGCCAGACCTTTTCTGGCTGTTTCTTTCTCTATCGGAACTGCAATAAGTAATCTCAGGAGGATTCAGATGAAAAAACATGGACATAAATTACTGACAATCGCTGCTTTACTCAGTACAGCAACCGGAATTATTCATCTTGCAAATAAGTTTATAGATGCTACCTCTCAGTTAAAAGAAATGCTGGACACTTCCAGTCCCAAGACTTACGAATGGCGTTTCGGAAATGTCTACTATACCAAACAGGGACAGGGCAGTCCTGTACTTCTTGTGCATGACATCATTCCCGGATGTTCCGGATATGAATGGAATAAAATATCCAGTCAGCTTGCCACAGAACACACCGTTTATACTATTGATCTTCTTGGCTGTGGACGTTCTGAAAAGCCAGAGATCACCTACACCAACTTTGTTTTTGTTCAACTTCTCTGTGACTTTGTAAAAAAGGTCATCGGAGAAAAAACAACCATCATTGCCAGTGGCTTTTCCGGTTCTTTTGCCATGATGGCTTATCGCAACGATCCAGATTCTTTCCGAAAAATCTTTCTTATTAATCCGCCAAGCCTCAGTTCACTGAAGCAGATGCCCTGTGAGGATAATAAATTTTATAAATACCTGATCGAGTCCCCGATCTTTGGAACTCTTATCTATCACATGATAACAGCAAGGGAAAGTATCGGCAGTCTCTTTATGGAAAACATGTTTTACAATCCATTCCATGTATCAGACGATATCATTGATACTTATTATGAATCCGCACATAAAGGCGGTGCATCTGCCAAATATCTGTACTCCAGCTATGTAGGCAAATACATGAATATCAGTATCAATAATGCTGTATCTTCCGCGGATATCTGCATTTACATTATTTCAGGATGTAAAGAGCCTAACTGCTCTTCTATTACTGCTGAATACCAGAAACTGAATTCTTCTATCGAAACAGCTACTATTCCGGATACAAAACACCTGCCTCATCTGGAAGCACCGGAACAGTTCCTTGAACAGCTTGGAATTTTTCTGTAATATGTACAATTTTGTTTACAGAAGCTTTTTACTGACATAATTTCTCACTGCCAGAGTATATTTGAAACAGGCTTTCTGCAAGATATACGTCACTATTTGCGGACGTATATCTTACCGAAATGATTTTTTCAAACAAGCTCTACAGCATAATCTGTCCCGGTCAGGCTTTTTATGTCACAGCAATATTACCAAATATTACAAAGTAATTATTCATGACAGAAAAACACTCCTGCCGGCAGACTCATCCGCTTACGTCGGATAGCTTCAACAATATATTTACCCCAAAATAAAAATACCCACATTTACTGCCACCGTCTGGCTGGTCTGTAAATGTGGGCGTTTTATTCTTATCTTAATGCCTGTTCCAAATACATATGTGTTGTATTGTCAATCAGCTTATGGGTCAGCTCTGCCATATGCTCTGTAGATTCCTGATTCTCTGAAGAAAGCCAGGTCTTGATCATTCCCACACATCCGTTAAGACAGAATGCATAGGCATATTCGATATCCCGGTTATTCTTGGGAAGTCTGCTGGAAAGTCTGTGCAAAACAGTTTCTGCAATTAATTTCTCAATTCTGCTTACAAATGCCATATCTCCATTTTTTCCCAGAAGCGCAATACAGATATCCTTATTATCATCCAGTATGGAAAATATCTGTTCAATAAAAGGATAAGACCCTTCTTTATTATTGATGGGATCCAGCGGATAATTCTCCATAATCTGAGTTATCTCATCCATCAGCTCTCCTTCTATCTTCTCCAGCATCTGATAAATGTCTGTATAATGAAGATAAAATGTGGAACGGTTAATATCAACTTCCTCCACCAGCTCCTTGACAGTTATTTCCTTAATACTCTTCTTCTGCATCAGTCTGGCCAGGCCTGCACGTAGCTGTGCCTTGGTCTTACGTACTCTTCTATCCACTTTCTCTGCCATTGTAATTTCCCCCTGTCATTTCCCTTTAAACGGATATCCTGATCCATATCCTGCTCTGCAGCACTCTTAAGCCTTTATATTATACCCATCCTTAAACCTTATTAAATCGGATATTCGTATTCCGTCCTGCTGCACACTCATTGTATTTTTTAATAATAAACATTTTTTATGTTTATGTCTATTAATAAACATACAATGGTAAATTTAATGGTTGTATCTGTTTTCTGTGTTTAGTATAATACACCTCGTAAAGAAAATCAACACTTTGTTTAATAATAGATTTCGAAGCTATTAATCAATTAATACACTATTAATAGATTTGAACACTATTAATCAAACAAGATTTGATTAATCAACTTTTATAACTTAATAAAGTAGAAAGGGATAGCTATGATCAAAAACGAATGGAAAAGCTTACTTCGTAACAAACTCATGCTTATTGTAGTAATCGCCATTATCGTAATTCCGATCATCTATGCAGGTCTGTTTTTGAAGTCCATGTGGGATCCTTATGGAAGTGTCAGCAACCTTCCGGTGGCCGTGGTCAACGAAGATCAGCCTGTAGAATACAACGGAAAGACGTTAACGGTAGGACAGAATCTTGTTGACAACCTGAAAGACAATGATTCTATGGCATTTAACTTTGTAGACAGCCGTACAGCAGAAGAGGGTCTGGCAAATGGTACCTATTACATGGTAATTACCATTCCGGATAACTTTTCAGCAAATGCAGCTACACTGATGGATGATACTCCACAGAAAATGGAGCTTAAATATGAGACTAATCCCGGAACCAACTACATTGCATCCAAGCTCAGCGAAACAGCCGCTTTGAAGCTTCGTGATGAGGTTGCCTCCCAGGTTACACAGACATACACAGAAACAGTTTTTGATTCCATTTCAGAAGCCGGCGATGGTTTCCAGGAAGCGGCTGATGGTTCTTCAGAGCTGAAAGACGGTATTTCAGAAGCCGCAGATGGCAACAAGACCATTACCAAGAACCTGAAAAAGCTTTCTACCAGTACTCTTACATTTGTTAGTGGTGCAGAAACTCTTACCGAAGGACTGAAGACTTATACAGACGGTGTTTCCGAGGTAAACAGTGGTGCAAAGCAGCTCGACAGTGGTGCAAAACAGCTCGACAGCGGTGCAAAGCAGCTTGACAGTGGTGTAAGTACCCTGACAGAAAAAATCCCTGAACTGACTGATGGTGTAAACGCACTGAATGAAGGTGTTAAAAGCTATACTGATGGCGTTGCTCAGTTAAATGAGAACTCCGATGCTCTCAAATCCGGTGCAAGCAGCCTTGAGTCCGGTGCAAAAGCACTGAGCGAGGGTATCAACACTCTCTCCTCTGGTGCAAAACAGTATGTAAGTGGTGCTGATTCTCTTGCAGATGGTACAACCGCTTATGTCAAAGGTGCCGAACAGCTTGCTGCAGGTGCAAAACAGCTTGCCGGACTGGAAAAACTCGGAGATGTTTCCAATGGTATTTCTCAGTTAAATGCAGCCGTTTCTACAGGCTCTGATGATTCCGCTTCTCTTGTATCCGGTACTCAGCAGCTTCAGGATGGTCTGGGCCAGCTTTATACTCAGGTTTCTGCTCTTGAAGGCAGCACAACCGAAGAATCCTTCAACAAACTTGCTGCAGGCCTTAACAATGCAAAAACCGGTATGCAGAGTGCCAGCTCAGGTATGACTGATGCAGCAACCGGTATGACAAATGCGGCAACCGGTATCACAAACGCAGCAACTGGTATTTCCAATGCAGCTTCAGGTATTGACAATGCAGCAGGTGTTATCCGCACTACCAGTGATCAGATTTCAACCACACTGGTAGCAGGTATCGATGGTATTTCCTCCCAGTTTGATTCAGTAGGAGAATCTGTTGGTACCATCCTGACTCAGTATGGACAGGCAACAACTGATGCCCTTACAAGTGCCAATACCCAGATCAGTTCCGCACAGACAACAATGTCTGATGCAGCCAACGCTCTTGCTGCTATTCAGGCAAGTGCATCTGAGGACGGTACAATATCTGCCGAAAGTCTCAGCGATGTGATCAACACATTAAATGAAGCTGCCGGAAGCATGCAGGGCGTTGATGGTTCCTATATGTCTGCTTATGCAGATCAGGTATCTCAGCTTTCCAGTGGTGTCTCCTCTCAGCTTTCATCTGCAAAGGAAACTCTCAGCGGCGCGGCTGCAAACCTTACTGCTGTAGCAGATGGTCTGAATCAGGGTGCTGATTCCTTATCCGGTGGTGTAACTGAACTGAACAATGGTGCGGCAGCTCTGAATGAAGGTGCTTCTACCATGACACAGGGAGCAGACAGCATGAACGCTGGTGCACAGCAGATGGCTGCAGGTGCAGAACAGATTCCAAGTGTTTCATCCGACACTCTTTCACAGCTTACCGCTGGTGTAAAGCAGTTATATGATGGTTCCAAACAGGTCAACTCCGGAACAAAAGCTGTTTCAGCCGCTCTGGGTACTCTGGAAACAAGTACTTCCTCATTCCCACAGGCTGCTGCCGGTATCAAAGCTCTCAACAACGGATTTGATACTCTCACAGCAAATAACAAGACTCTTACTGATGGTGCTTCAAATCTTAAGAAAGCCGGTAAACAGATCACTGCAGGACTTCCGCAAGTAACATCCGGCGCCAAACAGTTAGCTGATGGTTCCAAAACTCTTACTTCCGGAATCAAGACTTATACTGATGGAGTTGCTACTCTCGCATCCAACAGCAAGGCCCTTACTGATGGTACAAGCCAGCTCTCTACAGGAGCCAAGACTCTGGCAAGCGGAGCTACACAGCTTGCTGATGGTACCAAGACTCTTTCAAGCGGTACATCCTCACTTGTAAGTGGTACATCTTCACTTGTAAGTGGTACAAACCAGCTTGTAAGTAACAACAGCAAACTTAACAGTGGTGCCAAACAGCTTGCAAGCGGAGCAGCTCAGATCCAGAGCGGTTCTTCACAGTTATATGATGGTTCCAGGACACTTGGTTCCGGTATGACAAAGCTTAAGGATGGTTCTGCTACTCTTACAACAAGCCTCAGTGATGGAGCTAAAGAAGTTAAAGATAACACAGCAAGTGATGATACTATTGAAATGTTTGCAACACCTGTAAAAGAAACAGAAACCAAATTAACAGATGTCCCGAATAACGGACACGCAATGGCACCTTATATGATGTCTGTAGGTCTTTGGGTCGGTGCTCTGGCATTCTGCCTGATGTATCCTCTGGCTCAGTATAAAGGAAAACTGAAATCCGGTTTTGCATGGTGGGCAAGTAAAGCCTCCGTACTTTATCCGGTAGCGATCCTTCAGGGATTTTCTCTGATCGTCCTGTTAAATAAGATTGACGGATTTACCCCGGCGGAAATGACAAAAACCATATTGTTCGCCTGCCTGGCAGCAATGACCTTTACCTCTATCATGTATTTCTTCAACATTACATTTGGTAAGGTCGGAAGCTTCCTGATGCTGGTATTCATGGTAGTCCAGCTTGCCGGTTCCGCAGGAACTTACCCGGTTGAAATTTCACCTGAGTTTGTTTCCAGGATTCACGCTTACCTGCCATTTACATATACAGTCGATGCATTCCGTGCAACCATCAGTGGTGGCAGAAGCATTACAACTTCAGTTATTGTAATGGTAGTATTGCTTATCGTATTTACAATACTGACAATCCTTCAGTTCAATTTCATGACCAGACGTAAGAAGGCAAACAAATCAGTCCTCTTTGACTGGCTGGAAGAAAGAGGATTGGCATAACATCTGATAACCTGTAGAAGCACCCCCGAAACTTCTACTGGATATAAAAAAATCCGTGGCAGAATAAATTTCTGTCGCGGATTTTTTATTATGTCATGCAGACGCCAGAGCCTGTGTCAAGAGGATATTCGCAATCCGCTTCGCTACTTGCTCATAACCAAATAACTGCTCCGCAGTTTATCAGGAGGAGTGCAAGCAAGTCCCCACCCACTGCTTATTGCTTTCCGCAATAGAAGCAGGGGACTTACTTGATTTGGTTAAACAAACGCCCCGGCACTCATTGGAATGCCGGGGCGCTCTGCACACTTGAAGTGGGGAACTGCTTATCTGCGTTCAGATGTTTTCCACTCTGATGTTTATTCCTCTTCTGCACTTTCTGTTACAGATGGTGTTTCTGTTGCTTCTGCTTCTTCTGTATCTGATGTATCCTGTGATTCTGAAGTATCAGATTCTGTTTCATTGTTTCCAGCCATTGCCTGATATGCAGAAAACATTTCTTTTACATTCATTTTATTTACAAGAAATACTTTGCTGTCTACCACGGCTGCGTAATAGTTGGTATCATATGCATAATAGGATACTGTCATTTCTTTTCCATCTGTGTCTGTAAATGTTGCTGTCATTTCCGGATCTGTGGATGGGGTATACTCCTCTGTGAGACGTTTCTGTGCTGCCATATTGGTAAGTTTGTTATAGAATATAGTAAATACACTCTTGCTGTCATCCAGCTCCTCACCATTAAGTTTATAGGTCACTGTTTCTTTATCGTTTCCATCATCATCCGTAGATGTTTCACGTGAAACATTAACGGTATTTGTTTCACCGTTGTATGTCACCTGAAGCTGATCCAGATTATTAACAGACAGATAGCTTACGATCAGTGACCAGAGATCTGATGCTTCTTTATCGATCACTGAGTTCAATGTATCGTTGGACATTGTATATACTTCTTTATTGTCCGTAGTTACATATCTGGAATCACTGTCAGTCTCATCACCTACGTAGAGGACAAGCTGCTTCTCCACAGTCTCTGTTTTCTTCTCATCAGAAGAATCTGTATCAGATGTATCGCTTTCATCTGAACTGTCCGCAGATATTGTGTCCGCAGTACTACTCTCTGAATCTTCTGCTTCGGCATCATCGCTGCTGTCTGAGGAATCCTCACTTTCAACTTCTTCTGTATAATCCACAGTTACTGTCGCATAAGGTTTATCCAAACCATACTGTGAAAGATCCTCTGCATTGTAATTTACGAATTCATCAAATGCCATGCTTCCAAATGTAGAAGTTACAGTTCCTGCTGCCGAGGAATCCGCCTCTTCTGTGTCATCACCGGAAGTCACATTCCAAGTGGAACTGTCGCTGTCTTCTTCCAGTGTATAAGATTTCTTTCCCTCCACCTGGACTTTTTTGATAGCAGATGTATCAATACCTGGGAAAGTCTCGCTCTCTGCATAATCGTAAAGAGACTTCATAAATGGTGAAATGGAATCTGCTGCCACTACATATACAGTCTTGTCATCATCATCCTTCGTAATGTAATACTGGCTTGTGGAAGTATTCTCATCACCAACACAGATCCTTGTTGTTGTATCATCTGTTTTTACTGTAATAGTATTTGCCGGTGAATCCAGGCCATATTCACTGAGATCCTCCACATCATTGAGAACCCTGTCTGCCTTTACATCTTTCAGAGCCTCTGCTGTGGTATCCATGGTTGACTGATTCACAGGAAATCCTGCATCATTTTTGTCAACCCAGTTATCACTTTCTTTTTCAAAGGTTGTATTCTCTTTATCAATGATAAATTCCAGGGATTTGATATCATCCAGCGCAATAGCCAGAACATCTGTCTTGCTGTCTTCTTCACTGCTCTCCTCTTTTTCCTGTTTCGCCACGTAGGTTTTTACACCTGCGTAGGCTCCACAGAGAACGGCAAGAACAACAACCGAAGAAACAAGCTTTACTGATTTTTTCTTCATTATGCTTTTCTCCTCTTAAACCAGATAACAAATCCTGCAATGAGGAAGATTCCAGGGATAATTCCGATGGTACAGATCTTCCAGAAGCTTGCATCATAATCTGTGATAGTCAGATAAGAAGTCTGAAGACTCTTGGATGGAATGGAAACTGAACTGCTGTCTTCCGTCTTTGTCATCCAACTGAGTGATTCTACAAGAAGCTTGTCATTTCCACCGGATACCATCTGGTCCACCTGACTGTCCATAATATTAGCAGTGGAATAATAAACGATCTGAGTTTCCTTATCATCGTCAAGGGTTTCTGTAATGGCCACACCCAGGTCAAATGGACCATCAACGTCTCCATCCTCTTTATCCATCTGGCTGCTGCTCATGTCTGTCTTTGAATATGCACTGTCTGATGTTGTAAGGATACTGTCGATCGTCACTGTATCTCTCACCTCATCTGTTTTCTGGATACCCTGTGCATACGGTGCAAGTACGTAATATTTGCCTGATGCTGATTCAGAGCTTGCATCTGTACTGTTGATCGTCGGTACAAGATAATATGGCATCTGCATTGCGTAATGCTGGTTATCTCCCTCAAACACAATACCATCTGCACGTTTCACACCATAGTTTTCAAGGATCGCATCAAAGTTCGGTGTTTTCTCCTCGTTATAATCGGAAAAGATCATAGCTTTTCCACCGTTTTCCAGGTACTCAAGAATAGCTGTCTTCTCATCATCTGAAATATCACTTGTAGGAGAAATGATCATCAGGCAATCTGTATCATCCGGAACGCTTCCCTCTGTAAGAAGGTTCAGAGATTTTACATCAATGTTTGCTTTCTGAACAGCCTCTTTAAGAGAAGAATCCAGTTCTTTCTCTCCGTGTCCCTCCAGTGTATAAAGTACCGGAAGATTTTCAGATGTAACATATCCGATTGCACTGGTGATCTGACCTTCACCGTCAAATCCGGTAGTTTCCTGCTGATAGGTGTTATAGTTGATGGATGATTCATACATGTCACTGTATTTGACAACTTTGTTTCTGTCACCGCAGACAACGATCAGACTGTTGGCAGCAAGATCATCACTGGTATATTCAGATGTAAATTTAGGATTTACAACCGGATCTTTTACTTCAACTTTGAGATGTTTGGACTCATCTTCATAACGTTTCAGAAGATTGGTAATATTTTCATCTTCAGATCCGCTCTGTACTACCTGATAGATTGTTACATCTTTATCCAGATCTTTCAGAACCTTTTTTGTCTCATCACCAATGGTATAAAGTTTGGACTCACTTACATCGATCTGTGAGTACTTGGTGGGAATCGTTCCCACAATAAGATTGAGCACTACAACAATTACAATAAAAACAACTGCCATTGCCATACTATAGGAACCGTTTTTCAGATGTTTTTTGCTGATGGTTCCCACAAGCTTCTTAGGATCCGGCTTTCCAATTTTTGGTTTTTTTATGTTTAATTTCATTTTCGGTCACCCCCTCTTAATTCCAGCGTCTTTTCTGAATAGACTGCGTTGTAAGAAACAGGCATACTGCTGATACGGAAATAAAATAAACAATTCCTGTAATATCAAACACGCCATTTGTGAAATTCTCGTAATGTCCGCTTAAGTTAAATACATCAAGCACTTTCTGGATACCTCCCTGGAAAATGCTGGATTTAACCAGATATACGATCACAAGAGCAACCTCGCCGATGATTCCTACCACAGCGGAGATCAGAACATTTTTGATCATTGTATAAATAATGATCGCTGCTGCCAGGATCAGAAGACCAAATGCAACAGCCGTGGACATGGACGCCTGTGAAAAGAAGGATGAAATTCCATTCATCATATAAAATGAAAACAGCAGGACAAAAGTAA
Organism: uncultured Blautia sp.; assembly: GCA_934373235.1. GTDB lineage: Bacteria > Bacillota > Clostridia > Lachnospirales > Lachnospiraceae > Blautia_A. Next base: position 71,643 of record CAKROW010000004.1, on the reverse strand, counting down.
GTACTGCCGCAATTACCTGGCTTTCTGTCAGTGCTGACATGAAAACTCCAATTGCCAGATTTGCACATCCCAGAAGGAAAAATCCCAGGATTGCAGTATAGGCTGTTCCGAATGATACAGTTCCAAACTGTGACATGATCAGTGGATAAAAGCAGATGACCAGCATCGGAATCGCAAAAACAGTTACAAGTGCCAGATATTTTCCAACCACGATCTCCCAAACGGAAACTGGTGCAGTCAGAAGAAGCTGATCTGTTTTCTGCTTACGCTCTTCTGCAAGTACACGCATGGACAGGATCGGTACTCCAATGAGGAACACGAATGTCAGAGAGCTCAAAGTATATTCAAACTTGGGATAGGAAGCTGTAAGCTGGTATGCTGAAAAATAAATTCCGGTAAGAACCAGTACAAAAAACATGAACAGATATCCGACCATGGATGTCAGATAACTTTTCAGTTCTCTTTTATAAATCGCTGTCATGATGGATTCCCCTCCTTTTTGTCATCAGCTTTTACTTCACTGTTTTCTTCAGGAATTTCGACCTTATCTTCTTTTTTGTCACTGACCGGCTTCCAGGTTTCTTTTTTATCTGAAGGTTCATGATCTTTCTTTTCGCCTTCTGTCAGTTCAAGGAATACATCCTCAAGTGAAACTCTCTTAACACCCATTTCAAGGATCGGACACTTTGCTGATGCCATTGCATAAAATACATTTTCACGGATATCTGTGTTTTCTGCCATGGCAACCTTAACGTTCCAGTTACCATTTTTCCCTCCGGATATATCCACCTTATCAACGCCCTCAATTCCCTCTATGGCATCTCTGATCGTAGTCTTTTCACCTTTTGCAGTTATCATAAGGCTGTTGGATCCTGCTGCCAGACGGCTCAGGTTATCCGGTGTATCACTGGCAACCAGTTTGCCGTGGGAAATGATCAGTACATAATCACAAACTGCACTGACCTCTGACAAAATATGGGAACTTAAGATCACTGTATGTTTTTTCTTCAGATTTTTGATCAGTGAACGGATCTCAATGATCTGTTTCGGATCAAGACCAACTGTCGGCTCATCCAGGATGATAATATCCGGATATCCCATGATCGCCTGGGCAAGACCGACTCTCTGACGGTAACCTTTGGACAGGTTTTTGATCAGACGGTTGCTCATACTGGTGATTCCAACCATATCCATGACATCTTTTATCATGTCTGATTTTTTGTTTTTGGGGATTTTTTTCAGATCTGCCACAAATTTCATGTATTCCAGAACTGTCATATCAAAATAGAGAGGCGGCTGCTCCGGAAGATATCCGATACATTTTTTAGCCTCTTCCGGCTCCTCAAGAATGTCGTGGCCATCAATAGTCACTTTTCCTTCTGTAGACGCGATATATCCTGTGATAATATTCATCGTCGTAGATTTTCCTGCACCATTAGGTCCAAGAAATCCGTAAATTTTCCCCTTCTCGATTTGAAAAGAAAGGTGGTCAACTGCTGTGTGATCCCCATAGCGCTTAACCAGATCATTTACTTCAATCAAAGTTCTCTCCTCCTTTTAGCACCTTATACTGAAAAAAAGATGCCCTCGGATGAAACAGAGAATGGGGGAATCCGAGGACATCTTCATCATTTAAAAGTTTATGCATTAATTGTGATAAAAATTGGATAAATCTGTGATAAATCTGTGAAACAATCTGACAACTTATGCCAGCGGCTCTCTTAACGGGGTTCCTGCTTTTCTTGGATAACGGGCAGGTGTATTTTTTATTTTCTCGATCACTACCAGAGACCGGCCAATTTCACCAGGCAGCTCAAAGTATTGTACATCCCGGATCTTTCCTCCCAGGATCTCCACTGCTCTCTTTGCAGCTTCCACTTCTTCCTGAACAGAGCCCGATTTATAGGACACAAAAATGCCACCTTTTTTTACATATGGAAGGCAGTACTCAGACAGTGTGGCAAGACCGGAAACTGCCCTGGAAACGCAGAGATCATACTGCTCTCTGTATGCCTTGTTTTTTGCAAACTCTTCTGCTCTGCCGTGAATAGCTGTAATATTCTCCAGTCCCAGAAGCGCAAATGTCTCCTCCAGGAATTTCACCCTCTTGTTCAGGGAATCCAGGAGGCAAGCCTCTATATGAGGAAATGCGATTTTTAAAGGTACTCCGGGAAAACCGGCACCTGTGCCAATATCCATGACTTTTTTTGCTTTGGTCATGTCTGCTGCCTTCACGCAGCAAAGACTGTCCAGAAAATGTTTTACCAAAACTTCATCAAACTCTGTGATTCCGGTCAGATTCATAACCTTGTTTTTTTCCACAAGATATTCATAAAACTGTATAAACTGATGTTCCTGTGTGTCATCAAGGGTGATCCCAAGTTCCTGGCAGCCTTTTTCCAGTATTTCTAAATTATACATATGTTTTCCTTTCTCATGCTTTTCCGTGACCTGCTCTGCTTTCCAGATATACCAGAAGTACAGATATATCTGCCGGAGATACACCTGAAATACGGGATGCCTGTCCGATGGATACCGGCCTGTAGGCTTCCAGTTTCTGTCGTGCTTCAATACGCAGGCTTCCTACCTGCTCATAATCAATATCTTCCGGAAGCTTTTTCTGCTCCAGTTTCTTAAACTGCTCCACCTGCTTTAACTGACGTCGGATATAACCATCATATTTTATATTTATGTCAACCTGTTGACATACATCCCACGGAAGCTCCGGACGGTCTTTGTCAACAGGACGGATCAGCTCATAGGAAAGCTCCGGACGGCGGATCAGCTCTGCAAGTGTTGTGCCGGATTTGAGAAGGGTACTTCCCAGGGATTCCAGAAGCGCCTGAACCTCCTGTGTTGCACCTACTGTTGTATGCTCCACCCTCTCGATCTCCTGCTGTATCCTGCGCTCTTTTTCCTGAACCTTTGCATAGGTTTCATCATCAACAAGGCCAACCTCCCAGCCTTTCTTGCGAAGTCTTAAGTCTGCATTATCCTGACGGAGAAGAAGTCTGTACTCTGCACGGCTTGTCATCATTCTGTATGGCTCATGGTTTTCCTTTGTTACCAGATCGTCAATAAGAACACCGATATATGCCTCTGAACGGTCAAGGATCAACTGTTCTTTTCCTTTTACTTCCATTGCTGCGTTAATTCCCGCAATCAGGCCCTGCGCTGCTGCTTCCTCATATCCTGAGCTTCCATTGAACTGACCACCGCTGAAAAGTCCTCTTATCTTTTTAAACTCAAGAGTAGGATAAAGCTGGCGCGGATTGATGCAGTCATATTCAATTGCATATGCATTTTTTACAATCCTTGCATTTTCCAGTCCGGGCACGGAATGATACATCTCATACTGCACATCCTCCGGCAGGGAGCTGGACATTCCACCAATATACATCTCATTGGTATAAAGTCCCTCCGGCTCAATAAACACCTGATGGCGTTTTTTATCCGCAAAACGTACTACCTTATCCTCAATAGACGGACAGTAACGCGGACCGGTTCCCTCGATCATTCCGGAATAAAGGGGTGAACGATCAAGATTATCCCGGATGATCTCATGTGTCTTTTCATTTGTATAGGTCAGCCAGCAGGATTTCTGCTGGATCTGTACGCTCTCCGGATCTGTTGAAAAGGAGAACGGTACTACTCTCTCATCACCGAACTGCTCCTCCATTTTGGAATAATCGATGGTATTTCCTGCAATTCGTGCCGGTGTTCCGGTCTTGAAACGGAACATCTCGATTCCCAGCTCTTTCAGGGAATCTGTAAGATAATTGGCTGCCTGAAGACCGTTCGGTCCTGTGTAATTACTTACATCTCCGTAAATACACCGCGCTTTCAGGTAAGTTCCTGTGCACAGAACCACTGCCTTACAGTAATAAGTCGCTCCTGAAAACGTTTTCAATCCTGTGATCTTTCCATCTTCCACCAGAAGTTTGGTTACTTCTCCCTGACGGATCGTTAGATTTTCTGTATTTTCCAGTGTTTTACGCATCTCCGTACTGTAGGCCTGCTTGTCTGCCTGTGCACGGAGGGAGTGGACTGCAGGACCTTTTGATTTATTCAGCATCTTGGACTGGATGAAGGTTTTGTCAATATTTTTTCCCATTTCTCCGCCAAGTGCATCCAGCTCACGGACCAGATGCCCCTTTGAGCTTCCACCGATATTGGGATTACATGGCATCAGGGCAATACTGTCCACACTTACTGTAAACATTACTGTTTTCAGGCCCAGGCGTGCACCTGCAAGAGCAGCCTCACATCCTGCATGGCCAGCACCCACAACAGCTATATCATAGGTTTCCTCTAAAAATTTTTTACTCATAAAGCTTGTATTCCTTTCATAATATGGCAGGAAATATTATTTTCCCATACAGAATTTACTGAAGATCTCGTTTACCAGATCTTCGCCCATGGATTCTCCGAGGATTCTTCCAAGGCTTTCATAAGCATCTGTAAGATCTATGGAAAAAAAGTCCTCCGGCATTCCGGCTTCAATGCTGTTTTTTACCAGGGCAAGACTGTTCTTCGCCTTTATAAGTTCCTGTCTGTGACGTTCATTTGTGATATAGACCTCATCATTAAAGTTGATCTCACCGCTGAAGAACATTTCCCGTATCTTTTCCTCCAGCTCACGGACACCTGTCTCTTCTTTTGCAGATACCGGTATCACCGGAAGCTCCAACATTTCCTGTATTTCCTCTATTTTTATGGCCGACTCCAGGTCTGTCTTGCTGTAGAGGACAATTGTCTTTTTCTCCAACAAATTTTTTATGATATCTCTGTCGTTTTCATCCAGTGGTTTTGAAGAATCCACCACATACAGGATCAGATCCGCATCTGCTGCCATCTCTCTTGCCTTTGTCACACCAATCTGCTCTACCAGATCTTCTGTCTGACGGATGCCCGCAGTGTCTGCTACTCTCAGAGTCACCCCGTGAAGATTAATGTACTCTTCCAATACATCACGGGTGGTTCCTGCAATATCTGTGACAATGGCTCTTTCCTCTCCCAGAAGCATATTTAAAAGAGAGGATTTACCTGCATTCGGCTTTCCAAGAATCACTGTTTTCAGGCCTTCCTGCATGATCTTTCCATCTGCGGAGCTTTTTAACAGTCCTTCTATCTCTGCACTTTCCTGCTCTACGATCTCTTCCAGTTCTTCCGGATATCCTTCCAGATCGTAATGTTCCGGATCATCTAATGCTGATTCAATGTACGCTATATGGTACAGTATTTTTTCTCTTATTCTTTGTACTGTTTTTCGGACATTGCCTTTTAACTGGTTCACAGAATTCTTTAATGCGTACTCGTTTTTGGACTGTATCACATCCATAACAGCCTCCGCCTGGGAAAGATCGATCCTTCCGTTTAAAAAAGCACGCTTCGTGAATTCTCCCGGTTCCGCGATCACAGCCCCATGCTTCAGTACAGTCTCCAGAACCTTCTGCATTGCCAGCACACCGCCATGGCAGTCGATCTCTATGGTATCCTCTCCTGTATAGGTTCTGGGGGCTCTCATTGTCATTACCAGAACCTCGTCCACCATCTCCTCATTATCGTAAATATATCCGTAATGAATTGTGTGGCTTGGTACGTTTTTCAGCATCTTTTTTCCACCTTTGGAGCGGTACACTTCTGATGCTACCTCAAATGCCTCCGGCCCGCTGATACGTACGATTCCGATTCCTGATGCGCTCATTGCCGTGGAAATAGCTGCAATCGTAGTCTCCTCAAAGCTGGTTATATTTCTGCCTTCCATTATTTATATTCAACACTCCAATCCTTTTATAACACTATCTTACATATAAGAATAAATCCTGCCCGACAGGGCTTTTTTATGTTATCGGAATCTTACAAAGGAATTCCTGTGACATAAAAAAAGTTACTCCGGAAAAAGCACACGCCAAAAACGTGTTATTCATGCTTTCACCTAGAATAACATATATATTATAAGGAATTCCATATGATATTGCAATCTATTTTATAAAAAGATGATCAAATAAAAAAGCGGTGTAATTTCATATGACATAAAAAAGACCGTACCCTCAGGGATATTTCCCCGGGATACGGTCCTGTATCTACAGATGAACCAGCTTAATAATTATTACGTTTCAGTCTTACTACCACATGTCTGTACGGTTCTTCTCCCTCGCTGACAGTTTCAACATATCTGTTGCCCTGTAAGGATGCGTGGATGATACGTCTTTCATATGGGTTCATTGGCTCAAGAACTACCGGTTTTCTGGTTTTCTTCACCTTGTAGGCAATTCCTCTTGCCAGATTCTCCAATGTCTCTTTACGACGTCTTCTGTAATCCTCTGTATCAAGCTTTACACGAATATAGTTGCTCTCTCCCTTGTTTACCACAAGACTTGTCAGATACTGGAGGGAATCCAGTGTCTGTCCTCTTTTTCCGATAAGGATTCCCATATCCTCACCTTCAAAATCCACATCAAGAGAACCATCATTTGTGTTATATTTGGATGTGATCTCCACCTCTCCAAGCTCCATGGAACCAAATACATCCCGAAGAAAGACAACTGCTCTCTCCTCGATCTCTTTGATCTTTGCCGGATCTGTGATGATCTCCACAGGTCTTCCCTGCTTCGGAGCTCTCTCACGATTTTCTTTCGGCAGCTTCTCTTTCGGAGCCCTTGGCTGTTTCTCACGTACCTGTTTATTAACCTTCTGTGTGAACTCTTTTGCCGGTTTCTCTTTGAAAGAAGCTTCCTCCGGAGCTTTCTCTGTCTCAACAGGTGCTGCCTCTTTTACCGGTGCAGGTTTTGTCTTCGGGCGGCTCTCGCGAACCTCACTTGTCTGCTTCGCTCTGGAAGTCTCCGGTTTAAATGCTCTGCCAAGCTTCTTCTCATCCTTGATGGCATCCAGCTTCACTGACTCCACAATATCATCGATTTCCTGTACATCAGAAACTGGCTCTATTCTACGAACTTTGATGACAGCCGGTTTGCTGCCGATTCCGAAGAATCCGGAGCTGCCTTCACTGACAACCTGAATGTCAAGCTGGTCACTGGAAGTTTCAAGCTCGAGACATGCTTTTGTGATTGCTTCATTCTTTGTTTTTGCTGAAAACTGAATGTATTCCTCCATTACGAACCCCTCCGTTCCTGATTATTTTTTCTTATTTCTCTCATCGAAATCTCTTACCAGGTTAGCCTTGGCTGTAATGCTTCCTGCTTTTGCATTTCTCGCATTCTGGTAAGCCTGATCAACTTTCTTCGCTCTCTCGGATGTATTGCTTCCGCTGTTGCCTTTGTCGATCTTTGTATTGATGTTCTTTGCACTCTGATGGGCCTGATTTGTGATCTTCTGAGGCGGAAGTCCCTCTTTGGCACGCTTTGCTTCCATCTTCTTCATATTCTCATTAACCAGATCCTGAATATCGATCTTATCCAGTCGACGGTTGATGACAACCTGCTGAACGCTTCGTACCACTGCACTTGCGATCCAGTAGATACCAAGACCTACAGGGAATGTGAAACAGAAAAATGCAGACATCAGCGGCATGAAGGTGTTCATGGTCTTCATGGAGTTTGCCATTGCATTAGCCTGGTCATTTCCATCCTGAGATGTAGCTGCCTGAGGCATAAGTTTCAGGTTGATCATCTGTGTCAGCCAGGAAAGGAACGGGATCAGAAGTGCCGCAATGGCGATCAGGATAGATCCACCCTTAACAGCCTGCTGGATATAGTACAAAGGCTGGTCGGCAATGTTCAGTCCCAGGAAATTCTGCATGTGAGACATGCTTCCTGCTGCCTGATTGATGGTATCTGTGAAGCCGGAAAACTGACTCATATCTGCAAGCTTATCCCACTGTGAAGGAGAAAGTGCATATAAGAAATCAACAACAGAGTTGCTGGTTGCATTTCCGGATGCATCCATGATCAGTCTTACTCTGGTCATCTTGTTGTCTGTAATAAAGTTCTGCAGAATATCTGTATAACCATTTATGGCAACAATCTGATCTACAGCACCCATAAGAGCAGATTTTACACTGCCTACATATGCAGGGATCCTGTAGATAACCTGATACAGCGCAAACAGGATCGGCATCTGAACAGCCAACTGTACACAGCTACCTGTAGGGGAAACACCGTATTTCTGATATACGGCCTGTGTCTCCTCGTTCATTTTCATCATGGAATCCTGATCTTTCCTGCCCTGATATTTCTTCTGGATCTTCTGGATCTCAGGCTGCATGATGGCGCTTAACTTGGAAAACTTCTGCTGCTTGATCTGCAGCGGTGTCATAAATGCAAAAATAAGAATACTGAAGATAATGATACAAAGGCCAATGTTCTGAATTCCGAACAGGCTGTTCAACACCTTATAAATGCCATCCATGATCCATCCCATCACAGACGCGATCTGTCCGATAATAGGAGTGCTGGTTTTTGTTGCTAAAAACATTCCCAAATTCAATTCATTTCCTCCTAGACTTATTCAATTGTAAAAGTCCGATTCATGGCACAGGGTCATAGCCTCCATGGGAAAAAGGATTACAGCGAAGTATCCTCCATGCCGCAAGGAGACTGCCCTTTAATGCGCCATATTTTTCAATTGCTTCCAAACCATATTGAGAACATGTGGGAATATAAGGACATTTTGTTCTCTTCATCGGCGATATATAGATCTGGTAGAGCCGGATCATCTTAATCAGAATTTTTTTTATCATTGTCATTACCTGCTATATGATGTTTCCCTGCAAGATGCATCAGTGCACTCTCAATCTCACGATATCCTTTGCCTTTGGCTGCTGCACGTGCAACGACTACAATATCAAGGTTACTGTCAAATAAATTCTCATTCAGTCGATAGCTTTCTCTTACCAGCCTGGTGATCCTGTGGCGTACCACACTATTCCCTACTTTTTTGCTTACTGATATTCCCAGACGATTCTTCCTGTGCTGATTCTCCAGCACATACATCACCAGAAGCCGATTTGCGTATGATGTTCCTTTTTGATATACGATTCTGAAATCCTGGTTTTTCTTTAAGGACTCTGATTTATTCAAACGAATCCTCCTTAATACCTGACATCTGCAACTGCAGATATCTTATCATTGTCTGCTAACAGAAGAAAAGACCACATAAATGCGGTCTTAAATCTTATGCTGATAACTGTTTTCTTCCTTTTAATCTTCTTGCAGCTAATACTTTACGTCCGCCCTTTGTGCTCATACGAGCTCTGAAGCCGTGAACCTTAGCTCTGGATCTCTTTTTTGGCTGAAATGTCATCTTCATAGGTAAAGCACCTCCCTTATCTATTTTTTAATTGTCATGAAATAATTTATCATTCAGAACATCATTCTTCATTATATTGACAAACAACCTTTTCGTCAAGTAAAAAAACGGGATTTTTTACGATATTTTCAGCAGGTTTTCATATGCCAAAAAGGTAATTGTGGAATATCTTTGTGGTTTACGTAACTTTATCCACATTTTGTGGAAAACTTGTGGATAACTGGTGGATTACCTGCAAATTTATCCACTTTGAGCCGTTCTTTTTTCACATAGCTTTCAAAAAAAGCCTTATTTTGAGCCATTTCGACAGTGGATTACTTTATACACATTTTTTTGCTGGCTTATCCACAACGTCCCGACTTATGGAAACCTTATTCAGAGATATCCACCGTTTTCCACACCTAATCCTCCCCTTTTCCACAATATTTTCCCCATAATTGTCCACGTTTTCCATTGCGAAAATACCATTTTCATTGTAATATATAAAAGGATATCTGTCCTCAGTCGCAGACTGGGGTTATTATTATTTTATTTTACTGTTCACAGGAGGAAAAAATGAACGCTGTTATAGATAAATGGGAAGAAATTCTACAAACTGTCAAAACTGAATATGATGTGGCCGATGTGGCTTTTAATACCTGGCTGAAGCCGCTGAAGATTTATGAAGTTGACGGAAACGTTATAACAGTTAGTGTTCCTTCTGACCAGGCAGATCTCGGCTTAAATTATATCAGCAAAAGATATAATATTCCTCTTCAGGTTACGATCTGTGTTCTCACAGGCATGGAAGAATGTGAACTCCGCTTTATCCTGGAGAAAGATCTTCCCAAAAAAGAACAGGAACAGGAAAAAAAGACTTCTTATAATAATAAGGTAACAGATCCTCGTTATGAAGAAGCACATCTCAATCCAAAATACACTTTCGATACCTTTGTTGTGGGAAGCAATAATAAATTTGCCCAGGCAGCAGCTCTGGCAGTAGCCGAATCACCGGGAGATACCTACAATCCCCTGTTTATCTACGGCGGAGCCGGACTTGGAAAAACGCATCTTATGCATTCCATCGCTCATTTTATCCTGGAACACAACAAAGACAGCAAGGTTCTCTATGTAACCAGTGAGGAATTTACAAACGAACTGATCGAGACTATCCGAAACGGTAACAATACAGCAATGAGCAAATTCCGTGATAAATACAGGAATATCGACGTACTTCTGGTCGATGATATCCAGTTTATCATAGGAAAGGAGTCTACTCAGGAAGAATTTTTCCATACATTCAACAGTCTCCACAGCGCAAAGAAGCAGATCATCATTTCTTCTGATAAACCGCCGAAGGATATGGAGATCCTGGAAGAACGTTTCCGTTCCAGATTCGAGTGGGGTCTGATCGCAGACATTACACTCCCTGATTATGAGACCCGAATGGCGATCCTTCATAAAAATGAGGAGATGAACGGCTACAATATCAGCGAAGATGTTATTAAATACATCGCCACAAACATCAAATCCAACATCCGAGAGCTGGAAGGTGCCTTTAATAAGGTAATGGCCGGAGCAAAACTGGAGAAAAAAGAAGTAACTCTGGAACTTGCAGAGCAGGCACTGAAAGATATCATTTCTCCAAATGAGAAAAAAATCATTACACCGGAATATATCATTTCTGTAGTATCCGAACATTACGGTGTAACCTCCGCTGACCTCTGCGGAAACAAGCGTAATGCCAAAATCGTTATGCCCCGACAGGTTTCCATGTATCTTTGCCGCGAAATCATCTCTACTCCGCTGAAAAATATCGGAAAATGTCTGGGAAACCGTGACCACACAACGGTTATGCACGGAATTGAAAAGATCGAACACGAGCTGGAAAACGACGATAATCTGAAAAACACGATCGATATACTGAAGAAAAAAATTAATCCACAAGGTTAGGAGACTTATCCACATTACTGGTGTATAACGTGTGAATTGTGTGTGGACAGATGTGTATAACTTTTTTGCCGAAAATCGACGGATTTTTCATACACATGTTATCCACATGGAAAATTACCCCCTTATACACAAGTTATCCCCATCCAAAAACCTTGATTTTTAACGGCCTGGCGGTAGTTTTTCACAAATTCACATCCCCTACGGCTGTTACGGCGAATTTTTTCTATTAATTTATATATAAAAACCACACTTTAACCAGGAAGGGAGTTATACACATTATGAAAATCATCTGTTCCAAAAGCAGCTTACTGAAAAGTGTAAGTATAGCACTCAAAGCAGTACCATCAAAAACTACCATGCCAATCCTTGAATGTATTCTCATGGATGCAACAACCAGCCAGATAAAATTTACCACCAACGACATGGAACTGGGAATTGAAACTATTGTTGACGGGGTAATTGAAGAAAAAGGAAAAGTAGCTCTTGATGCAAAGATCTTCTATGAAATCATCAGACGACTTCCGGATAATGATGTTACCATCAAGACAGATGATAAATATGCTGCAACCATCACCTGTGAAAAAGCCAAGTTTAATATTCCTGGTAAATCAGGTGAAGATTTTGCTTATTTACCAATGATAGAGAAGGATGAACCTCTTACTATCTCTCAATATACATTAAAAGAGATGATAAGACAGACTATTTTCTCTATTGCCGTCAATGAAAACAACAAATTAATGACCGGTGAACTTTTTGAGATCAGGAATAACTGTCTGAAGGTAGTTTCTCTGGATGGTCACAGGATCGCTATCCGGAAAATGCCCCTTAAGAAAGAATATTCTGACCAGAAGGTGGTAGTTCCGGGCAAAACTTTAAGTGAGATCAGTAAGATACTGTCCGGTGAAGTAGATGATCTGGTCAGCATTTACTTCACAAAAAACCACATTCTGTTTGAATTTGACCAGACCATGGTAGTTTCCAGACTGATCGAGGGAGAGTATTTCCGCATTGACCAGATGCTTTCCAGCGATTATGAGACAAAACTTAACATCAATAAAAAAGAATTTCTTGACTGTATTGACCGTGCAACACTTCTTGTACGTGAAGGTGAGAAAAAACCGATCATCATCAACATCAAAGAAGGCAGTATGGAGCTGAAGATAGATTCTTCCATGGGTTCCATGAATGAAGATATTGATATTGACAAAGAGGGTAAGGATATTATGATCGGTTTTAACCCGAAATTCCTTATTGATGCACTTCGCGTTATTGATGACGAGACCATCACCATTTATCTGGTCAACCCGAAAGCACCATGCTTTATCAGAGATGAAGAAGAAACTTATACCTACCTGATCCTTCCGGTAAATATCAGCCAGAACGCAAGATAAGCCGGCAGGAGGTAATTTATGTATGGAAAAATACCACCACAGAGGATATGGTGGTATTTTTCAGAGAGGAAAAGAAATGGAAATCAAGATCAGAGACGAATTTATCAAACTGGGCCAGGCGTTAAAGCTGGCGGGAGTTGTGGAGGATGGAGTTGAGGCAAAATATGCCATCAATGACGGACTTGTAAAAGTAAACGGTGAGGTAGATACACGCCGCGGAAGAAAGATCCATGTGGGAGATGTCATTTCCTACGAGGGAAAAGATATCAATGTAGTTGGGTGAAGGAATGTACATTGAATCCATCAAATTAAATAATTTCAGAAATTACGATACCCTGGAAATGAATTTTGACCAGGGTACCAATATTCTCTACGGCAATAATGCACAGGGAAAAACAAATATCCTGGAAGCGGTTTATCTGGCTGGTACCAGCAAATCCCACAAGGGAAGCAAGGACCGGGAGATGATCCGCTTCGAGAACGATGAAGCCCATATCCGAATGATGGTAAAGAAGGGTGGACTTTCGTATAAGATCGATATGCACCTCCGGAAAAACAAAGCAAAGGGAGTTGCCATTAACGGGCTGCCGATCCGCAAGGCAAGGGAGCTTCTGGGAGTGGTGAATCTGGTGTTTTTTTCTCCGGAGGATCTTAATATCATTAAAAACGGACCTGGTGAAAGGCGGCGGTTCCTGGATTCAGAGCTGTGCCAGCTTGACGGACTGTATATCACAGACCTGGCCGGATATAATCATATTGTGAACCAGAGGAACCGTCTTCTGAAGGATTATTTTGCCAAACCGGGGATGAAGGAAATGCTGGATGTGTGGGACACGCAGATGGTGGACTATGGAAGAAAGATCATCGAAAAAAGAGCCGCTTTTGTAGAGGAGCTTAATGAGATCGTTCATGGGATCCACAGAGGACTTACCGGAGGTATGGAGGAACTGGAAATAATCTATGAACCAAGCGTTTCAGGGGAAGAGCTGAAAAACAGACTTTTTCTCAACAGGGACAGGGATCTCCGGATGAAGCTTACTTCCGTGGGACCGCACAGAGATGATTTTTGTGTAAAGGTGGATGGCATTGATATCCGTAAATATGGTTCCCAGGGCCAGCAGAGGACAGCGGCACTTTCCCTGAAGCTCTCGGAGATATATCTGGTAAAAAAGAAGATCAAAGATACACCGATCCTGCTTCTGGATGATGTTCTTTCGGAGCTCGACAGCAGCAGACAGACATATTTACTGGACAGTATCCATGATATACAGACACTGATCACATGCACCGGACTGGATGATTTTGTCAGTCACCAGTTTGAGATAAACAGAGTTTTCCATGTGGTGAAGGGACATGTGTATGATCCCTATCGCGGGGAAGCTGATAAAGGGTTTTGACAAGCTATGATGCATATGTTAAACTGATTCTAATTATGGAAAGTTGGTGAATATTTTGGATAAAGAGGAGTTTCGCGTCAAGCTGGGCGAGATCAATCATCTGGTCGAAGTCCAGGATTACAAGGGCGCAATGCAGGTCGTTGACAGCATTGACTGGCGGCGGGTGAAGAATGTCCGTACTCTTTGTGTTGTAGGTGAGATATACGCTGCAAACAAGCGATATGAAGAGAGTAAAGAAATTTTTCTGCTTGCGTACCACAGAGCCCCCATCGGTAAAAATATACTTTACCGTCTGATCGAGGTTTCACTGAAGATGGGTGATATCGATGAGGCCATGGAATTTTTTGACGAATACAGAGAAGTGGCATCAGGCGATACAACTGAATATATACTGAGATATAAGATAGCCAAAGCGAAGAATGCGTCTCTTAACGAGCAGATCCGTATCCTTGAGGATTACAAGGAGAAGGAGTTTACCGAGAGATGGTCCTATGAGCTGGCGAAGCTTTATTATAAGGCCGGTGACAAGCAGAAATGTCTGGATCTGTGCAATGAGATGGTTCTGTGGTTCAATGACGGAACCTATGTGATGAAGGCTCTTGACCTGAAGCAGCGTATGGGTGTGCTGACCGGCGAGGAGAAGGAGAAATACGAGCAGCGTTTTATCCCGAAACTGATTCCTCCGGAAAAAGTTCAGGAGATCAAGGAGAGCAGATCTGAGGAAGCTGCGACAGAGGAGAAGAAGACCTATTACGATGAGACCAAGCCGGTGATCGATACCATCAAGGTTGACGATGAGCGAGATCTCAGCGGTGCGGAAACTCTTCAGGAAAAGATCGCCAACGGCATCCGTGATATTTTCGGAAACCGCAGAAAACCGGAAGAAGCCGAAGATACAGATGAGGATGACATGGATGTTTCTGAGGACGAGGAAGATACAGAATCTGCAGAGAGTACAGAGGAAGCAGGCGAGTCTGAGGAAACTGCAGAGAAGGCAGACGAAGTTCCCGGTGAAGATATCACAGCAGAGGAGATTTCGGACGTTGAGTATCCGGATGCAGCAGATGCAGAAGTCGTCAGCGAGGATACTGCAGATAAGCCGGAAGAGCTTTCTGTTTCGCAGGAAGAGGAAACGGAGCAGGAAACTCAGGAGTCCGATAAGGTGCCGGAAAATGCAGGAGTACCGTTGAATGAAGATGGTAAGCCGGATTTTTCCGCTACTATCAAGATGCCTGAGCTTAAGATTCCACGTTCGATGACAAGGGCAACTTACGAGGAGAATCTTACAGCGCCTGTAAGCCAGGATACAAGTTCCATTTTTGGAAGTATTGATGAGGTTGCGGCAGCAGTTGAGGCAGAGAAAGAAGAGGATATAGCCGAAGAAACAGAATTTAATCTGGAAGATACTATCCTTGCGGCTGCTGAGAAGCAGGGAATTGACATCCCGGATTATGAGGAAGCCGGAAACAGAGATGAGATACAGAAAGAAAATGCCCGTATCGCAGAGCTTGCGCAGGAGGAAGAGACTACAAAGCAGCTTGCCGAAGAAGTGAAGTCCGAGGCAGATGATACAGTAGCTCCGGCAGAGGAAGAAGAGCCTGTTCAGGAGACGGAAGCTGCCGGGGAAGTTCCGGATACTGTTGAGGATCCGGAGGAGACGGATCCTCAACAGGCTGAAGAAGTGGATGATGCCAGGATCATTGATGAAGCAGACGGCAGAACTGAGGAAGTAGCTGAGACAGTTGAGGAGCCGGATGTGGAGATCGAGGACATTATCAGGAACCGTGTTCCGGATATTGTATATGACGAAGAGGAGGATCCGGTAACTGAGGAGGATCTTCAGGCAGCAGAAGCAGAATTTCTCAATGGACCGGCTGGTGTGAGGCCTCTTGAGGAAGAAGAAGTGTTCCTTGATACTTCTGATATCGAGGTTCCGTCCCTGGAGCCGGAGAAACCGGAGCCAACAGAACTTCAGAAGCTTTTTGCCGGAAGAAACAGAAAAGAAGAAAAAAGATCCGGCAAAGTAATTGAATCAGATGATGATGAATTCCTTGTAAATATCCTTGGAAGAAGAAAAATGGACGACGATCCTGATGATCTTGAGGAGGAAGAATTAACTGAGCCGGAGGCTGAAGCTGAAGCTCCTCAGCCTGAAGCTGAGATTACAACTGCGGCCAGGGAGGAAGCTGAGATTACAGCCGAAGCTGAACCGGAGTCCGAAGAAGAGGAAGAGATCGACGAAGATTTTGATGAGGAGTACGAGGAAAGCGCTGACGATGAGGAAGAGGAGCTGACTGAGGAAGACAGGATCGAACAGTTTATTAAATCCATACAGCCGGAGACCGATCCTACTGAGATCATTGCCAGGGAAAAAGTTCTCACAGATGAAGAAAAACAGCTTTTTACATATTTTGTAAAAGTTCCGGGAATGAAGGA
Organism: uncultured Blautia sp.; assembly: GCA_934373235.1. Classification (GTDB taxonomy): domain Bacteria; phylum Bacillota; class Clostridia; order Lachnospirales; family Lachnospiraceae; genus Blautia_A. Next base: position 55,217 of record CAKROW010000004.1, on the reverse strand, counting down.
GCAGCTTCTGGATGCACTGTGTGATGTTCAGAGAGGCGCTGCGGACAGTACTTCCAGAACCGGTAATGTGATCGTTATGGGCGGCAGGGAAACCGGAAAGACAAGACTGATCTCAAGTCTTATCCCGGCTATTTGCAAGGAACTCAATCTTGAAGCTTCCAAGGTTGCCTATATTTTTGCAGAGGATCTTAATGAGAGAAATATCAAAGAGGTTGTGACCAAGCTTTACGGAGGTTTCCTTGTCATTGAAAATGCAAATCAGCTTTCACAGGAAACTGCAGATGAACTGGACGCTGCCATGAATGAAAATACCAAAGGAATGATAGTGATCCTGGAGGACGAGAAGATCGGTATGCGTAAGCTGATAGCAAGATATCCGAAGCTTGCAAAGAAGTTTACATCAATGATCAATATTCCGGTATTTACAAATGATGAGCTTGTTAATTTTGCCAGAGTTTATACAATGGAAAATGGATTCCGTATCGATCAGATGGCCATGCTTGCACTGTATAATCTCATCGGTATCAATCAGAAAGCAGACCAGCCAATGAGCATCGGTAATGTGAAGACCATGCTTGACAATGCCATGGCAAAGGCACAGGGTGGATTGTTTAAACGTTCCAAGAAGAGGGTAGACCGTGACGGATATACTGTACTTCTTGAAAAGGATTTCAGTTAATAATTTTAGAGAACAGAGGTAAAAAATATGGCCAGACCTTATCTTGGTAACCCGAAATATACCATTGAAGTCCTTCAAAAGTATCATTTTGTTTTCCAGAAAAGGTTTGGTCAGAATTTTCTGATCGATGAACATGTTCTGGAAAAGATCATTGATTCCGCAGGGATAACGAAGGATGATTTTGTGCTGGAGATCGGACCGGGAATTGGTACCATGACCCAGTATCTTGCAGAGGCTGCACGTGAGGTGGTCGCTGTGGAGATTGATAATTCCCTGATCCCCATACTTCAGGATACACTGAAACAGTGGGATAATGTGAGCGTGATCCATAATGATATCCTGAAGACAGATATCCGGAAGATCGCAGATGAGAAGAACGGCGGAAGACCTGTGAAGGTAGTCGCCAACCTTCCCTACTACATTACCACTCCCATTATCATGGGGCTTTTTGAGTCAAATGTACCAATTGATTCTATCACTGTTATGGTGCAGAAAGAGGTTGCAGACAGGATGCAGGTAGGTCCGGGAACAAAGGACTACGGAGCCCTTTCACTGGCAGTACAGTATTATGCGAAGCCGGAGATCGTGGCAAATGTGCCGCCTAACTGCTTTATGCCAAGGCCCAAAGTTGGCAGTGCAGTGATCAGACTTACCAGATATGAGAAACCGCCTGTTGATGTGAAGGATGAGAAGCTGATGTTCAGACTGATCCGTGCTTCATTTAACCAGAGGAGGAAAACTCTGGTTAACGGAATCAAAAATTCCGGAGACTTTTCCCTTGGAAAAGAGGCTATTGAGGGTGCGTTTGAGAAATGCGGGCTGCCTCTGAATATCAGAGGTGAGGCGTTGACACTGGAACAGTTTGCACAGCTTGCAAACTGCATTTCTGAGATGAACTGATCACCTGGACGAGATAAACAGAATTATATAAATATAATCATATAACGAAAAAAAGGATCCGAGCAGCTATTTCGGATCCTTTTTTTCAGGTCCGAATGGAATTTTGGAGGAGAACCATTCGGATGTGTATTTGTAGAAAGGAGGTATGAATGGAACGGTATTGTCCGAACCAAACATAAAAAAGTAATGAAAAATTTACAATAATTATTGTATTGGAGAGATGTTAGGAAAGTTTGTGCACTTTATGAAAAAATTGTGAATAATTATATACGCTAAAAGGTGAAATCGGGTTTACAGAGAGGGAGGAAGGTGTGCTATACTGAGGTGCGTAGTTGAGAGAAAGAATTTTAGTTATCCCATTTAGCAGGGTATTATGGAGGTTTTATTATGATGAAAATGAAGAGAATTGCAGCCGTAGTTGTAGCTGGTGTGATTGCATGTTCCTCACCGGTTGGTGTTATGGCATCCAGTACAGATGAACTGGTAAGCCAGGCAGAGGATATTCTTAAGAGCAATGAGATTGATTCACTTGCATCTGATCCGGATAAGGTTACAGATATGATCATTTATGTGAAGAACCTGATCGATGAGAAGGATATCACAGAGGATCAGATTTCTGAGGGAATCGACAGGGCAGAGGAGCACTTCGGTGTAAGCCTTTCCCAGGATGATAAGGATTCAATGGTAAAGATCATCAATAAGATGCAGAATCTTAATATTGATGAGTCCAAGCTGAGATCCTGTGTTTCTGATGTTTACAGCACACTGGAAGATATGGGCGTTACCAAGGATGATGTAAAGAGTATTTTCAGAATTGCACTTGATTTTGTGAAGAGTCTGTTCTAAACAGTAAAATGAGTATAAATTTCAGATAAGTAAGGTGTTTGATATGTCATTTCTGTTATGTTTGTTGTTTTTTACTTTAGTGGAAATGTGCAAAATATACAAGATGTAATTAGTACACTTTAGATATAGATGTATTGTTTTTATAAAAAAGAGGAGAAAAATAAAGGAAAATTGTGCAAATACGCTAAATGTTCATTTTGCGTTCATGATTTGTTCATATTTAGCTGATATTATAAAAGTAGTTCGAAAGAACGTACAGAAGAAGCTGTAATGGTGTGTATCGTATCATTACACATACAATTTTTTTCATAATAATCGCCCCGGTAAGCCACTACCGGGGCACTCCTCGTTTTATGGAGCCATGATGGGACAGAGCTTTACAGCCTGTCTTTTTTTTGTATTATAAAAAGAATATTGCTGAGGCATCCCGCCATAGTCGGGGAATTGGCCGGGAAAAAAAACATGGCGTGCATGTTGCCGTCATGTTATAATGTGGGCAGTTAAAAGGAAAACTGAAGGGAGTGTATATTTATGGCAGAGTCAATGAAGGATTTTGAGAAAGAGCTGGAGGCCTCTTTTAAGAAGATCGATGAGGGTGATATTATCACAGGTACAGTAGTGAGTGTGGACGAGACAGGCGTTGTTCTGGATCTGAAATATTACGCAGAGGGATTTATTCCGGCAGATGAGTTTTCCAGAGAACCGGGATTTAACATAAAAGAAGCTGTGCAGCCAGGAGACGAGATCGCGGCGACAGTGCTCCGTAAAGATGACGGCCAGGGAAATATCCTTCTTTCAAGAGTGGAAGCGGCAGATGTTCTGGCGTGGGACAGGCTGAAAGAGCTTATGGAGTCCGGAGAGTCCGTTGATGTTGTTATAAAGGGAATCGTCAATGGCGGTGTGATCGCTTATGTGGAAGGTGTGCGAGGCTTTATTCCGGCGTCCAGGCTTTCTCTTGGATATGTTGAGGACACAGAGGAATATCTCAACAAACCCCTGACGGTCCAGGTCATCAACGTAGACAAGGATAAGAAGAAGCTGGTCCTTTCTGCAAGAGAGCTGCTTCGTGAGAAGGCTGAGGAAGAGCGCAGAAACAAGATCTCCAATATCGAGGTGGGGCTTGTGACAGAAGGCGTTGTTGAGAGCCTTCAGCCTTATGGAGCTTTTGTTGAACTTGAGAATGGTGTTTCAGGACTTGTACATATTTCACAGATATGTGAAAAAAGGATCCGCAAACCTTCTGAGGTTATTTCTGTAGGGGATAAGGTTAAGGTAAAGGTTACTGCGATCAAGGACGGAAAGCTCAGCCTGAGCATAAAGGAAGCCAGCGATATGATGGCCAAAGAGATAGAGGAGGAAGTTTTTGAACTTCCGGAGTCTGCAGAACAGGCTACAACTTCACTTGGCTCACTTTTTGCAAACATTAAACTGGATTAAAAAGGATGGATGCAGATGAAAAACCAGGAAAGAATATTTGTAATCGGACATAAGAATCCGGACACAGATTCCATTTGTTCGGCTATTGCATATGCTGATATCAAGAACAGGACAACCACTAACAGAAGAAAATATATTCCCAAAAGAGCAGGCCAGATCAATGAGGAGACCAGATATGTACTGAACCGTTTCGGTGTACAGCCGCCTGCTTATCTGGGAAATATCGGAACCCAGGTAAAGGATATGGATATCCGTGTCAGTCCGCCGGCTGACAAAAACATGTCCCTGAAAAATGCATGGGATCTTATGCAGGGAAATGGTATTGTTTCCCTTCCGATCAAAGATAAAGAGGGATGCCTTGAGGGTCTTGTGACTATCGGAGATATTGCCAAGACTTATATGGATACCACAGACAGCTACCTGCTTTCCAGCGCACGGACACAGTATCAGAGGATCGCGGAGACTGTTGGAGGTAAGGTTATTGAAGGCAATTCTCATGGATATTTTATCAAGGGAAAAGTGCTGGTGGGAACAGCCAACCCGAAAATGATGGAGAGCTACATTGAAGAAAATGATATGATCATCATGGGAGACCGTGAGGAGGATCATCTTCAGGCTATCAGCCAGAATGTAAGCTGCATTATTGTGGGACTGGGGATCGAGGTTTCCGAAAATGTGATCAACCTTGCCAGAGAAAAGAATATCGTAATCATTCAGTCACCCTACGATACCTTTAATATTGCACGTCTGATCAACCAGAGTATTCCTGTAAGCTATATCATGAAGAGGGATGACATGGTTACGTTCAACACAGAGGATTTCACAGATGATATTCAGGATGTGATGATCAAGAACCGTCACAGAGCTTTCCCTGTTATCAATCCTCATGGCAAATGTATCGGTACTATTTCCAGACGTAATTTCCTGGATATGCACAGGAAGCAGGTGGTACTCGTAGACCACAATGAGGTGGATCAGGCTGTTGACAATATTGAGAAGGCTGAAATCCTGGAGATCATTGATCATCATAAGCTGGGTACACTTCAGACTATGACTCCGGTTTCTTTCCGTAATGAGCCTGTGGGATGTACAGGTACGATCCTTTATGAGATTTACGGAGAGCAGAGACTGGAAATTCCGGAAAGGATCGCAGGACTTCTATGTGCTGCCATTATTTCCGACACACTGATGTTCCGTTCTCCAACCTGTACACAGAAGGATAAGATCGCAGCAAGTGCTCTGGCACTGATCGCCGGTATCAAGATCGAGGAGTTTGCAAAGGAGATGTTCAAGGCAGGAAGCAACCTGAAGGATAAGTCTCCGGAGGAAATCTTTTATCAGGATTACAAGAAATTCATCGGTGAAGGAAATGTTTCCTTTGGTGTCGGCCAGATCAGTTCCATGGATACGGATGAGCTTAAGGAGATTAAGGAAAAGCTTGTACCGTTTATGGTAAGTGAGTGCGGAAGACATGATATCACACGTGTTTATTTCATGCTTACCAATATTCTGGATGAGTCCACAGAGCTGCTTTATTACGGTGAGGGAAGTGAAGAGATGGCGAAAACTGCCTTCCAGAAAGAACCAAAAGATGGAACCTTCTATCTTCCAAAAGTGGTATCACGTAAAAAACAGTTGATTCCAGCCATGATGGAGGCTGCTCAGCTTATGAACAGCGATTATGCATAAGGAGGCCCGGAACAGATGGCGAAACAGATGTGGAAACCGGGAAATATGATCTATCCTCTTCCGGCTGTGATGGTGAGTGTCACAGATGGAGAGGGGAAAGATAACATTATCACGGTTGCGTGGACCGGGACGGTATGCACCAATCCGCCCATGGCATATATTTCCGTCCGACCATCCCGTTACTCTTATGAGATGCTGAAAAAAACGGGAGAATTTGTCATAAATCTCACCACGGAGAAGCTGGCTTTTGCCACAGATTACTGTGGTGTCCGTTCCGGAAGGGATGTTGACAAATTTCGCGAAATGAAACTGACAAAAGAAAAGGCTGAATTTGTATCTGCGCCGATGATAAAGGAAGCACCGGTATCCATCGAATGCAGGGTGAAGGAGATCAAAGAGCTTGGTTCTCACCATATGTTCCTGGCAGATGTACTGGCAGTTCATGCAGATGAGGCATATATGGACAAAGACGGCAGATTTCATCTTAATGACGCAGGGATGCTGGTCTATTCCCACGGAGAATATCTTTCCGGAGGAAAAAAGATCGGAACTTTCGGATACAGCGTAAAAAAGAAGAAACGGAAGAGGTAACACCTGCAGACTATTGAGATTTTGGCCTGTTTATGCTAAAATGAAAGGAATCGATATGAATAATATTACACTGATCGGAATGCCTGGAGCCGGCAAAAGTACATTGGGAGTTGTGCTTGCCAAGGTTCTTGGATATCAGTTTATTGACGCAGATCTTATCATTCAGAAAGAAGAGAAAAGGAAGCTCAGTGAGATCATTGCCCAGGATGGACCGGATGGTTTTATGGCAATTGAGAACCGTGTGAATTCTTCTCTTAAGGTGGAGAACACAGTGATCGCAACAGGAGGAAGTGTGGTCTACTGTGAGGAAGCTATGAGACATCTGAAATCAGAGGGAGTAGTGGTGTATCTTAAGCTTTCGCTGGATTCGCTTGCAGCACGGCTGGGAAACCTGAAATGCAGAGGTGTTCTGCTTAAGGATGGACAGACACTTGCGGATCTTTATGATGAGCGTGTCCCGTTATATGAGAATTATGCAGATATTATCGTAGACGAGGAAGAAATGGATATGGAGGGATGTCTTCAGAAGCTGCTGGAGACATTGAAACAGTCCAGATAATTGGACTGTAAAAGGGGAGAAAATTAGTAACAGTGGATTGGCCGGTGTTATGGTCGGTTCAGAGGAATGGGCATATTTTGACATAAATTGTTTACAAATATGAAATATGTGCTATAATATACAACTGACTTAAAAACAGTGACCGATAACAACAGAATTCAGATCCAGATAATTGTTTCTGCTCAAAGAGGAGTAAAGATAATAGAGGTGTGTTATGGAACAGTATGTAATTAAGGGCGGTAATCCGCTTGTAGGCGAGGTTGACATCGCAGGAGCCAAGAATGCGGCACTTGCTATTTTGTCAGCAGCCATTATGACGGATGAAACCATTTTAATAGAGAATCTGCCTGACGTAAGGGATATCAATGTTTTGCTGGAGGCGATCACTGAGATCGGGGCTCAAGTTGAACGTATTAACAAGTCTACCGTTAAGATCAATGGATCTACCATTGGTAATCTCAGTGTAGACTATGAGTTTATCAAGAAGATTCGTGCATCTTACTATCTTCTCGGTGCTTTACTGGGAAAATATAAACATGCAGAGGTTCCGCTTCCTGGTGGATGTAACATCGGAAGCCGTCCCATCGACCAGCATCTGAAAGGATTCCGTGCACTTGGTGCAGAGGTGGATATCCGTCATGGTGCTATTGTTGCCAAGGCTGATGATCTTCACGGAAGTCATATTTTCTTTGACGTTGTTTCCGTTGGTGCTACCATCAATGTTATGATGGCTGCGTCTATGGCATCAGGACGTACCATTATTGAGAATGCTGCCAGAGAGCCACATGTTGTAGATGTTGCCAACTTTCTGAACAGCATGGGAGCTAACATTAAGGGTGCAGGTACAGATGTGATCCGTATCCGTGGAGTGGAGAAGCTTCATAAGACTGAGTATTCTATCATTCCGGATCAGATCGAGGCCGGAACATTTATGTTCGCAGCAGCAGCTACAGGTGGTGATATTACAGTACGTAATGTTATCCCGAAACATCTTGAGGCTACAACAGCCAAGCTTGAGGAAATCGGATGTGATGTCGAGGAATTTGATGATGCAGTACGTGTACGTGCACCGCATAAGCTTCACCGCACACATGTTAAGACATTACCGTATCCGGGTTATCCCACAGATATGCAGCCACAGATCGCAGTGACTCTGGCTCTTGCTGAGGGTACAAGCATTGTTACAGAGAGTATTTTTGAGAACCGTTTCAAATATGCAGATGAGCTTTCCCGTATGGGAGCCAGCATTAAGGTCGAGGGGAATTCCGCGATCATTGATGGTGTGAAGAAGCTGACAGGCGCAAGAGTAAGTGCTCCGGATCTCCGTGCGGGTGCGGCTCTTGTTATTGCCGGACTTGCTGCTGATGGTGTAACGGTTGTGGATGATATCGTTTATATCCAGAGAGGATATGAGAATTTTGAGGAGAAACTGAGAAGTCTTGGAGCAGAGATCGAGAAGGTTTCCAGCGAGAAGGAGATCCAGAAATTCAGACTCAGAGTTGGATGATAAAAGCAGTAGTAAAAAACAGAATGTAGGGTAGTCAATACCTGTCAGGGAGTTTCGTTAAGATTTTCGCTTCTTTTATAGTGGAAAGTCTTTACGGAACTCTTTTTTATGTCGCTGAAGCGACCCGCCGCAGGCGGAGGATCCTGCTTGCAGGACTCTTTCTTATGTTTACCAGACAGAGAAACAGGATTTTGTCTATTTATTATCAAAAAAGAAATTTTTTCTTGACAATCAGTAGAGATAAGTTTATTGTATGTCTTGCAGTAAATAGTAATTTCATAAAAGATAGCCTTTTATTCAGAGTGGTGGAGATACAAAGGATCTGAGAAGCCACGGCAACCCCTGCAAGATCAAGGAAGGTGCCAACCTGAGCGAGCAATCGAACAATAAGAGGATTGTTTACAGATCTTAAACAGTCCGGATTGTACGGGCTGTTTTTTATGTCAGTTTATCAGCTTTTATAATACGAAAGGGAGAAAAAAATGGAAAAAATCTTATTTACTTCTGAGTCTGTTACTGAAGGCCATCCGGATAAAATCTGTGATGCCATTTCCGATGCGATCCTTGATGCTCTGATGGAACAGGACCCAATGAGCCGTGTTGCATGTGAGACAGCTACAACTACAGGTCTTGTACTTGTTATGGGTGAGATCACAACCAAAGCCAATATTGATATCCAGAAGATCGTTCGTGATACAATTACTGAGATTGGTTATACACGTGGAAAATTCGGTTTTGATGCAGATACATGTGCAGTTATCACAGCTCTTGACAAGCAGTCTGCAGACATCGCAATGGGCGTTGACAAGGCTCTTGAGCAGAAAGAGAATGAGATGAACGAGGATGAGCTGGACTCCATCGGTGCAGGAGATCAGGGTATCCAGTTTGGTTATGCCTCCAACGAGACTGAGGAGTATATGCCATATGCCATCAACATGGCACATAAGCTTGCACGTCAGCTTACAAAGGTTCGTAAAGATGGAACTCTCAGCTACTTAAGACCAGATGGAAAAACTCAGGTTACTGTTGAGTATGATGAGGCCGGAAAGCCGAAGAGAATCGATGCGGTTGTATGCTCTACACAGCATGATCCGGATGTTACTCAGGAGCAGATCCATGATGACATTAGGAAATATGTATTTGATGAGATCATCCCGGCAGATATGGTTGACGGGGATACAAAATATTTCATCAATCCTACAGGACGTTTTGTTATCGGCGGACCTCACGGAGACAGCGGTCTGACAGGACGTAAGATCATCGTAGACACATACGGTGGAACAGGACGTCACGGCGGCGGTGCTTTTTCCGGCAAGGACTGCACAAAGGTAGACCGTTCCGCAGCTTACGCAGCACGTTATGTTGCAAAGAACATTGTTGCAGCAGGTCTTGCTGACAAGTGCGAGATCCAGCTTTCCTATGCGATCGGAGTTGCTCATCCGACATCTGTTCATGTAGAGACATTTGGAACAGGCAAGCTTTCTGATGCAAAACTTGTTGAGATCATTCGTGAGAACTTCGACCTTCGTCCGGCCGGAATCATCAAAATGCTTGATCTTCGCCGTCCGATCTACAAACAGACTGCTGCTTACGGACATTTCGGACGTACAGATGTTGATCTTCCATGGGAGCACCTTGACAAGGTTGATGACCTTAAGAAATATCTGTAATCCATATAAATTTCATGGTCACTGCTGCCGGAGTATTTTCCGGAGGCAGTGGCCTTCTTTTTTTATAGAAAATTTAGAGATGGAGAAAATACTTTATGTTATAATTAAACATAGCGAAATAACAACAGAAAAGCGGAGGGATTCATGAAACTGAGAACGCGTATATTTTTGGGATTCTCCATGATCATCCTGCTGCCCCTTATTCTTCTTACAGTGTCTCTTTATGGATTCAGTCATACACAGGCCAGGCATGTTGCTGAGAGGGGCGATTCTCAGGAGACGGTTTATGATATTTCCATAAGTGAGTCAGCAAGCAGTCAGGGTCAGATCCGGCTGATGGCCAAGGATGTTTTTCTGACGGCTCTGATCATACTTCTGATCACAGCTACTTTGATCGGTGCATGGATTTACTGCAGCATCGCCATTCCAATCGAAAAACTTAAGAAAGCCACTCAGAATATACGTGACGGGAATCTGGATTTTGTGCTGGATGTGGATGGTAAGGATGAGATATCAGAGCTTTGTCAGGATTTTGAGGAGATGAGAATCAGGCTTAAGGAATCAGCAGAGGATAAGGTGAATCTGGATAAAGAGAACAAAGAGCTGATCAGTAATATTTCCCATGATCTGAAGACACCGATCACGGCTGTGAAGGGCTACGTTGAGGGAATCATGGACGGAGTTGCGGACACACCGGAGAAGATGGACCGCTACGTGAGAACCATTTACAATAAGACTAATGAGATGGATCATCTGATCAATGAGCTTACCTTTTATTCCAAGATCGATACCAACCGTATTCCATATACATTCAGCAAACTGAATGTGGAAGATTATTTTTCCGACTGTGCGGAGGAAATTGGACTGGAGCTTGAGACAAGAGGGATTGAACTTGTGTATGCCAATTATGTGGAAGGTAATGTGCAGGTTATTGCAGATGGTGAGCAGATCCGCAGGGTGATCCATAATATTATCAGCAATGCCATCAAATATATGGAGAAGCCAAAGGGAATCATTCAGATCCGTGTGAAGGATGTGGGTGACTTCATACAGGTTGAGATAGAGGACAATGGCAAGGGAATCGCAGCCAGGGATCTGCCATATATTTTTGACAGATTTTACAGGACAGATGTTTCCAGAAATTCTTCAAAAGGAGGAAGCGGGATCGGTCTTTCCATTGTAAAGAAGATCATGGAGGATCATGGCGGCAAAGTATGGGCAACAAGCCGTCTGGGAATCGGAACGATTATGTATTTTGTACTTAGAAAATATCAGGAGGTACCTGTGAAGTGAGTAAAATTTTGATCATAGAAGACGAAGAAGCGATTGCAGATCTTGAGAAGGATTATCTGGAACTTTCCGGATTTGAGGTTGAGATCGAGAACAGAGGAGATACAGGACTGATCCGTGCCCTGAAGGAGGAATTCGATCTGATCATTCTGGATCTTATGCTTCCGGAGGTGGATGGATTTGATATCTGCAGACAGGTTCGTGAGGAAAAGAATACGCCGATCATCATGGTTTCAGCCAAGAAGGATGATATTGACAAGATCCGGGGCCTTGGACTAGGAGCAGATGATTATATGACCAAACCGTTCAGCCCAAGTGAGCTGGTAGCCCGTGTAAAGGCTCATATGGAGCGTTATAACCGTCTTGTGGGCTCCAATGCACATAAGAACGATGTGATCGAGATCAGAGGGATCAAGATTGATAAGACAGCACGTCGTGTATGGGTAAACGGCGAGGAGACTACATTTACTACCAAAGAATATGATCTGCTTACTTTCCTTGCGGAGAATCCAAACCGCGTATTTACCAAAGAAGAACTTTTCAGGGAAATCTGGGATATGGAGTCAGTGGGAGATATTGCCACAGTTACGGTTCATATTAAGAAGATACGTGAAAAGATTGAGTTTAATACAGCCAAGCCACAGTATATTGAAACGATCTGGGGTGTGGGATACCGGTTTAAGGTATGATAAATTTGTGTTTTCAGGTAAATATATTTTGATGAAAAGCTTTCGGAGTATTATGTCCGGGGGCTTTTTTTATGACATAGAAAATTACTCCGTAATGTTCCAATGTCATAAAAAAGCCCTCCGGGCAGGATCGCACTGCATCTGAGTTGATGCGAAACAATAAGAAACAAGATGAAACAATAAAAAACGATTGACAAAAATATGTTCGGTTGTTATACTCAGATTATGGAAATGAATGGGTGGAAAGGAACAGAGCTTATGTTTACAGAAGAGAGACAGGCTGCTATTGAGCTTTGTCTGCAGGAGCAGGGTAAGGTCAGGGTTAAGGAACTGAGTGAATATTTCAGGGTGACAGAGGACTGCATCCGTAAGGATCTTAAGAGTCTGGAGAACGCAGGGAAGCTGAAGAGAACTTATGGAGGAGCCATTCTTTCCAGAGATTACCCTCTTCAGAGAGATGTTGTGAACCGACGGGAATACAATCTGGATAAGAAGAAGCTGATCGCAGAGAAGGCATTGCATCTTATCAGGAAGAACGAGACAGTATTTCTTGATATTTCCACAAGTAATATTGAGCTTGCGAAGCTGCTTGCAGCGAAACGGATGACGGTGACTGTGGTAAGCAATATGATCGATATTCTGCAGATACTGGCGCATGAACCTGCGATCACCACCATTGGAACAGGTGGAGATATGTATCTGTCTGTCAATGGATTTATGGGGGCAGCAGCTATGGAGGTGATCAGGCAGTACAGCTTTGACAGGGCTTTTGTGGGGTGCTGCGGAGTAGATATGCTGGATATGGGTATCACTGCCCAGGGAGCTACAGACGGTCTGACCAAGAGAACCGTGATGAACAGCAGCAGACACAGCTACGTGGTAATGGAGAAGGAGAAGTTTTATTTTAATGATTCGTATAAATTCGCACATTTGGATGATGTCAGCGGGATCATCACAGATGAAATGCCAGATGAGAATATTGTGAAGTCAGTTGAGGCGGCAGGGGTGAAGCTGATCTGACAGACAATGGAGATAGGGAATTATGGGAGACAGTATTATGCTGGAGGCATGTGTGGATTCTGTGGAATCTGCAGTTGCAGCCACAATGGGTGGAGCAATGAGACTGGAGCTGTGCAGTAATCTGGTGATCGGGGGAACCACACCGGGTCCATGGCTTTTTAGGGAGATCAGGAAGAAGACAGATATTCCGGTTCATGTTCTGATCAGACCCAGATTCGGAGATTTCTGTTATACGGAATCTGAGTTTGAGGAAATGAGAAGTGCGGTGAGAATGTTCAGGGAACTGGGGGCAGAGGGTGCAGTATTTGGCGTCCTGAAGCCGGACGGACGGCTGGATACAGCACGGATGGCACTTCTTAAAGAAGCAGCAGGCGATATGTCTGTGACACTGCACAGAGCTTTTGATGTGTGTTCAGATCCTTTTGATACACTGGAGGAAGCAGTGGAATTGGGAATCAATACCATACTTACGTCAGGACAAAAGGATACCTGTACAGAGGGAGCAGATCTTCTGAGGAAACTGGCAGAGCGAAGCGCAGGAAGAATCGTGATCCAGGCAGGAAGCGGAGTAAATGCAGATGTAATCCGTAATCTGTACAGGAGAACCGAAATAAGAGCCTATCATATGTCGGGTAAGGTCACACTGGACAGTGCCATGACATACCGCAAAGAAGGGGTGCATATGGGATTGCCTTCTTTAAGCGAATATGAGATATGGCGTACAGATGAGAAGAAGATCCGGGAAGCCAGAGAAATACTGGATATGTATGCCGGACAGGAATAAAGTTTAAATACGAAAGGGGATTTTTATGAAGATTTATTGTGGAGAAGATTACAGGGAAATGAGCAGAAAGGCTGCCAATATTATTTCAGCGCAGGTGATCCTGAAGCCTAACTGTGTGCTGGGACTGGCTACAGGTTCCACACCGGTTGGAACTTATGAACAGCTTGTAGAGTGGTATAAGAAGGGAGATCTGGATTTTTCTCAGGTTACCAGTGTGAACCTGGACGAGTATAAGGGACTTTCCGGGGACAATGACCAGAGTTACAGATATTTCATGAATACACATTTATTTGATCATGTGAATATTGATAAGAGCAGGACTTTTGTGCCTGACGGACTGGAACCTGACAGTGACAGGGCGTGTGCTCTTTACGATGAGATCATCCGCAGTGTTGGAGGAATTGATCTTCAGCTTCTTGGAATCGGCCATAATGGACATATCGGCTTCAATGAGCCGGGAGTTGCCTTTGGCAAGGAAACACATTGCGTGGATCTGACAGAGAGCACGATTGAGGCGAATAAGAGATTTTTTGAATGTGAGGAGGATGTGCCCAGGCAGGCGTACACTATGGGTATCAAGTCCATCATGCAGGCAAAGAAGATACTTCTTGTGGCATCCGGAGCAGATAAGGCAGAGATCATGGAGAAGGCCTTCCGTGGTCCGATCACACCGGAGGTTCCGGCTTCTGTACTTCAGCTTCACAATGATGTGACTGTTGTAGGAGATAAGGCAGCACTTGGCAGACTTCTGGATCTGGAGGCGTAACAGGATGATCATTCGTAATGTGAAGGTTTACACAGAGGATAAAAGTTTTAAAGACGGCGAGATTTATATAAGGGATGGCAGATTTACAGAGTATCCGTCGGGAGACAAGGATGAGACGATTATAGATGGACAGGGATGTTATGCTGTTCCCGGTCTAATCGACATGCATTTTCACGGTTGTATGGGAGCAGATTTCTGTGATGGAACACAGGAGGTTGTTGATGAACTGGCCAGATATGAGCTGTCTGTCGGAGTAACTTCTATTTGCCCGGCTACAATGACTCTTCCTGTGGAAGAACTGAATCATATTTTGAAAAATGGGGCAGATTACCGAAGGAAGCAGAGACAGAGAATGGAATCCGGAGAAGCAGCACCGTTGCGGGCTGATCTTGTAGGAATCAACATGGAGGGGCCTTTTATCAGCAAGGCCAAGAAGGGAGCACAGGATGAACGGAATATCCTGTCATGCAATGACAAGGTGGCAGAGGAATTCCTGGGTGCATCGGAAGGGCTTGTGAAGTATCTGGGAGTGGCTCCTGAGGACAGTGAGAATTTCATGGAATTTATCCATAATATGAAGGATAAAGTACATATTTCCCTTGCACATACCAATGCAGATTATGACTGTGCGAAGGCTGCATTTGATGCAGGAGCAGATCATGCAGTACATCTCTATAATGCCATGTCCGGATTTTCTCACAGAGCACCGGGAGTAGTAGGAGCAGTTGTGGACAGTCCACAGGTGGTGGCAGAGCTGATCTGTGATGGAATCCATATCCATCCGGCAACTGTGAGAGCCACCTTTAAAATGCTGGGAGAGGACAGGATAGTTCTTATCAGCGACAGTATGCGTGCCACAGGAATGAAGGATGGCAGGTATACACTTGGGGGGCTGGACGTTGACGTAAAGGGTAAGCTTGCGACCCTGGTATCAGATGGAGCCATAGCAGGTTCTGTGACCAATCTGGCAGACTGTGTGAGAACAGCAGTTAAGGAAATGAATATTCCTCTGGAGACTGCCATTGCCTGTGCGACCATCAATCCGGCTAAATGTCTGGGCATTGATACGGAGACAGGTTCGATCACAGCAGGCAAGACGGCAGATCTTCTGCTTCTCAACGGGGAGCTGGAGCTTAAGGCTGTGTTTAAACGAGGCAGGCTATTGGAGTCTGGTACATACTAAAGTCCGTTTTATCAGAGCATGTTAAGAAAAAGCTCTGACTGTTTTCACCGAGGGGTAAACAGAGGGTGGCAAAGAATTAACTGTTCATTTAACTGTAAGTAGTGTATAATTTTTCTGAAGTTAATTGTGAGGGGGTGTCACGTTAACCGGGTTTATACATTATAAAGGAGCGTTATGGACAGATTTTATGAGAAACTTGAGGCATATGGAAAGACGGATTATTATCCGTTTCACATGCCGGGACATAAGAGAAATCCTCTGTCTGTGGCAGGGGATTTCCCTGTAGAAAGAGATATAACGGAAATAACAGGTTTTGACAACCTTCATCATCCGGAGGGTATCCTTAAAAAGGCCCAGGAAGATGCAGCACGTCTTTATGGAGTACCTGAGAGCTTTTACAGTATCAATGGAAGCTCAGGTGCGATTCTTGCAGCAGTTTCAGCGGCAGTGAAGAAAGGCGGACATATTCTCATTGCCCGCAACTGTCACAAAGCTGTTTATCATGCAATCTATCTCAGAGAACTGAGATCTACGTATATTTATCCACATGAAGATCCGGAATTGGGGATAAACGGAGGAATTTCTCCTCACCGTGTGGAAATGTGTCTTGCGGAAAATCCGGACATAGAAGCAGTTCTGATCACATCACCTACATATGACGGTGTGGTATCAGACATCAAAAAAATATCGGACATTGCTCATGCCTGCGGGATACCACTGATCGTGGATGAGGCTCATGGAGCACATTTCAGGTTTTCGGAATATTTTCCGGAATCGGCAGCAGCGCTGGGAGCAGATATTGTGATCAACAGTGTTCATAAGACTCTGCCAAGTATGACACAGACGGGATTGATTCACAGATGCAGTGACCGGGTTGACAGAGCTTTGCTTAAGCGTTTCCTGGGAATCTATCAGAGCAGCAGTCCGTCCTATATCCTTATGAGCAGTATTGACGCATGTATGGCTAAACTTGAGAAGGATGGAACAGAGATGTTCAGGGTTTATACAGATATGCTTGAAAAGACACGTAAGAGACTTGAAAAATGCAGGTATATCCGTCTGGTTACTCCGGAGATCAGCCGTGAAAAGAGAATTTCTGATTTTGACAGATCCAAGATACTTTTGTCCACAGTCAACAGTTCCATGAACGGGAAACAGCTTCATCAGATCCTGCGTGAGGAATTTCATCTGGAAATGGAGATGGAAGCTGAGAAATATGTTCTTGCATTGTCGGCAGTAGGGGATACGCAGGAAGGCTTTGACCGATTATGTGCAGCAGTTGAAGAGATCGACAGAAGAGAATCGTTAAAATATGCAGAAGCAGAAAAAGAATCCAACAGGAAACATACGCCGGATGGGAACGGAGATCCGGATAAAGGATCATCACAATGTCAGTGCAAGGCAGGAGAGCTGAAACAGATCATGCGTATATCGCAGGCTATGGATGCCATGAGTGAGTCATACCCTCTGGAGGAGAGTATTGGAAAGGTATCTGCGGAGTTTGCGTATCTGTATCCGCCGGGAATCCCCATCATTGTTCCGGGAGAACAGATTACTGGACTTTTGGTAAAAAATATGAGAAGATACCTTGATGAGGGCTTTGAGCTTCAGGGAATGACTGATATATCCGGTGAGACGATCTGTGTTGTAAGCAGTGATGTGAGGATCTGTCAGTAAGAATAAATGAGGATTAAAGACCGGGAAAGGTCAGACACAATATGGGAAAAATATTTTATATCATGGGCAAGAGCTCATCTGGAAAAGATACGATCTATAAGAGACTGGCAGCTCAGGAAGAGCCGGAGCTTCAGAAGCTGGTTATCTATACCACACGTCCGATCCGTGACGGTGAGGTGAACGGCAGAGAATATTATTTCACAGATGAGAAGAAGCTTGAGGAATTCAGGAACAAAGGGGCACTGATCGAGGCACGTACTTATCAGACAGTCTATGGTCCCTGGACTTATTTCACAGCGGATGACGGACAGATCGGAACCTCAGGGAAGGATTATCTGGGAATCGGCACCCTGGAATCTTATGTGAAGCTTAAGGAATATTACGGGGAAAAGGTGATGTGTCCTCTGTATATCCAGGTGGAAGACGGGGAACGTCTGGAACGTGCCATTCGCAGGGAGAAAGAGCAGGAAAAGCCCAAATATGAGGAAATGTGCAGACGATTTCTTGCGGACCAGGAGGACTTTTCAGAAGAAAAAATTCTGAAAGCAGGTATAGATAAGCGCTTCGAGAATCATAATCTGGATAAGTGTGTGGAAGAGATTCTAAAATATATAAAATCAGTAAAGTAGGGAAAAATAGTTTTTTTTATGTATAAGATTATGGTATAATCTATGAAAAGGCAAAAGAGAGGTGATTCTTATGGCAGGTTTTCATGATATCATCGGCCATGACGATATAATCAGGCATTTAAAGAATGCCATTGAGACAGAGAAGGTGTCCCATTCTTATATTTTTACAGGTGAACCGGGTTCCGGCAAGAAGCTCCTGGCAGGGACTTTTGCAGCAGCTCTGCAGTGTGAGAGTGGTGAGACAGAGCCATGTATGACCTGTGATTCCTGTAAGAAGGTAATTGGTAAGAATCATCCGGATATCATTACGGTTACACATGAGAAGCCTGGAACTATCAGTATTGATGAGATCAGGGAGCAGGTGATCCATGATGTGGATATAAGGCCATACTGCAGCCCATACAAGATCTACATCATTCCGGATGCGGAGATGATGACAGTACAGGCACAGAATGCCCTTCTGAAAACCATAGAGGAACCGCCGGAATATGCAGTTATCATGCTTCTTACCTGCAACGCAGACAGTCTTCTTCCGACCATTCAGTCACGTTGTGTACGTCTGGATCTTAAGGTTGTGGATGACGGACTGGTGAAGAAGTATCTGATGGAGCATCTTCAGGTTCCGGATTATCAGGCAGAGATCGATGCATCCTATGCACAGGGAAGCATTGGTAAAGCCAGGGAGGTTGCCACCTCACAGGAATTTGCGGATATGACAGCCAATGCGCTTAAAATACTGAAGTATGCCAATACCATGGAAGTTTACGAGCTGACAGAAGCAATCAAACAGCTTTCCATGGACAAGAATAATATTAATGATTATCTGGATATTTTTCAGTTCTGGTTCCGCGATGTTCTGATGTTTAAAGCAACAAGGGAAATAGACAATCTGGTATTTAAGCAGGAATTGAACTTTATCAGAGAGCAGGCCAGCGAGCGTTCTTATGAAAATATTGAGAAAATTCTGGAGGCACTGGAGAAGACCAAGGTACGTCTCCGTGCAAATGTAAACTTTGAACTTGCTCTTGAACTTCTGTTCCTGACAATTAGGGAGAAATAACATAGAATGGAAAATGTAGTTGGAGTAAGATTCAGAAATGTAGGAAAAATATATTATTTTAATCCAAAGACATATAAGGTGAAGGTAGGAGACCATGTGATCGTGGAGACTGCCAGAGGCATCGAGTATGGACGGGTTGTCCTTGAACCAAGAGAGGTTAAGGAGAATGAGGTGGTTCATCCGCTTAAGGAAGTTCTTCGTGTTGCCACAAAAGAAGACGAAGAGCATGAGGCAGAGAACCGTGTCAGAGAAAAAGATGCTTTTAAGATCTGTCAGAAGAAGATCAGAGAGCATAACCTTGAGATGAAGCTTATTGATGCGGAGTATACATTTGATAATAACAAGGTGCTTTTTTACTTCACAGCAGACGGACGTATAGATTTCCGTCAGTTGGTCAAGGATCTGGCATCTGTGTTTAAGACAAGGATCGAACTTCGCCAGATCGGTGTCCGTGATGAGACCAAGATTCTGGGAGGAATCGGAATATGTGGCAGATGTTTATGCTGTCATACCTATCTTTCCGAGTTTGCACCGGTATCTATCAAGATGGCAAAGGAACAGAACCTTTCACTGAACCAGACTAAGATCTCCGGCGTATGCGGACGACTGATGTGCTGTCTTAAGAATGAGCAGGAAACATATGAGGAACTGAACCGCAATCTTCCGGGAATCGGGGATTCCGTTACAACACCGGACGGAACCACAGGTACTGTTCAGAGTGTAAATGTTCTTCGCCAGCTTGTGAAGATCGTGGTAGAAGTAAACGATGAGAAAGAAATCCAGGAGTATCCTGTAAGAGATCTTAAATTCCGTCCACGGAAAAAGAAAGTAAAGGTTTCTGATCAGGAAGCGAAGAATCTGAAAAACCTGGAGGACAAAAAGGGAGATTCCAAATTAAATGAAAAATGATCTGGTTAAGTGCGGTGAAAGAGTGGATGATCTGCAGAATGGATTTTATGTGATCCAGGACCCGCAGAAATTCTGCTTTGGCATGGATGCAGTTCTTCTTTCCGGTTTTGCCAAAGTGAAGAAAGGCGAGCAGGCACTGGATATGGGAACCGGTACAGGGATTATTCCCATCCTTCTTCAGGACAGAACTGAAGGGGAATATTTTACCGGTCTTGAGATTCAGGAAGAATGTGCAGAGATGGCTGACCGCAGTGTGAGATATAATGATCTTCAGGACAAAATACAGATCGTACAGGGAGATATCAGGGAAGCTGCCGGAATATTTGGGGCAGCTTCTTTTCATGTGGTGACATGCAATCCACCGTATATGATCGGTCAGCATGGACTGACCAACCCACATCTTCCCAAGGCGATCGCGCGTCATGAAATACTGTGCAATTTTGATGATATTGCGCAGCAGGCATCAAAAGTACTGAAAGATAAAGGCCGTTTTTATCTGGTACACAGACCGTTCCGTCTGGTGGAGCTGCTGGCAACCTTAACCAAATATAAGCTGGAACCCAAGCGTATGCAATTGGTGTATCCATATATTGACAAGGAGCCGAACATGGTGTTGATCGAGGCCTGCAAAGGCGGAAATTCCAGGATCACAGTGGAACGTCCGCTGATCGTTTACGAGAGACCCGGCGTATACACAGAAGATATACTGCGCCTTTATAAGATGGTATAAAGCCATTCCGGAGACAGACAGGAGAAAGGAAAAAGATGAGGGAAACAGGAAAATTATATCTTTGTGCAACACCTATCGGGAATCTGGAGGATATCACATTCCGGGTTCTCAGGACGTTGAAGGAAGTTGATCTTATAGCAGCGGAGGATACCCGCAACAGTATCAAGCTTCTGAATCATTTTGAGATCAAAACTCCCATGACAAGTTATCACGAATATAACAAGATCGATAAAGGCAGAGTGCTTGTAGACAAAATGCTGGCAGGAACCAATATCGCGCTGATAACAGATGCAGGGACACCTGGTATCTCAGATCCGGGAGAAGAGCTGGCTGCCATGTGCTATGAGGCAGGGATTGAGGTCACATCTCTTCCGGGACCTGCTGCCTGCATTACTGCCCTGACTCTTTCAGGGCTTCATACAAGACGTTTTGCTTTTGAGGCATTTCTTCCGGCAGATAAGAAGGAGAGAAAGGTGATCCTTGAGGAGCTTTCCAGGGAAACCAGGACGATCATTCTTTACGAGGCACCTCACAGACTGGTAAAAACTCTGGGAGAGCTCAAAGAAACTCTGGGAAACCGCCGCATGACTCTTTGCAGGGAGCTTACCAAGAAGCATGAGACAGCTTTCCGTACTACCATTGATGAACTGCTGAATTTTTATAAAGACGAAAAGCCTCTTGGAGAATGTGTACTTGTGATCGAAGGCAGGAGCCGCAGTGAAATGGAAGCAGAAAAAAGAGCATCCTGGGAGGAGATTTCCATTGAGGAGCACGTAGCCATGTATGAGCAGCAGGGAAATTCCAGGAAGGATGCAATGAAGCTGGCTGCGAAGGACAGAGGTGTTTCAAAGCGGGATATCTACAAAGCGCTTCTTGGAGAATAAACATGGGGATAAAAGATCCCACTGATAAATCGCGGAGCGATTGTGTTCATGAGCATGTAGCAGAGCGGAATGCGAATGTCCGCTTTAACTTCTGACCCCGATATCAAAAAATTGCATTTAATAAGATACTTTTTTGCCCGTATTTCCCCTTATTTTGATGGAAATACGGGCGTTTTTGTGCTATAATTAACTCTGTATTCGTATGTAAAAAACGTCAGTTTTACAGCTATAAACAGTACTTATAAACTTATTACAGTATGAAATCAAGTACTTCGCCGCAGAGAGAAGTGGAGGCGCACTTGATTTCATACTGTATGCCAGGACAGGAGGAATAACATGGGCGCAGAGAATACAGAATACGGAGCGGATCAAATCCAGATTCTGGAAGGATTGGAAGCCGTGCGAAAGAGACCTGGAATGTATATTGGAAGTACATCCAGCCGTGGTCTTCATCATCTTGTATACGAAATCGTGGACAATGCAGTAGATGAAGCACTGGCTGGTTTTTGTACGGAAATTCAGGTGGATATCAATCCTGATAATTCAATTACGGTAATCGATAATGGTCGTGGTATTCCGGTAGGTATCAATCATAAAGCAGGTATTCCGGCAGTTGAGGTCGTATTTACGATCCTTCATGCAGGTGGTAAATTCGGTGGAGGAGGATACAAGGTATCCGGTGGTCTTCACGGAGTTGGTGCATCTGTTGTAAATGCACTTTCTGAGTGGCTGGAGGTTACGATCTACCGTGAAGGTAAAGAATATAAACAGAGATATGAGCGTGGAAAGACCATGTTCCCGTTGAAGGTGGTAGGTGACTGTGATCCGAAGCTTACAGGTACAAAGGTTTGTTTCCTTCCGGACAAGGAGATCTTTGAGGAAACTGTCTATGATTATGACATTCTCAAGCAGCGTCTTCGTGAGATGGCATTTCTTACAAAAGGTCTTAAGATCATTCTCCGTGATAAGAGAGAGAACCAGGAAAGAGAGAAGGTTTTCCATTATGAGGGTGGTATCCGTGAGTTCGTTTCTTACCTGAACAGAAGTAAAGAAGCTCTTTACCCGGAGATCATTTACTGTGAGGGTGAGAAGGATGGAGTGACCGTAGAGGTTGCCATGCAGCACAATGATTCCTACACGGAGAACACCTACGGTTTTGTAAATAATATCAATACACCGGAGGGTGGAACCCACATTACAGGATTCAGAAATGCCATCACCAATACATTTAACGACTATGCACGTAAGAACAAGCTTCTTAAGGACAGCGAGCCGAATTTAAGTGGTGATGATATCCGTGAGGGTCTTACGGCTATTGTCAGTGTAAAAATTGAGAATCCGCAGTTTGAAGGCCAGACCAAACAGAAGCTTGGAAACAGTGAGGCACGAGGCGCAGTAGATAATGTTGTAAGTAAACAACTGGAGATTTTCCTGGAGCAGAATCCTGCTGTTGCCAAGGCAACTGTTGAGAAATCTGTTCTTGCACAGAGAGCAAGGGAAGCAGCCAGAAAGGCAAGAGATCTTACCCGCAGGAAGTCAGCATTGGACAGCATGTCCCTTCCGGGAAAACTTGCAGACTGTTCTGACAAGAATCCTGAGAACTGTGAGATCTACATTGTAGAGGGAGATTCTGCGGGCGGTTCTGCAAAGACTGCCAGAAACCGTGCAACACAGGCAATCCTTCCTCTGAGAGGCAAGATCCTTAATGTTGAAAAGGCAAGACTTGACAAGATTTACGGGAACAAAGAGATCAAGGCGATGATCACAGCTTTTGGAACAGGAATCCACGAGGATTTCGATATTTCCAAACTTCGTTATCATAAGATCATCATTATGACCGATGCCGATGTTGACGGTGCACATATCGCAACACTTCTGCTTACATTCCTGTATCGTTTCATGCCGGAGCTTATCAAGCAGGGATATGTTTATCTTGCACAGCCTCCTCTTTATAAGATAGAGAAGAATAAAAAGGTATGGTACGCCTACGATGACGATGAGCTGAACAATATCCTTACAGAGATCGGACGTGATGGAAACAATAAGATCCAGCGTTACAAAGGTCTTGGTGAGATGGATGCGGAACAGCTCTGGGAGACAACTATGGATCCTGAGAAGAGAATCCTTCTTCGGGTTACCATGGATGAGGCAGCCACATCTGAGATCGATCTGACATTTACCACGCTTATGGGCGACAAGGTAGAGCCGAGACGTGAGTTTATTGAAGAAAATGCCAGATTCGTTAAGAATCTTGATATATAAAGCGACTGCATAAAATGCAGTTATCTGACTGGGAGAAATAAGAATGGAAGACAATATTTTTGACAAAGTCCACGAGGTGGATCTGGAGAAAACGATGAAGGAATCTTACATCGATTATGCCATGAGCGTTATCGCTTCGCGAGCATTGCCAGATGTAAGAGATGGCCTGAAGCCGGTACAGCGTCGAGTGCTGTATTCCATGATCGAGCTGAATAACGGTCCTGACAAGCCTCACAGAAAATGTGCGCGTATTGTCGGTGATACAATGGGTAAATATCATCCACATGGTGACAGTTCCATTTATGGTGCCCTTGTAAATATGGCACAGGAATGGTCCACCAGATATCCCCTTGTTGACGGACATGGAAACTTTGGTTCTGTGGATGGTGACGGAGCTGCGGCCATGCGATATACAGAGGCTCGCCTCAGCAAAATTTCCATGGAAATGCTTGCTGATATCAACAAAGATACTGTTGATTTTCAGCCGAACTTTGATGAGACAGAGCGTGAGCCGGTTGTACTGCCGTCACGCTATCCGAACCTTCTTGTAAACGGAACCACAGGTATTGCCGTTGGTATGGCAACCAATATCCCGCCTCACAATCTTCGTGAGACGATCGGTGCTGTTGTAAAGATCATTGACAACATCGTTGAGGAGAACAGAGAGACATCCATGGAAGAGCTTCTGGAGATCATCAAGGGGCCGGATTTCCCTACAGGAGCAACCATCCTTGGAACCAGAGGAATCGAGGAAGCATACCGCACAGGACGAGGCAAGATCCGTGTCCGTGCAGTGACAAATATCGAGACTTTACCTAATGGCAAGTCCAGGATCATTGTCACAGAACTGCCATATCTGGTAAACAAAGCACGCCTCATCGAGAAGATAGCGGAGCTTGTCCGTGAGAAGAAGATCGATGGGATCACAGATCTGAACGATCATTCGAGCCGTGAGGGCATGCGTATCTGTATTGACCTGAGAAGAGATGCCAATGCAAATGTTATCCTGAATCAGCTTTATAAGCATACACAGCTCCAGGATACCTTTGGCGTGATCATGCTTTCACTTGTTCCAAATAATGGAAGCATGGAACCGAAGATCCTGAATCTGAAACAGATGCTTGAGTATTATCTGGCACATCAGGAAGATGTTGTAAGAAGAAGAACTCAGTATGATCTGAACAAAGCCCAGGAAAGAGCACACATTTTGGAAGGACTTCTGAAAGCTCTTGATAACATTGATGAGGTTATCCGCATTATCCGTGGATCCCGCAATGTACAGACTGCCAAGGCAGAGCTGATCGAGAGATTTGAGCTGACAGATGTGCAGGCACAGGCGATCGTAGACATGCGTCTGCGTGCCCTGACAGGTCTGGAAAGAGAGAAGCTGGAAGCAGAGTATGCAGAACTTATGGAAAAGATCCGGAAGTTCCAGGCAATCCTTGCAGACAGGAATCTTCTTCTTCGTGTGATCCGTGAGGAGATCCTTGCAATTTCTGAGAAGTACGGTGATGACAGAAAGACATCCATTGGCTATGATGTATATGACATTTCCACAGAGGATCTGATACCAAGAGAAAATACAGTTATCACCATGACCAAGCTTGGTTATATCAAACGTATGACTGTAGATAACTTCCGCAGCCAGAACCGTGGTGGAAGAGGAATCAAGGGTATGCAGAAGCTGGATGATGATTTTATAGAAGAACTGCTTATGACTACCACACATCATTATCTGATGTTCTTTACAAACACAGGCCGTGTTTACAGGCTGAAAGCTTATGAGATTCCGGAGGCAGGACGTACTGCAAGAGGAACTGCGATCATCAATCTGCTCCAGCTTGCACCGGGAGAGAGGATCACAGCCGTAATTCCGATCCGCAAATATGAGGAAGGCCATTATCTCATGATGGCTACCAGAAAAGGTCTTGTGAAAAAGACTCCGATCAAGGACTATGAGAATGTCCGCAAGACAGGTCTTACAGCGATCGTCCTGAGAGACGATGATGAGCTTATCGAAGTCAAAGCTACTGACAATAACAAAGATATCCTTCTTGTAACCAAAGATGGCCAGTGTATCCGATTCAAAGAGACTGATGTAAGAAGTACAGGCCGTGCATCAATGGGTGTAAGAGGTATTAACCTTGAGGATGGTGACGAGGTTGTTGCAATGCAGCTTAATTCCCAGGGAGATTATCTTCTTGTAGTTTCAGCAAATGGCATGGGTAAACGCACCGCAATGAGTGAATTCAGTGTTCAGAACCGTGGCGGCAAAGGTGTCAAGTGCTATAAGATCACAGAAAAGACAGGCAATGTTATTGGCGCCAAGGCTGTCAATGAAGAGAATGAAGTCATGATGATCACAACAGAGGGAATCATCATCCGGACACCATGCTCCGGGATTTCCGTTCTGGGAAGAATCACTTCAGGTGTGAAACTGATCAACCTTTCTGACGGAGTAACTGTCGCAAGTGTTGCAAAGGTCCGTGAGAAAAAAGAAGAAAATAACGAAACAGCCGAAGCAGCAGACGAAATTACAGATATGGATGGAGCAGACGAAAACAGCGAAGCAGAAGCTGAGAATGTTTCCGGCAGCGAGGTCGGTGATGAATAATGGCAAATACAAATGTAAAAAAGAGAAAAAAGAAACGTAAGTCTGTTAAGAAACTGAAATATTCCAACAGAAAACTGAACCTGGTCAATCTTGTAACAGCAGCAGGTGTGATCCTGATCCTGGTTGTCATAATCCTGGCAGCCAGGGGCTGCGGCGGGAACAGCCACAGGACTCCGGAAGGGGTTGTAGAGAGCTATATCAAGGCAGCGGCAGCAGGAAAGACCAAGAGTATGGCAGACTGCTATGGAGTGGATTCCCCATCAGGAACCCTACAGACAGAGATTGAGTCCACTGTGAATTATTTCAAGGCTCATGGAACCAAGAGTGTAAACATCCAGGGCTGCGAGTCCGTTTCAGACAGTAAGGATTACACGTATATTTATATCCGTTACAATCTGGTACTTTCCAATGAGCAGGAATATCCGTGCCTGAGTACTTATCTGGTAAAAGCCAAGGATAAAAAATATTATATTTATCAGCCGGATGAGATCACAGATGAGATCAGCCAGAAGGCTGCAACTGATTATCAGAAGTTCATGACAACAAAAACATACGAGGACTTCAAACAGGAGTATGACGTATTTCTGAAGAAGAATCCAGGATATGAGGATGAAATTGCATCAAAACTGCAGGAGGGTTGATCATGAAACGAATTTTGCTGATGGTGTTCCGAAATCTGTTTTTTGTTCCTTTTTGGTGGTGCAAGTTGTGTTGGTACGCATCACATGCAGATGATTATTCAGAGGCAGAGAGATATGCTTTTCTCCGGCATGTAGATGAACATGCGATCAAGGGAGGAAATATCCATATCGATGTACATGGGGAGGAAAATATTCCGAACGAAAACGGATTTATGTTTTTCCCTAATCATCAGGGATTATTTGATGTACTGGCGATCATCCGGGCATGCCCGGTTCCTTTCTCGGTTGTAGCAAAGAAAGAGGTCGGGAATATTCCTTTCCTGAAACAGGTTTTTGCCTGCCTGAAGGCTTATATCATTGACAGGGAAGACCTGAAACAGTCCATGCAGATCATTGTCAACGTGATCCGCGAGGTAAAGGCCGGACGTAACTATCTGATCTTTCCAGAGGGAACCAGAAGTAAAAACGGAAATCATCCCAATGATTTCAAAGGAGGCAGCTTCAAAACTGCAACCAAAACAAAGTGCCCCATCGTACCGGTGGCGCTGATCGATTCATTTAAAGCTTTTGATACCGGCTCTGCCAAACCGCTGGTAGTTCAGGTTCATATCCTTCCTCCTATGTATTATGAGGAATATAAAGACATGAAAACCACAGAGATCGCAGCGGAAGTGAAGAGACGGATCGAAGAAGTGATTCAGGAGAATATCTGAAAAATGCAGACAGACAGCGGACAGCGAGTGTCTGTCTGATATCCCGTCATACCTGACGCAGCAGATGCGTGGGTATGGTGGGATTTTTTGTCTGAGGTAAGATATATTGCAGGAAAATGCAATGTAAGTGATGATTTTAAGAAATGGGGGATTTTTATGAGGAGAAAGAAGCTTGCACTTCTGCTGGCAGCAGTTATGGTCATGACAGCACCGGGGCTCCCAGCAGGAGAGGTGTATGCAGCGGAGGAATTTCAGTCAGAAACAGGACAGACGGAGGATGTGGCAGGCGAGGCTGCAGAAGAGGAAACACAGGAAGGTACGGATGAGATCGTGCAGGATGATCCGGATAATTTTGCACAGGCAGATGCGGGGGAAGATACAGCAGATGATATCAGCGAGAGCACAGAAAGTCAGAGCATAGAAGAACTGACATCAGATGAACACAGCGAAGCCGGGACAGCTTTGGCAGTAGGGCAGGGAGATACGGTGGAGGATGCTTTTTCTGACGGAGCGGTAGCAGAAGCAGGTATAGCGTCCACAAATACAAGTGTAACAGAGACCGGTTCATGTGGAACCAGTTCTACATATACGCTGTATGCAGATGGCAGGCTGGTGATCGAAGGCAGCGGCGCAGCGTATCATGATTTCAGTGAAGATACAAGAATCACAGAGGTGTATGTCAGTGAGGGGATTACAGACCTTGGAAAAAGTGGGCAGAGCGATGGGATGGCGTATGAACTGTTTGGTTACTGTCCCAATTTATCCAGTGTGAGTCTTCCGGACAGTCTGGAGAATATAGGTGATTATGCCTTCAGATACTGCAGCTCCTTAAAAAAAGTTACTCTGCCGGATAAGCTGAAAAGCCTGGGCAGGGGAGCGTTCGGTGGATGCTCTGATTTAAGGGAAATAACAATTCCTGGAAATGTAACCAGACTTGCAGAGGATTTATTTGAACGCTGCGAGAGGCTGGAGAGTGTTACATTACCTGATAATGTCACAGAAATTGGAAAAAATACTTTTTTCTATTGCATAAACCTGACGGATATCAATATACCTCAAAATCTGACCAGCATTGGGGACTCAGCTTTTAATTACAGTGGCATTACGGAAATTAACCTGCCGGATACTGTGGAAACCATTGGAGAAGGTGCATTTCGTTCGTGCAACAAGCTGCAGAAGATAAAACTGCCTGTAAATCTGAAAGAAATAAAGGCAGAAACATTCAGCAATTGTGACCGCCTGAGTGAAATTAAATTACCTGAGAAACTGGTCAAAATCGGGAAAAGAGCTTTTGCATATACCGGGGTTTTGAGTTCGGTAACTGTCCCGGACAGCGTGACAGCACTGGATGAATATGCATTTTATAACAGTAGAATCCAGTCCATCCATCTGCCGGAAAATATAACAGCTATCGGGGACTATGCTTTTGCAGAGTGCGGAGCTTTATATGATATAAAATTTCCGGACAAGCTTAACAGTATTGGCTACTGTGCTTTTTATAATTGCATAAATCTGACCAGTATCAGTTTACCTGAGAGTTTAACCAGCATTGACACCGATGCATTTACAAACTGTACCAGTCTCAGGGAGGT
This sequence comes from uncultured Blautia sp., assembly GCA_934373235.1. Lineage (GTDB taxonomy): Bacteria > Bacillota > Clostridia > Lachnospirales > Lachnospiraceae > Blautia_A. Next base: position 25,896 of record CAKROW010000004.1, on the reverse strand, counting down.
GTATATTCCGGGAAGTAATGTAACATTTGAGAAGAGATCGATCGGATATGGAGAAGCAACCTATTATGGCTTTATCCTTATAGGAAAAAAGAGTTCCACAACAGAAGCTTATGCAACTGCCAATAATATATCATTCCACAGTGTAGACGATCCACTGATCCATTATCCGGCAAAGGAAGCCACATGCAGCCAGGAAGGAAATAACGAATACTGGCACTGCGATACATGTCATTTTGATTTTTGTAATGCAGAAGGAACAGAGAGAGCTTTGTTCACAACTATACCGAAGTCTGAACACAGGATGACTTTTGTGGCGTATAAGAGTCCAACCTGTACGGAAAACGGAAATATCGGTTACTATCGTTGTGAATCCTGTGGCAAAAATTTCAGTGATCAAGGTGGAAGTACTGAGGTGGATGAAAAAGATATAATTCTTCCATTCTCCGGACATGAGATGAGTTATGAAGAAGGCTGGGAAGCAACCTGCATACAGAGCGGAAGAAAGGCTTATTATCACTGTTGGAAATGTGATAAATATTTCCTGGATGAAAAGGGAACGCAGGAGATCAGTGAGTCAGTTCTTACAATACCGCAGAACCAGAATCATGAAATGGATTATGAGCCGGAATTCCCGGCAAACTGTATGCACGAAGGCAGGAAAGCTTATTATCAGTGCAGATCGTGCAGAAAGATATTCCTTGATAAAGAAGGTACACAGGAAACAGAATTTTCTGAGCTGACTGTAAAAAAACAGGATCATGATCTGGAATATCATAATGAAACTTCTGCAACCTGTATAAGCTGCGGACAGAAGAGCTATTATAGCTGCCGGAAATGTGGAAGGCTTTTCCTGGATAAAGAGGGAACACAGAAAGTGACAATACCGGATCTGGAGACGCCCATGGGAGATCACAACTGGGGATCCTGGAACTCGAACCCGTATTATGTAACTCCGGAACCAATGCGCCCGGAGGATGGAACAAGCCAGGGAATAGGCAATGAACTGTGGGTTGGCAGATATCGGATCTGTACAGTATGTGGAGTAAAAGATGAGGGAACCCCTGTTATTTATAAGCTATATGTAGACCGTGATTATATTAAGCTGAAATATGGCCAGTCCACTACATCTGTTAAAGCATACGGATTTATCAATGGAGACTATCTGAAGCAGGTAACTTCCAATAACAAAAATATAGTTACAGTATCTGATGTAAACAAAAACGGTACTTTCAGGCTTACGGCCGGTAAAACATCCGGTGCAGCCATCGTTACCCTGAAACTGAACAGCGGTGTCAGTGCGAATATAAGAGTACGTGTTGAAAAACCATTTGTAAAAACCACAGCCATCACAGGCCTGAAAAAATCAGTCAGTGTGGTAAAAGGCAAAACTATTACTCTGAAACCTGTACTTAAGCCGTCAAACAGTCAGGAGAAGATCACCTACAGTTCTTCCAACAAAGCTGTAGCAACCGTCAGCACCAAAGGTGTGATCACCGGAAAGAAACCGGGAACTGCAAAGATCACAGTGAAATCAGGAAGCATAAAAACAGTAGTCACTGTGACCGTAACAAAGGTAAAAACAACAAAAATTACAGGCGTTCCAAAAACCAAAACCATTAAAAAAGGAAAAACATTTACCATCAGAGCCACAGCAGCACCGAAGAATACAGATGAGAAGATCATTTACAGATCATCCAACAGTAAAGTGGTATCAGTAACCTCCAAAGGTGTAGTCAAAGGCCTGAAAAAAGGAAGCGCCACTATCACAGTCCGAAGCGGATCAAAGAAGATGACCTGTAAGGTAACTGTGAAATAAAATATCAACCCTCAGAATAAGGGTAAAATAACACAAATCGGTCCTCAATTTGAGGGTAAAGACCTGACTGTCAACAATTAAGTTTGTTCGGTCAGGTCTTTTATAATTTTTTTCGGTACTTTTATCTCCATATCTGCCAAGATTACGTTTTCATAAAATTCGGTTGACATTTCCCGAAAGCAACATTATCATATAAACCATATATAAATACTATGAAATAATTCCAGGAGGAGGAACAGCGCATGTCTATCAAAAAAATTGCAGAAAAAACAGGGGTTTCACCAGCGACGGTTTCGCGGGTGTTGAATAATCCTAATTATAAATGTGCAGTTCCGGGACTCAGGGATGTGATTTGGAGGACTGCCATAGAGATGAATTATACGCCTAATGAGGCGGCCCGTAATCTGAAAAAAGGAGTATTTGCCAGACAGGAAAAAACCTGGTATATCAATATTCTCATGACCCGAATGGATTCTTCCCGGACAGACCCTTTTTTTACAGAACTTCTCCGGGTGATCGAAAGTGAGATCCATGACAAAAACTGCATTCTGTCCAAAGTATGGTACATGTCAGTATTTTCTGATGACAGAAAATGCAGACGGGAGAATCTGGACAAGCTGATAGAAGAGATGTATCAGGAAACAGAAGGAAAGAGAGACGGGCTTATCATTATTGGAAAATGTAATAAAGAAGCTTTGAAAAAGCTGAACCAAAAATATAAAAGCGTAGTTTCCGTAAACCGAAATTCTACTAATTATGAGGTTGATGAGGTGCTGTGTGACGGACGTAAGATCGCGGCAGCGGCAGTGGAGCATCTGATCTCATTAGGCCACAAAAATATCGGCTATGTAGGCCAGTGCCACAGCGAAGAACGTTATAATGGTTTTCTGGATACCCTGAAAAAACACGATCTGGAGCTGATTCCGGAGTACGTGATCGAGACAAAACAGACAGAGGCCGAAGGATATGAGGCAATGGAAAGATTTCTCCGGTCAGAAGATATGCCGACAGGAATCTACTGCGCCAATGATATATCTGCTATAGGTATGCTGAAGTGCATGAATAAATACAGAAACCGATACTATACGCCATCAATTATCGCAAGTGATGACATTCAGGAAGCACAGTTTACCAAGCCCATGCTTACAACAGTAGGACTTCCCAAAGAGGACATGGGCAAATTTGCCATGTATCTGCTCCTTGACAGACTGAAAGGCGGACATACGGGAATCGTGCGGATGGAGCTTGAGGGAAAGCTTATGGTACGAAACAGTTGCTCCAGAGTTGAAGATGGAATCTGGAGTGATTATTGTATTTAACCGAATGCGGATTGCGAATATCCCCTTGACGATGATCGGTGCCAGAGCAATATGATGAAAACGTTTTCACATATTCCTATTTAAATAATAGGAATAATATGTTTTAATGTATTCAATCAAAAAAACAGAAAACCTTCAGGCAGATAAAAAGGAGTACATAGATCATGAAAAGAAAACATATTGCCGGTGCCTGTATTGCTCTGGCAGCAGTTGTACTGGCAGGAACCATGGCAGTATCGGGAAATAATACAAAAGACAAAAACAGAGTGGAGATCATCAACGTATCCTACGATCCTACCAGAGAGTTTTATGAGGCATATAATAAGATTTTTGCAAAATACTGGAAAGAGGAAACAGGACAGACTGTGGATGTGATCCAGTCCCATGGCGGTTCCGGCAAACAGGCGCTGGAAATATCCAACGGACTTCCGGCAGATGTGGCAACCCTTGCACTGGAATATGACATTGATGCGATCGAAAATGCAGGATTGATCGATGACGGATGGATCAGTGAATATCAGGATGACAGTTCTCCTTACACATCCACGATTGTTTTTCTGGTAAGAAAGGGAAATCCAAAAAATATCCATGACTGGGATGATCTGACAAAAGATGGTGTGGGAGTGATCACACCGAATCCCAAAACTTCCGGTGGTGCCAGATGGAACTACATGGCAGCCTGGGCTTATGCAAAAAACAAATACAACGGTGATGAGACAAAGATGAAGGCTTTCATAAAGAAGCTTTATCAGAATGTACTGGTCCTTGACTCGGGTGCCCGTGGTGCAACTACTTCTTTCGTGGAAAACGGGCAGGGTGATGTGCTGATCGCCTGGGAAAACGAGGCCTTTCTTTCTGTAAGGGATAATCCGGATGATTACGAGATCATCACGCCGGGCATCAGTATTCTGGCGCAGCCTTCCGTGGCAGTAGTAGATGAAAATGTAAAAAAGCATGGAAACGAAAATGCAGCGTCAGAATATCTTCAGTATCTGTACTCCGATGAAGCACAGGAACTGATCGCGGAAAATTATTACAGGCCGGTGAACAAAACTATCCTGAGAAAACACGCAGATACTTTTGACCTGAGTGTAAAACTGGCAACGATCAAAGATTTCGGTGGCTGGGATGAAGTGCAGAAAAAACATTTCGCAGACGGCGGCATCTTTGATGAGATATACGAGGAGTAAATACACGTAAGCAGCGAGGAGTGAGACAGAAATGAAAAAAGAGGGAAAAAGAGTGATTCCGGGATTTGGGCTGACTATGGGAGTGACTTTGACCATGCTCAGCATTGTGGTACTGATCCCGCTGGCATCTCTGGCGGTTTATTCGTCAAAGCTTGGATTTCGGGAATTTATAGAAGTGATCACAAAACCAAGGGTTCTTTCCGGATTTTATGTAAGCTTTATCACAGCACTGGGAGCAACCATCGTGAACGGGATCATGGGACTGATCCTGGCGTGGGTACTGGTACGGTATGATTTTCCGGGAAAAAGGATCATGGATGGAATGATCGAACTTCCATTTGCGCTGCCGACAGCAGTAGCGGGAATTTCACTGACATCCCTGACATCAGATCAGGGACTGGTGGGAAGCTTTTTTGCCGGATTTGGTATTAAGATCGCATACACAAGGATCGGTATTACGGTGGCACTTGTGTTTGTGGGAATTCCTTTTGTTGTCCGGGCCGTGCAGCCGGTTCTGGAAAAACTGGACGGTTCCTATGAAGAAGCGGCAAGAGTGATGGGAGCAAAGCCATTTACGATCTTCCGGAGGGTTATTTTTCCGGAGGTACTTCCGGCACTTCTGGCAGGAGCAGGACTTGCTTTCGGCCGATGCCTTGGAGAATACGGAAGCGTAGTTTTTATCGCAGGAAATAAGCCTTATTATACAGAGATAGCACCACTTATCATTATGTCAAAGCTTCAGGAATTTGACTATGAAAGTGCCACATCCATCGCACTGGTCACGCTGGCTGTTTCATTCCTGATCCTGTTTGCGGTGAATATCGTTCAGGCACGTAACACAAAACGAATCAGAGGGAGGGAAGGATAATGAACGAAAAAAAACAGTCAGGTCCTGTGAAATGGATCCTTATAGGAATCAGCGTTATTTTTCTGGCAGTGATGCTGGTGCTTCCGCTGGTGGTTGTGATCACAGAGGCTCTGAGCAAAGGCTGGAGTACATATGTGGAAGCTGTGACGGATGAGTACACCATCAAGGCGCTGCTCCTTACTGTTAAGGCAACCCTGATCGCGGTAGTGTTCAATACTGTCTTTGGCCTGTGTGCAGCGTGGGCGCTGACCAGATTTCACTTCCGGGGAAAAAAGCTCCTCACTACACTGATTGATGTACCTGTCACAGTTTCACCGGTTATCGCAGGTCTTATCTATATTCTGGTTTTTGGAAAACAGAGCGTGCTTTACCCGATCCTTGACAAGCTTGGAATCCAGATCGTGTTTGCAGTTCCGGGAATCGTTCTTGCTACGATCTTTGTGACATTTCCTTTTGTTTCCAGGGAGATCATTCCGGTGCTGGAGTCCATCGGAACAGATGAGGAGGAAGCAGCAGCACTGATGGGAGCAAGTGGATGGACAATTTTCAGGAGAGTTACTTTTCCCCATATTAAATGGGCGTTTCTCTACGGCGTAGTGCTCTGTACGGCCAGGGCCATGGGAGAGTTCGGAGCTGTGTCAGTATTATCCGGACATCTCCGTGGAAAAACAAACACACTTCCGCTTCATGTGGAGATTCTTTATAACGAATTCCAGTATGTTCCGGCTTTTGCGGTTTCATCCGTTCTTGTGATCCTGGCAGTGATCCTTCTGGTTGCAAGAAATGTTCTGGAGCATAAGGGAAAGGGGGAAATGGAAAATGTACGTTGAGTTAAAAAACATAAATAAAACCTACGGGGATTATAAGGCATCGGATAACGTAAGCTTTGGCATTGAAAAAGGTAAGCTGATCGGTCTTCTGGGACCAAGCGGAAGTGGTAAGACTACTATTCTCCGTATGATCGCAGGACTGGAACAGCCGGACAGCGGTGAGATCATCATTGACGGAAAAATAGTCAATGATGTACCTGCAAGCCAGAGAGGAATCGGTTTTGTTTTTCAGAATTATGCTCTTTTTCGTTATATGACAGTTTATGACAACATTGCTTTTGGACTCCAGGTGCAGAAGGCAGACAGGAAATATATCAAAAAACGTGTTATGGAGCTTGTGGAGCTGATCGGTCTGAAAGGCCTGGAAAAAAGATATCCCAGCCAGCTATCCGGCGGTCAGAGACAGAGAGTGGCTTTTGCCAGAGCTCTTGCGCCGAATCCGCAGTTGCTTCTCCTGGATGAGCCCTTTGCCGCCATTGACGCAAAGATCCGTACTGAGCTGAGAAGCTGGCTGAAAGATATGATCGAAAAGCTTGGGATCACAAGTATTTTTGTTACCCATGACCAGGATGAGGCTATTGAGGTGGCAGATGAGATCATTATCACCAACAGAGGAAGGATCGAGCAGAAGGGTACACCTCTTGAAGTTTATCAGAATCCGGATACGGCTTTTACAGCAGGATTTTTCGGGCAGACTTCCGTGATCGGGAATTACCGGATATTTAATCATTTTGATGAAATTCCCGGAGGAGAGAAAGCCATCGTCCGTCCGGAATTTGTGAAGGTCACAAAGAAAAACGAGGAGCAGAAATACAAAAGCTCCGCAACGGAGGGAATTGTTGAACGTGTGGCGTTCCGTGGCAGCAGTCTGGAGCTTCGTGTACGTGTGGGGGAGACAGTCCTCAGTGCAAGAAGAAGCCTGGATGAGGAGCCGGTAAAAGAGGGAGAAGTGGTGGATGTATTTGTGCAGAGGATTTTTGTCACAAAGGGAAATGAAGCTGTTCTCCTTAACAATACAGCCATGGTTGAGGACTGGCTGGTTATCTGATGCGGGTTTGGTATTGACATCAGGCTTAAACAGATTTATACTGGAGTCTGTAAATAACAGGGGAGCTTGTGATGGCAGGCTGAGAGGAAGTCTTCAACTTCGACCCTTATACCTGATTTGGATAATGCCAACGTAGGAACGAACGTATAGGAATGAAATTACGGGAGATGCTGCGGCATCTCCTTTTTTTTGAATCAGGATTTACGGGGAAATCGGAGTATGTTTTTTAAACACGCTCTGATATCTTACAATTACATACAGGAAATTTTGAGAGTGAACAGAGTTCATGAAGGGGTGCACCACCGCGGGTGTATTTCTTTGTGGACTCTTTTTTGTGTCGCTGAAGCGATCCGCCGCAGGCGGAGAAGCCTGCTTGCAGGATTCTTTCTTGTGTCGCTGAAGCGACCCACCGCAGGTGGAGAATCCTGCCTGGCTGGTGCTCTTCAAAATTTCGGAAAGGAGAATGGATGATCACAGTCAACGGAGAAAACAGAGAACTGGAAAAACCAGTAACAGTTACAGAATATGTTCAGCAGTGCAATTACGTTCCGGCACAGGTGGTGGTTGAACTGAATGAGGAGATCATTAAAAGAGAGATCTGGGGTGAAACATTGCTGAAAGACGGCGATGTGGTGGAGATCCTGCAGTTTATGGGCGGTGGAAGCCGATAGGCAGAATCAGATAAAACACAGAAAGAAAACATTGAAAGGTGGACATAAAAATGAGTACAGAAATGAAGAACACAGAAGACAAACTGATTCTGGGAGGCCATGAGTTTACATCCCGTTTTATTTTAGGTTCCGGTAAATTTTCCCTGGAGCTTGTAAAAGCATGTATCGAGGAAGCCGGAGCACAGATCGTAACCCTGGCACTTCGCCGTGCGAACCAGGGCGGACTTGCCAATATCCTGGATTATGTTCCGAAGGATGTAACACTTCTTCCCAATACATCAGGGGCAAGAAATGCAGAAGAGGCAGTGCGTATTGCAAGACTTTCCCGTGAACTTGGATGTGGTGATTTTGTAAAGATCGAAGTTATCCATGATTCCAAATATCTTCTTCCTGACAATTATGAAACCATCAAAGCAACAGAGATCCTTGCAAAAGAGGGATTTGTTGTTATGCCGTATATGTATCCGGATCTTAATGCAGCGAGAGATCTGGTCAATGCAGGAGCAGCCTGTGTCATGCCTCTTGGTTCACCTATCGGTTCCAACAAGGGAATCTGTACAAAAGAATTTATCCAGATCCTGATCGACGAGATCGATCTGCCGATCATTGTGGATGCAGGGATCGGACGCCCTTCACAGGCATGTGAGGCCATGGAAATGGGTGCAGCGGCAGTTATGGCAAATACAGCCATTGCCACAGCAGGAGATGTACGTGTGATGGCAGAGGCATTTAAGAAAGCCATTGAAGCAGGAAGGAGCGCATATCTTTCCGGTATGGGAAGAACTCTTGAGAGAGGAGCAAGTGCATCCTCACCACTGACCGGATTTCTTCATGACTGATCAGACCGGACAGGCAGCGGATGTGTGCATACGGCAAATATCCGGCTTACTGTCTGATGGAGCGGGAAGAGCTGCAGTTGGAGAATATATGAAATAAAACAGACGAGGAGATTGAAGGATCATGGCAGAAACAGTACAGGCAGGTCAGCAGGACGGCCATTTTAATGAGAGTATTATCAATGAAGAAATTCTGGAGGATATGAAGAAGAACCGTATCGACCATATGGCATATCTTCCGGGAATGGAAAAGCTGGAGGAATCTGATGTGATGGATCAGGTGATCTCCGCAATGCAGGCATATGATTATGATAAATTTACAGAGGCAGATGTGCGCAGGGCACTGGCTCATGATAACCGTACACCGGAAGATTTTCAGGCGCTGCTTTCCCCGGCGGCACTTCCTCTTCTGGAGGAAATTGCACAGGCAGCACAGATAGAGACCAGAAAGCATTTTGGAAACAGTGTGTGTATGTTCACCCCGATCTACATTGCCAATTACTGCGAAAATTACTGCATTTACTGTGGCTTTAACTGTCACAATAAGATCCGCAGGGCGCAGCTTAATGAGGAGGAGATCGAGAAGGAGATGGCTGCCATTGCAGAGACCGGACTTCAGGAAATCCTGATCCTTACAGGCGAAAGCCGCAAAAAATCAAATGTGGAATATATCGGAAAAGCCTGTGAGATCGCACGAAAATATTTCAAAGTAGTCGGCCTTGAGGTCTACCCGATGAACTCTGATGAGTATGCATATCTTCATAAATGCGGCGCGGATTATGTGACAGTTTTCCAGGAGACATATAATTCGGACAAGTATGAGACATTGCACCTTGCAGGCCATAAGAGAATTTTTCCATACAGGCTTAATGCACAGGAGAGAGCTTTGAAGGGCGGCATGAGAGGAGTTGGCTTTGCGGCACTTCTGGGACTGGACGATTTCAGAAAAGATGCTTTTGCAACAGGATATCATGCATATCTCCTACAGAGAAAATATCCCCATGCTGAGATTGCTTTTTCCTGTCCAAGACTGCGCCCGATCATCAATAACGACAGGATCAACCCGAAAGATGTACATGAACCACAGCTTCTTCAGGTAGTCTGTGCATACAGGCTGTTTATGCCTTTTGCAAGTATTACCGTGTCTACCAGGGAATGTGAGCGCGTCCGTGATAATCTGGTAAGCATTGCGGCAACCAAAATATCCGCAGGTGTCAGCACCGGAATCGGAAGCCATGTGGAAGATATTGAGGACAAAGGTGATGATCAGTTCGAAATCTCCGATGGCAGGTCTGTAGACGAGGTATTTAATGCCCTGAAAGATCATGGCCTCCAGCCGGTAATGAACGATTACATTTACCTGTGATCCCGCAGAGTCAAGCGGATATTCGCAATCCCGCAGGGGACTTACCTGGTTCGGTTGATCTGTAAACCGGTGATATTGGGATAAGTTTTGTGGAGAATGTGGATAAGGGTTTACAAACAGACGAAAAAATGAAGGGGAATGTGGATAATCCGTCCAAAAACCCGCAGGCCATCAGCCTGATCACGTTTTCATAAAATATGGATCAGTTACAGATATGGTGTGAAAAACAGTATGTTTGGATGTAGATTTCCGGGATTTTGCCTGCATTGTGGCGGTAAAATCCCGGAATTTCTGTTTTGGGTGAAAACGGTTTCGTACTCTGCTGTTTTAATATAACTTCTTCTGTGTTTATAATAGGCCAACATCAAAAAACACAACAGCAGGAGGACAAACATTATGAAAAAAAGAGTAAAAGCAGCGGCAGCAGCACTGACAGCAGTTCTGGCACTTGGAAGCCTTACAGCACCGGCAGTTTACGCAGCAGACAGCGTAAGTATCACTAACGTATCCTATGATCCGACCAGAGAGCTTTATGAACAGTACAACAAGATCTTCCAGGAACACTGGAAAGAAAAAACCGGACAGGATGTGGAGATCACACAGTCACACGGAGGTTCCGGAAAGCAGGCACTGGAGGTTGCCAACGGACTGGAAGCAGACGTAGTTACACTGGCCCTGGAATATGATGTGGATGCGATCCAGGATGCAGGACTTATTGATGACGGCTGGGTAGATGAATTCCCGGAGGACAGCTCTCCATATACATCCACAATCGTTTTTCTTGTGAGAAAAGGAAATCCCAAGAACATCAAAGACTGGGATGATCTGGTAAAGGATGGTGTGGGAGTTATCACACCAAATCCCAAAACCTCCGGTGGAGCGAGATGGAACTATCTTGCAGCCTGGGCCTATGCAAAAAATAAATTTAACGGCGATGAAGATAAGATCAGGGACTTTATCGGACAGCTTTACAAAAACGTGCTGGTACTTGATACAGGAGCCAGAGGAGCAACAACCTCATTTGTAGAAAACGGACAGGGTGACGTACTGATCGCCTGGGAAAACGAAGCATACCTTTCCGTACAGGATAATCCGGATGATTACGAGATCATTACACCAAGTATCAGTATCCTTGCACAGCCATCTGTAGCAATCGTGGACAAAGTAGTCGATGACCGTGGAACAAGAGATGTGGCAACTGAATATCTGAATTATCTCTATTCAGATGAAGCACAGAGGATTGCAGGAGATAACTATTACAGACCATCTAACCAGGACATTCTCAAAGAATATTCCGATGTATTTGACCTGAATATCAATCTTGTAACCATCGATGACTTTGGCGGCTGGAAAGAAGCCCAGGAAACACATTTTTCTGATGGTGGAGTATTTGATCAGATTTATGAAGGATAAGCTGAGGAGCAGCTATCAGCGGCAGAGTCAGACTGCGGATGAAATCTGGGAATACATGATCAAAAATCCATATTGCAGAGCAGAAAACAGCGTGCTACTATAAAGTTAAAAGAAAAGGAGAGTGTGGTTATGGAGAGAAAATCATCAGGAATCTTCTGTTCTGTAGCAGTGCTGGTATTTATGTTCATGGCAGTGGCAATGCCTTCCCAGGTAAAAGCAGCTTCTGTCACTGCCAATTATCCGGGCGCAAAGATCTACAAGGTTACTGCTTATGGAGCAGACAAGACAGGAAAGAAAAAAAGTGACACAGCAATCGACGCAGCAGTAAAGGCAGCGAGGAAAGACGCAGCAAAGAAGAAGGTGATCTATTTCCCGTCAGGAAAATACAGCGTGTCTTCTCCTATCAGACTGTATGATGGAATGATCCTTGCAGCCGAGAAGGATTCTGTGATCACAGGAACCGGCGAAAAGATCATCAATGTACACGATACCACAGGAACCCGTATTGAAGGTGGTGTGTGGAAAGGTGGAAAAAATACAACTGTATTTTCTTCCAACATGGTTTCCAGACTCACCATAAAGAATATGAAGATTACCTCCGGCTTTGTGGGAATGAAGATCGGCGGTGGTTCAGCAATTATCAACAATGTGTATGTAACCGGCTGTAAAAGTGTGGGAATAACCTGCACCCACAAAACACGTACAACAGTACAGAACAGCCAGATCACAGGAAATGGATCAGGATATCCAAATAATGGTCTTGGACATGGTGTTGGCGTTTACAAATCTTCGTATTTTACAGCAGTTAACTGCCGTGTGAATAACAACCGTGAGTGTGGTGTTTCCGCAAATCAGGGAAATATCAATATGAAAAACTGTGTACTTCAGTCCAATGGAAGACAGGGGATTGGTACACATGACAAATGTTCTGTAGTTATGACAGGATGCGATATTTACAAGAACGGTTACAAAGATAACATGAACGGTGTGATCGTGGTAGATGGCTCAAAGGGAACCTTTACAAACTGTAAATTCAGATCCAACGCAGTAACAGGACTTTTGATAACAGACGGTGGAACCAATGTAACCGTAAAGGGCTGTACCTTTACCGGAAACAGAAGCCACAATATCTACGGTGAAAATAAAGGTGCAGGAAAGGCAGCAGTAACTATCAGTGGCAGCAGCTTTTTCAAATGCCCGGGCGGAGATTCCATAAGGATTCAGGCAACCAGCAAATCTGCATTTTCCATCAGCTTAAAGAGTGGAAACAAATTTAAAAATGTATCGAGATATGTTTACCAGATCGGAAACAGACAGTACGTTACAAAATGATTACCTGGAATAATAATATACCCCTGCCTGGAGGATTGGCAGGGGGATCTGTTTACAGATGCCTATAAATGACTTCCGCTGGTGAGTACACATTGATCCATGATGAGAATCCCGTTTATTACGTCATTGCAGGAATCATACATGGTTTTCCAATCATCAGAAGCATCTTCTGAATACTGGCTTATTGTTGCCAGAAGATCATATTTTTTATCATCGGGTGTCTCTATACGGCCAAGGTACTGTTGCCATACACTGTCAAGGGGCTGGTCAGTACCGTCGTAATACCGGGCTTCCAGAGTGAGGACCGGTACATCTTCACAGTAATAGGTAAGTGTATAGCCGCCCTGGTCCGTTTCTTTTGTTTCGTAGTGGCAGAGATATTTCCATTTCTCAGGAGTGAGAACCTGGAAATAATCGGTAAGAGCCATATCTATGCGCTCTGCATATATAAGATCAGCAGATGTAAAAAGTTCGTCGGCAGCTTTTGCGGCAGCGTCATCATAATCCCCGGAGGGAGTCAGAGCGAATATGCCAAAGGAATAATCGTCAGTGGCGCATACCAGTGCATCCACAGTACGGGGCTCTTCGTTAACGGAACTCTGATAATGATACTTTACAGCAGGATAGGAGGCAATTGTGGTTTCTTCCTGAGAATCGATGCCATTTTGGGTAGAGTAGAATTCGTTGAGGAAATCTTCTCCGGAAAGTACATCTCCGGATTCCTGCCTGGGATATTTGACTGTGAAAATGGTTGTTTTGCCATCGTTGATGGTACGGCTCTCAGAATAACCGGTTTTATAATCAGGCATAGATGAAATGACGGGCTGATCGGTCTGAAAATCATAAGTCATGTAAAGCTCGCCGGATGAGGTACTCCGGGTGGATGCATCGGAGTCATCGGAGGTGTTTTCAGACTGGCTGGAAGTATTGTCTGAATTATTACCGGTGTCATCTGAGCTGGCATCAGAACTGCTGCTGGAATTGCCGGAATTATCCGATCCACTGGAATTGTCGGCAGAGTTGCCGGAAGCATCAGAATTACCGGAATCCTCAGGACTTCCACATGAGTCATCAGTGGTGCGTCCCTCTTCGCCGGAAGATTCATTTTTTTCATGTAATGTTCCGTTATCTACATCAATATAATATTCATCCCCGGAGCCGATATAGACTTTTTCTGTGTCATTTTCCCACCAGACATCTCCGTTTTCATCATAAAAATAGTGAGGCTCAAAATATCCGTCCTGTTCAGTCCAGCCGGCATCATTGGCTTCCATCAGTTCTCCGGTATCCGGATCCGGCGCATAATTTCCCTCTCCGATATATTCATCTTCTGAACCGTTGCGGTACCAGTAATCACCGTTTTCGTCCTGCCAGATATAATTTCCGTCATCTGTCGGGGCATCAGAGGCCCATGCAGGTACTGTGGAAACCGCCATGGAAAAAACGGCGATCATTGCGGAAAGATACATTTTTTTCTTCATATCATACACCTCCATAAGCAGGGATCCTGTAAAAATAAGATTTACTGTTTTATATATATCATATCAGAAATAAAGCCACTTTCTGAAATGTGAAGAAAAAGAGACATTCCCGGATAATATGCCGTGTCAGTCGCCTGTAAAAAGATAGCCCTTGCCATAAACAGAAATAATATCGTAATCATCCGTATTGTCAGCTTTGATCCTGCTGCGGAGATTAAAAATATGTTTTCTTACAGTAGAAGTATCTGTACCGGGAGAAATTCCCCATACGGATTCATATAACTGGGCTGCAGACAGGATTTTCCCCTTATTCTGGATAAGTGTACGGAGAAGAGAAAATTCCGTCCGGGTCATTCCGGTATCTTCACTGCCAAGATATGCGCGGTTTTTTTCCAGGTCAAGGCGAAGATCACCCACAATGATCCACCTGGAGTCTGCCCGGGTGTTTTTCAGAGCCTGTTCACGCTCAAGAAGCCGCTGGATCACAGCCAGAAATTCATCAAAACTGTAGGGTTTTGTGAGATAGTAGTCACCACCCTGGCGCAGACCGTCTACTTTGTCCTGCACAGCACTTTTTCCGGTGAGAAAAAGAACAGGGGAAAGACTGCGGCTTCTGAACCATGTGCAGATATCCAGGCCGTTTCCATCTGGAAGCATAATATCAAGGATCAGGAGATCCGGAAGCTGTTTCTCCATTTGTTCATATGCTTCAGAGGCAGATGTGGCAGTGCACACATCATAGCCTCTGCGGCGCAGCATACGGCAGTTGGCATCTAAAACCTGTTTTTCATCTTCGACCATAAGGATTCTGGGTTTGTTTTCGTTCATTTAAATTACCTCCGGAAGGGAAAAGAACACGCGGGTTCCTTCACCCTTTTTGCTTTCTATCCATATTTTACCCCCATGGGCAGTAACGATCTGATGGCATACATAAAGACCAATGCCATGCCGCCAGTAATCCTTATCTGCGGAAACATAGCCTTTGAGGGCATTTTGACGCATTTTTTCGGACATGCCGGTGCCGGTGTCGGAGACGCAGATGGTCTGCCAGCCTGGAGTGCCGGAAAGAGAAATAGTTATGGTTCCACCATGTGTATGCCGTTCTGCATTAGAGACAAGATTGCTGATAACCTGTATCAGACGTTCAGGATCAGCAGAGATTTCCGGAAGACTGTCTGACAGGTGTAGAGTAAGCTGATTTTTCCGGGAACAGGGGTGAGCGTTATAGTCTTTTTCCAGAGAACGAAGAAGAGACGCAAGGTCTGTGGGAACAAGTGACAGGGTAAGCCGTCCCTGTTCTATGGAAACTGTATCCATCAGATCCAGCACAATACGGTCGATCCGCATTACCGACTGTTCGATGGTGCGGAGATTTTCCTGCATAAGAGAAAAATCCAGAGGTTCTTCCTCAAGCAGCTCGGAAGTATCCCGGGCGTGGAGAGAGATGGAATTCAGAGGATTTTTGATCTCATGGGCAACGGTGGTCAGGAATGTGGACTTGGCATTGTCAAGGGAACGCAGCCGCTGGTTCTGTTTTTCCAGAAGGATTTGCTGTTGATTATATTCCTTCAGATGAAAATACAGAACAATGCCGCACACAACACTGACGGAAACAAATGCCAGAAGCACATCTGCCAGCCGGTCTGCTTCTGTGGCAAAAGGAGTGATACTGTCCGGAAAATAGTATGCAGCCAGGCAAAGCCCTATATATAGGATGATCTCGAACAGAGAAACGATCAGAGCACGCCATTTTTCCAGCATCAGTACAGTGAAGACAATGGCAAATACGAAAAACGCCGGCATGCCGCCATGATATCCGCCGCTGGTAAAAAACATGATCGGAAAAACAATGAGAAAGATCAGGACGATGGTGATCAGGTAACATCGTTGATACCTTCCACTGTAATACGAATAAAGAAAAAGTCCTCCGGATATGACAGCCAGCGCAAAATTGATCAGCACATTTCCCCAGGAACCGGTCCCGAGGCTGAGCAAAGCCATGATCAGGCTGATAATGGTGCCGCCCAAAGCCAGGATATTGAACAGCCGGACGCGGAAATCAAGGTTCGAGTTGAATAAAGAGTGGAAAAAATGCTGTATTTCATGCATTGAAAACTCCTCCTGTGAAAAAACAATGGGAAAGCTTCTGAAGATACTGTAATTTTATCACGAATAAAGAGAGAAAAACAGCCTTGTTATGCGGATGAGCACGTTTTCATAGAAAATGGATATTTAGCCCGAAAAAGTGAAAGCTATGCTGTTGGGACTTCATTTGTATCGAAAAAAGTGCAATTAATCTGGTTTTCCTATTGACATACTATGAATAGTAGGTTAATATAGGTGTCAACAAAAGAAAGGGAAGAGGCTATGAACGAATACGGCTTTAATACAGGACTGCTCCATGGCACCAATGAGAAATATCCGCAGGGAGCTACACAGGTTCCAATCTATCAGAGCAGCGCATTCCGACATGACAGCGCGGAAGACCTGGAGAAAATTTTTGACAATAAAAAAATGGGCTTCTCCTATACAAGGATCAATAATCCTACGGTAGAGTCCTTTGAGAAGAGAGTGACTATGCTGGAGGATGGAATCGGCAGTGTGGCCTGTGCATCCGGAATGGCAGCGCTGACCAATGCATTTCTGAATATTCTTCAGGCAGGAGATGAGATCGTGGCAGCCTGTGGACTGTATGGCGGAACCGTGGAACTGTTCGATGATCTGAAGCCTTTCGGGATTTCCGTAAAATATGTGAAAGAGAATAAGCCGGAAGCTTTTGAGGCAGAGATCACAGAGAAGACGAGACTTGTTTTCGCGGAGACCATCGGAAACCCCAAGCTGGATGTTACCGATATCCAGGCAGTTGCGGAAGTTGCACATAAGCATGAAGTACCACTGATCGTAGACAATACCGTGGCAACACCGTATCTGATCCAGCCATTGAAGCTTGGAGCTGACATCGTGGTTCATTCCTCTTCCAAATATATCAATGGAAGCAGTGATGCCATCAGCGGCATTCTTGTCTGTGGTAAGGGTCTGAAATGGGACCCTGACCGATATCCGGGACTTGCTCCGTACCGGAAATTCGGACCATTTGCATACATCGCCAAACTTCGAAACGGACTTTTCCGGAACACTGGCGCGTGTCTTGCTCCGCAGAATGCTTTCCTTAATAATCTGGGACTGGAAACCCTGGGACTTCGAATGCAGAGACAGTGTGACAATGCACTGGAGCTTGCGAGATTTTTACAGGGCCTGGGTGGTGACATTGAAGTAAATTATCCGGGACTTGAAGAAAGTCCTTATCACGAAATTGCGAAAAAGCAGTTCAGGAATGGCTACGGAGCTATCGTAACCGTAAGAACCGGAAGCAAGGAGAAGGCTTTTTCCATTATCAATTCCCTGAAGATCCCGCTGATCATCTCCAACATCGGAGATACGAAGACTCTGGTGATCCATCCGGAATCCACCATTGCGGCACACATCTCCGATGAAGAGAAACAGCAGTCCGGAGTATTCGAAGATCTGATCCGCATCAGTGTGGGAATTGAAGATATTGAAGATTTAAAGAAAGATTTCAAAGAAGCGATAGAAAATAACCAATAAAATCTAAGAGCTGCACCAGCAGAGAAATGGAGAGTTCGTTATGGCAAAAGTAGATTACGCTACATTAAAAAAAGGTGGTTTCATGAGACAGAAGCAGAAAAATAATTTTTCTCTTCGTCTTGCCTGTGTGGGCGGTACACTTACCGCAGAAAACCTTAAGAAGATCGCAGAGGTAGCTGAGAAATACGGTGACGGATATGTACATCTTACTTCCAGACAGGGAGTTGAGATCCCGTTCATTAAATTAGATGATATTGATGATGTAAAGGATGATCTTGCAAAAGGCGGATGCAAGCCCGGTGTCTGCGGACCGAGAGTCCGTACAGTTACAGCCTGCCAGGGCAATGCTGTCTGTCCAAGCGGAAACATCAACAGCTATGACATTGCGGTGAAATTAAATGAGAGATATTTCGGAAGAGAGCTTCCGCATAAATTCAAATTCGGTGTTACCGGATGCCAGAACAACTGTCTGAAGGCAGAGGAGAATGATGTAGGAATCAAGGGAGCTGCTGAGGTTAGCTGGAAAGAGGATGCATGTATCCACTGTGGTGTCTGCGAAAAAGCCTGCAGAGAAAACGCTATCTCCTTTAAGGATGACAAGCTGGTGATCGATACAGAGAAATGTAACTACTGTGGCAGATGTGCAAAATCCTGTCCTGTGGATGCATGGGATGTAAACGAAGCATACATCGTTTCCTTTGGCGGAACGTTTGGAAATCACATCAGCAAGGGACAGGAATTCCTTTCTCTGATCACCTCTGAGGAGCAGCTTTTCAGAGTGACAGATGCAGCGATCCAGTTCTTTGATGATCATGCAAATCCGGGAGAGCGTTTTAAATTTACCATCGACCGGGTAGGCGCTGAGAAACTTCAGGAAGTTTTGAAAGGAGCATACAATGGCTGATATTAAGATTGATGATACAGTAGATATTACCGATGTGGTCTGCCCGGTAACCTTTGTAAAAGCAAAGGTAGCACTTGAGGAACTGGATGACGGACAGATCCTGGCGATCAGAATGAACGATGGTGAGCCGGTACAGAATGTGCCGAGAAGCGTGAAGGAAGAAGGACATCAGATCCTGAAGCTCGAGGATAACGAAGACGGAACTTATACACTGATCGTAAGAAAAGTTGAAGAATAGGAGAACAGAGAAATGACAATCACAGTTGCAGGAAATAAAAAAGAGTACGAAGACGGACTGAAGCTTACAGAGCTTATTGAGAAAGAGGATATTGAAAGTCCTGAGTATGTAACCGTAACTATCAACGATGAATTCATCAGCAAGGCAGACGTTCCGGAGACAGAGGTAAAGGACGGCGATGTTGTTGAGTTCCTGTACTACATGGGAGGAGGCGCAAGATAATGGCTTTTACAAATGAGCAGCTTGAGCGTTACTCCCGCCATATCATCCTGAAAGAGGTGGGAGTAAAAGGCCAGAAAAAGCTTCTGAATGCAAAGGTTCTGATCATCGGAGCCGGCGGACTTGGAGCACCGGCAGCCCTTTATCTTGCAGCAGCAGGTGTGGGAACTATCGGAATCGTAGATGCAGATGAGGTAGATCTTTCCAATCTTCAGAGACAGGTCATCCACACAACTGCAGATGTCGGCAAACTGAAGGTAGAGTCCGCGGCTGAAACAATGAAGGCCATCAACCCGGACGTTACCGTAAATACATATCACACCTTTGTAGATTCCAGCAACATCATGGATCTGATCAAAGATTACGATTTTATTCTGGATGGAACTGATAATTTCCCGGCAAAATTCCTGATCAACGATGCCTGTGTAATGGCTGAGAAACCGTTTTCACATGCAGGTATCATCCGTTTCCAGGGACAGCTGATGACCTATGTTCCGGGACAGGGCCCATGCTACAGATGTGCATTCCAGAGCCCGCCACCAAAGGATGCCGTACCGACCTGTAAGCAGGCTGGTGTTATCGGAGCCATGGGCGGAGTGATCGGAAGCCTTCAGGCAATGGAAGCCATCAAGTACATCATCGGACAGGGCGATCTTCTTACAGGAAGACTTCTTACCTACGATGCGCTGAAGATGACATTCCGTACCGTAAAACTTCCGAAGAACCATCATTGCCCGGTATGCGGTGATGATCCGACGATCACAGAGCTGATCGATTATGAGCAGGCTGTGTGTGAATTGAAACACTGATAATATAGAAGGCAAAGGTGTCTGCTGGTGCAGGCAGTATAAATAAGTATAGAAACCCATTGGAGGCTGCGAAATAAAATGCTGAAATTAAAAAAAGAAGATTACGAAAAAATATTAGACCACTGCAGAAAGGGACTTCCCAATGAGTCCTGCGGCCTTCTGGGCGGGACCATTGAGGGCGATGTAAAAACCATCGAGAAGGTGTATCTGCTGACAAATATCGATGAAAGCAACGAACACTTTTCCATGGACCCGAAGGAACAGTTGAGCGCGATCAAAGATATCCGTCAGAACGGATATCAGATGATCGGAAACTTTCATTCTCATCCGGAGTCTCCGTCAAGGCCTTCCGAAGAAGATAAACGACTTGCATTTGACCCGAACATCGAATATCTGATCCTCTCCCTTATGGATGCAGAAAATCCGGTGTTGAAGGCCTTTGGCGTAGATAAAGAAAAAAATGTAACTGTACATGAGATTCAGATAACAGAGTGATGAGTATGAAAAACAGATTAAACACAAAAGAAATTACAACAGATGTGCTGATCATAGGCGGAGGTACCGCAGGCTGCTATGCGGCGCTGGTTCTCTCAGAACAGAAAGCCGGCAAGGTACTGATCGCAGAAAAAGCAAATATCAAACGAAGCGGCTGTCTGGCAGCAGGTGTCAACGCCATCAATGCCTACATTGTAAAAGGCCGCAAGCCTCAGGACTATGTAGATTACGCCACAAAAGATGCCGCCGGGATCGTAAGACAGGACCTTCTTCTTACAGCAGCGGAGAACTTCAACGAAGTTACCGCAAAAATGGAAAAACTTGGCCTTGTGATCCTGAAGGATGAAAATGGTGATTATGTAGCCAGAGGAAACCGTAACATCAAGATCAACGGTGAAAATTTCAAACCGCTTCTTGCTGATGCAGTTCATAAAGCTGAGAACGTAGACGTTCTGAATTATGTAAATATCACAGACCTTCTTGTAAAAGACGGACAGGTTTACGGAGCGGTTGGTTTCTCTATTATGGAAGAAACCGCATACATTATCCGGGCAAAAGCAGTTCTTGTTGCAACAGGCGGAGCGGCTGGACTTTATAAACCGAACAATCCGGGATTTTCCAGACATAAGATGTGGTATCCGCCGTTTAACACAGGTGCCGGATACGCAATGGGAATCCTGGCAGGTGCGGAGATGACGTCCTTTGAGATGCGTTTTATCGCACTTCGCTGCAAGGATACCATTGCTCCTACGGGAACCATCGCACAGGGTGTCGGGGCAAAACAGATCAATGCAGCAGGCGAGATCTATGAGACAAAATATGGACTGACCACAAGCGAGAGAGTTTACGGAACAGTCCGGGAAAATCAGCTTGGTCACGGACCGTGTTACCTGAAGACTACAGGGATCACGAAGGAACAGGATGAAGATCTTCTGAAGGCTTATCTCAACATGGCACCGAGCCAGACTCTGAAATGGATCGAAAGCGGAAAGAACCCCAGCGAGCAGGATGTGGAGATCCAGGGAACAGAGCCATATATCGTAGGCGGTCATACAGCCAGTGGTTACTGGGTAAATACAGGCCGTGAAACCACGGTAAAGGGGCTGTATGCAGCAGGTGATGTTGCAGGCGGATGTCCGCAGAAATATGTGACAGGAGCTCTTGCAGAAGGAAAGCTTGCAGCGCTGGATATGGTGAAACAGTTTAAGGACGGAACTCTGAGGGAAGCAGATATTCAGACTGAGACAGAGGTCAGGGTTCAGGAAGAGGAGATCCTTTCTCAGTACGAAAAGTTTCGTAATGAAGATGCACCGGCATTTTCCGTGGAAGAGCTGGAAGAAGCCATGCAGAAAGTCATGGATGAGTATGCGGGAGGAATTGCTTCCAATTACCAGTTTAATGAGAAACAGCTTGCTCTTGCAGATGAAAAAATCCTTCAGCTTCAGGCTCTTGCCGAAAAAACAGCGGCAGCAGATATGCATGAGCTGATGTTTGCATACGAACTTCGTGAGCGTCTCATTGTGTGTCGTTCACTGATTGCTCATCTGAAAAACCGAAAAGAGACCAGATGGCATTCTTTCAACGAAAATCTGGATCATCCGGAAACCGATGAGAAATTTTATAAATATGTAAATTCGAAACTGGAAAACGGCGAGATTAAGATCATTTTCCGTGACATTGTAAAGGAGGACACATATGAGCATACGAATTGATCAGAAAAAATGTGTTGGCTGCAGAAAGTGCAGTGAAGTATGTCCGGGAACCCTGATCGTCATGGAAGACAAAAAAGCCGTGATGAAATATCCGAAAAACTGCTGGGGCTGCGTTTCCTGTGTAAAGGAATGTAAAGCCGGTGCCATCGACTTTTTCCTTGGCGCGGATATCGGCGGTAACGGAAGTATCATGAATGTAAAAAGCGAAGGTGATATCCTTCACTGGATCATTACAAAAACGGACGGTTCCACATCTGTGATCGATGTGGACCGGCGAAATTCGAATAAATACTAGAAGACAGGTGCTGCCGGTTCTGGCGGCCGGAACAGGAGGATGAGATCAGATATGAGTGGATTATCACATTTGGATGAGCTGGAAGCAGAGGCAATTTATATCATCCGTGAAGTTGCAGCAGAGTGCGAAAAGCCGGTAATGCTTTATTCTATAGGAAAAGACAGTTCTGTAATGCTTCATCTTGCAATGAAGGCTTTTTACCCGGAGAAACCGCCATTCCCGTTTCTTCACGTAAATACAACCTGGAAATTTAAAGAGATGATCGAGTTCCGTGACAAAACCGCAAAGGATCTGGGAATCGAAATGCTTGAGTACATTAATCAGGATGGTGTGAAGCAGGGGATCAATCCTTTTGACAGCGGTTCCGCATACACAGATATCATGAAAACACAGGCCCTGAAGCAGGCTCTTAAGAAATATGGTTTTACGGCTGCTTTTGGCGGCGGTCGTCGTGACGAGGAGAAAAGCCGTGCAAAAGAGCGTATCTTCTCCTTCCGTAATGCAGAGCAGGCCTGGGACCCGAAGAACCAGCGTCCGGAGATGTGGAAGCTTTATAATACTGAGATTAATAAAGGCGAAAGCATCCGTGTTTTCCCTATCTCAAACTGGACGGAGACTGATATCTGGCAGTACATTAAGAGAGAAAATATCCCGATCGTTCCTCTTTATTTTGCAAAAGAGCGTCCGATTGTATACAGAGACGGCAACATTATCATGGTGGATGACGACAGAATGCGCCTGAACCCAGGTGAGGAGCCTCAGATGAAAAAGGTACGTTTTCGTACACTCGGATGCTATCCACTGACAGGTGGTATCGAGTCTGACGCGGAGACACTGGACGAGATCATTGACGAGACTTTAAGCTCTGTGGAATCTGAGAGAACTACACGTGTTATCGATTCCGACGGCGGAGCTGCCAGCATGGAAAAAAGAAAGAGAGAGGGGTACTTCTAGGATGAGCGGATTACTGAAATTTATCACTTGCGGAAGTGTAGATGATGGAAAATCTACACTGATCGGTCATATTCTTTATGATTCCAAGCTTTTATATGCGGATCAGGAAAAAGCCCTTCTTCTGGACAGCAAGGTAGGTTCCAGAGGCGGCGCTATTGATTATTCTCTTCTTCTGGATGGCCTGATGGCAGAACGTGAGCAGGGAATCACAATTGATGTTGCGTATCGTTATTTTACGACCGATAAGAGAAGTTTTATCGTTGCGGATACTCCCGGGCATGAGGAGTATACAAGAAACATGGCGGTTGGAGCTTCCTTTGCTCAGCTTTCCATTATTCTTGTGGATGCGAAGCAGGGTGTTCTGGTGCAGACAAGGCGCCATGCACGTATCTGCGCTCTGATGGGTATCCATCATTTCGTATTTGCTGTTAACAAGATGGATCTTGTTGATTACAGTGAGAGCCGTTTTAATGAGATCGTAAAGGATATCAATGAGCTTTCTGAGACTCTGGGGCTTCAGGATGTTGTGATCATTCCTGTTAGTGCTACAGAGGGTGATAACGTAACGAAGAAGTCTCCGAATATGCCCTGGTATATGGGCAAAGCTCTTCTGGAGCATCTTGAGACTGTGGATGTTTCAGAGGCTGAGAATGTTAGCGAGTTTTATCTGCCTGTTCAGCGTGTTTCTCGTCCAAACCATGAATTTCGCGGTTTCCAGGGCCAGATCGAGAGTGGCCGGGTTCGTGTAGGCGATATCATTACAACGCTCCCAAGCAACGAGACAGCGGCTGTTAAGACGATCCTGGTGGGCAGTGACAATCGTGAGGAGGCTGTTGCAGGCCAGGCTGTTACGATCCAGTTGGATAAAGAGGTGGATGTAAGCCGTGGATGCGTTCTTACCAATAATAATGAGATCCCTGTTGCAAAAGGCTTTGAGGCTACGCTTCTCTGGATGGACGATTCCAGGCTTGAAGTGGGCAAGGAGTATCTTGTGAAGCTTGGCACAAAGAAAATCGCAGGTGTGGTGAAGAGTATTGAATATAAGACAGATGTAAATACAGGAGAACACCTGTCTGCAGATACTATTGAGAAGAACGAGATTGCTCTGTGTAAGATCGGTCTTTCTGATAAAATAGTTCTGGATGAATTTAAGAAAAATAAAACACTTGGTGAGCTGATCCTGATCGACCGTGTCAGCCATATGACTTCTGCATGTGGTGTTGTGGAGTCTGTAGATACTGAGGGTGAGAAGCCTTATTTCCAGAAGGATGATGTGAAGGTTGGCGGTTATATTTTTGAGGAGTTCTATTTTAACCTTGAGAATGCACTGCTTTCCAAGGCAGATAAAGAGGTTAAGACTTATCATGTAGGGGATACTGTGCCTGTTGAGGGTGACAGCTTTGAGTATCCGGGCTATTTTGATATTGTTTCTCTGGAGGATAATGCGGCTGTTCTGATCCGTGATAAGAAGGTACTGGATATTATTCCGTTAGACAGGTATGCCTTTATGGGACTTCCTGTCGTAGATGAAAGAGGCTTTGCCCTGGAGATCCGCAGCAATGCCGATTACCAGCAGTTCCTGGATGAGTTTAAATCAACTGATAATAAGTCAGAGTTCCATAATAAGTGGTTTAAGTTTGAGACCTACAGAAAGATCGTCTGCACAGATAATTTCTGGATGATCTGACCTGACCGGAACGGACGCTGAGGCGCCCTGTCCTGGTGGCTGGTGGGTAGGGAAGCAATGGAACTCTGCACTCTGGCATGCTGGATCGGCAAGGCGTTTCATTTTGGATATCGAAGAATACAGGGAATAGTCGGTAATGCTACACATGAAAGATGTAACGCTTGTTTCCGTGCCCAACGGGGTGGGAGCGCGAGGGAGGGCGTTCGGGCTACGGAACTCTGAGATCGCCTTCCCTCGCACTTACCGCATTGAAAATGTGACCCGCGTAGCCATATGCAATAAGGCAATAAACAACAGTATACAACTTCTATTATTCCTCATCTATCGCAATACAATAAAATTAATGTAAAAAAATAAAAAAAGGTGTTGACAAACAATAGTGTATTCCGCTATAATTAACCATGCGTTTCGGATGAAAACACAGAAGAAATGCGCTCCAATTTAATAAGAAATTATAAGTTCGGAGTCTGGAGAAGTACTCAAGAGGCCGAAGAGGTGCCCCTGCTAAGGGTATAGGTCGCTAACGCGGCGCGAGGGTTCAAATCCCTCCTTCTCCGTTGTTTTTTTGAAAAAAACAAATTTTTCAAAAAAATGAAAAAACTTGTTGACAAACGCTTGTGGATATGATAAAGTAAACAAGCTGTCAGCGAGACAGAGATTCATCAAAAAAGAGTTTGAAAAAACTTGAAAAAAGTACTTGACAAATGATTTGAGATGAGATAAAATAAATGAGCTGTCTGAGAGACAGACACAACAAACCTTGATAACTAAACAGTGAAACACATACGATTCTCGAAAATTTCTTTA
>CAKROW010000003.1 GCA_934373235.1 uncultured Blautia sp. | reverse complement strand
CAGAAAAGGATGATAAGATTGCTAAAAAGTTTCAAAACAGAGATCAATCCTACAGAAGAGCAGAAGATTAAAATACATAAGACAATCGGCACATGCAGATATATCTATAATTTTTACCTGTTTCTTAATAAAGAACTTTATACTTTGGGTAAAAAATTTATGAGCGGTAAATCGTTCAGTGTCTGGTTGAATAATGACTATCTTCCGAATCATCAGGAATATTCCTGGATCAGGGAAGTCAGTTCCAAATCGGTAAAACATTCGATTGAAGATGCCTGTACAGCTTTTTCAAGATTTTTTCATCATCAAAGTGGTTTTCCACGGTATAAGAAAAAAGGAAGATCGGATGTAAAAATGTATTTTGTAAGAAATAATCCCAGAGACTGTCTTTGCGAAAGGCATCGGATTAAGATTCCGACGATTGGATGGGTAAGGCTGAAAGAGAAAGGTTATATCCCAACATCCAAGGATGGATATATAGTCAAAAGCGGAACTATTTCTATGAAAGCCGGCAGATATTATGTTTCCGCACTGGTAGAAGTGACAGATCCGGTGAGAGACAGCTGCTTTAGCGATGGTGTAGGGATCGATCTGGGTTTGAAAAATCTTGCCATCATATCAAATGGAACTGTCTATAGAAATATTAATAAAACAGCACGAATAAGAAAACTTGAAAAACAATTAAGGCGGGCACAGCGAAAGCTCTCCCGTAAATATGAAAATTTAAAGAAAGGAGAGTCCACTCAAAAAGCAAATATACGTAAACAAAAGCTTAAAGTACAGAAGTTTCATCATCGTCTGAAAAACATCCGTACAGATTATATCAATAAGACGATATCTGAGATTGTGAAAACCAAGCCATCTCATATAACGGTTGAGGATCTGAATGTATCCGGTATGATGAAGAACCGGCATCTTTCAAAAGCAGTTGCATCACAGAAATTTTACGAATTTCGCACAAAACTGAAGACAAAATGTGAGGAATTTGGAATTGAATTACGGATAGTCAGCAGATGGTATCCTTCTTCAAAGACCTGTCACTGTTGCGGACATATCAAAAAAGACCTGAAACTTTCAGACAGAGTCTATAGATGTGCATGCGGTTATATGGAAGACAGAGATTTCAATGCAGCACTGAATCTGAGAGATGCAGAAACTTACGAGATTGCATGATCTCGCAAACGTAAGCATGTACCGAAAGCTATTTCGGGAATTTACGACTGTGGAGTGTACTTAGGATCTGTGAGTAGAGATAACTCCGGTTACTCAAAAACATACACGAAGAAACAGTAAGTGGTATTCGAGAGAAGCCACATTATCTCGATGGGAGTATATTTAATCACATTTTGAGTGGCAGGTGAAAAAACTGAACGAAATAGAAACAACCAAAAACAATAAAAATAACTTCCTGCCCGGTCAGGAATACAGTTCCCAGGAGGCAGCCCAACGTCTCCAGGATATCGGCAGCAGCATCCTGCGGGCGGCAAGAGATGAGCTGTATCTTGGTATGCGTTTTCTGGATGTGGCATTGAGCAGTTTTGTTTACCAGCTGGATGGTTCTGTCAGCCCATTCGGAACAGACGGGGCTGTGATGTATTTTCATCCTGCGCAGCTTGGAGGACTTTATAAAGAAAACAGAATTCTGGTGAACCGTGGATATCTCCATATGGTATTTCACTGCATTTTCCGGCATTTCGGAAAGCCGGGGATAGAGAAACGTCTGTGGAATTTAAGCTGTGACATTACAGTGGAGCATATGATCGACGGGATCTATCACCGCTCTGTCCGGTATTCCAGAAGCCTTTTACGGCGGGAAACCTACCGTCTTCTGGAAAAAGAAAAGAAGACATTGAATGCAGAGCGGATCTATAAGATCCTGAAAGAAGAATTTCTGAAGGAAAAAGAACTGCTGCAGCTGGAAAAAGAGTTCTATGTGGACGACCACAAATACTGGTCCAGCCAGCAGCCGAACCAGAAACCCAATCCCCTGATGAGCAAAAAGTGGGGAGATATCAGTGATGGTATTGAGACAGACCTGGAGACTTTTTCCAGAGAGGCAGGAGAACAGGAAGGAGATTTTCTGGACCAGCTGCGGATCGAAAACCGGGAACGGTATGATTACCGGGAATTTCTCCGGAAATTTGCAGTATTCCGGGAAGAAGTAACTGTAGACCCGGACAGCTTTGATTATAATTTTTATACTTACGGGCTTTCTCTTTACAGAAATATGCCTCTGATAGAGCCTCTGGAAACCAAAGAAGTAAAAAAGGTATCAGAATTTGTTATTGTGATCGATACATCCATGTCCTGTTCAGGAGAACTGGTGCAGAGATTCCTGGAAGAGACTTACGGGATATTAAGTGACAGCGGGAGCTTTTTTCAGAAAATAAATATACACATTATCCAGTGCGATGAAAAAGTACATTCTGATGTGAAGATCACCAGTGGAGAGGAACTAAAGAAATACATGGACAGCCTGGAGCTGTACGGGGACGGCGGCACAGATTTCCGTCCTGCATTTGCCTATGTGGAAGAGCTGATGGAAAAGCGGGAGTTTGAGGATCTGAGAGGACTTGTGTATTTTACAGACGGCTACGGGATTTTCCCGGCGAAGATGCCGCCGTACCGCACTGCATTTGTATTTATGGAGCAAGAACCGGAGGACGTGGATATTCCGGCCTGGGCCATGAAGCTGGTAATTACAGAGGATGAACTTTTGGAGAATAAGATATCTTAGGATATGAACGGTTAACATAATAAAATGGCAGATTTGAGTCAGCGATATTTGGTGAAACCGGAGAAGAACTTTCTGATTTGACTGAAAAGCGTAAAAAGCTGGATGTAAGAGAGAATAACAGCTGTTGAAAAATACGGAGAAACATAATCTGTTGGATATGAGGAGAATTTTATATTATGAACATCAAACGGGCAAAACAGGAAATCAAAGATTCCATAGAAGCATACCTTGCAAAAGATGAATTCG
This sequence comes from uncultured Blautia sp., assembly GCA_934373235.1. Classification (GTDB taxonomy): domain Bacteria; phylum Bacillota; class Clostridia; order Lachnospirales; family Lachnospiraceae; genus Blautia_A. Next base: position 119,403 of record CAKROW010000003.1, on the reverse strand, counting down.
GCGAGTACCGGATTCCGGCCATCCGTCAGAGACCGATCCTTCTTATGGGTCCTCCCGGAATCGGAAAAACCCAGGTTATGGAGCAGATCGCCAGGGAGTGCGGTATTGCCCTGGTATCCTATACTATCACTCATCACACCAGGCAGAGTGCTGTGGGACTTCCTTTTATCGTAAAAAAGAATTACGGAGATCAGGAGTTTTCCGTTACAGAATATACCATGAGTGAGATCATCTCCTCAGTTTATGACAAGATGGAAAAAACCGGACTTAAGGAGGGAATCCTGTTTATTGATGAGATCAACTGCGTATCCGAAACCTTAGCACCAATGATGCTCCAGTTCCTCCAGGGAAAAACTTTCGGAAACCAGAAAGTGCCGGAAGGCTGGGTGATCGTTACAGCAGGAAACCCACCGGAATACAATAAATCTGTCCGGGAATTCGATGTAGTAACTCTGGACCGTATCAAAAAGATCGACGTGGAAGCGGACTTTGATGTGTGGAAGGAGTATGCTTATCAGCAGGGACTTCATCCGGCAGTGATTTCCTATCTGGAGCTTCGCAGAAAGAACTTTTACAGAGTTGAGAACACTGTGGACGGAAAGATCTTTGCAACAGCCCGTGGATGGGAGGATCTTTCCAGGCTGATCCAGGTTTATGAGATCCTCGGAAAAACAGTAGACAGGGAGGTTGTTTACCAGTATATCCAGCATAAGATGATCGCCAGGGATTTTGCAGCCTATCTTGCCCTCTTTTATAAGTACAGGACAGATTACAAGGTGGAGGATATCCTGAAAGGACAGTGGGATTCCATCACTCTTGGAAAGATCCGCACAGCTTCCCTTGATGAGCATTTAAGCATTGTAAGTCTTCTTAACGGAAAGCTTGGCCGGCTTTTTACAGAGTGTTATCTTATGGATGCATATCTTACGAAGCTTTATGGATATATGGTATATTTCCGGGAAAACCAGGGCAGCCTTACGGCAGAAGATCTCCTGAAAAAAGCAGCGTCAGATCTGGAGGCAGACAAAAAGAGCGAGCTTCTTACAAAACAGCAGGAACGTATACAGAAAAGGGTTGTCAGTTTCCTTGAAAAAGCTGCCGGTTTAAATGCAGGAGCAAAGACAGAGGACATGATCGGTGATTATGACAGCACAAAAACACTTTTTCAGGGAGAGACTGATGCTTACGAAGCCGGAACAGAGGAAACAGCTCTGACTTTGCAGAATGTTTTTGACTTTATGGAAGCTGCTTTCGGGGACAGCCAGGAGATGGTTGCGTTTATGACAGAGTTAAATGCAAACTATTACAGTCTCTGGTTTATCCGGGAAAACGGATCAGATCAGTACTACAGGCATAACAAGGGATTACTCTTTGATGACAGGCAGAAAATGATCCTTGGGCAGATGGAGGAAGCTGAGAAGATCTTGAATAGAAGTATCGTAAAAGATTGATGATAAACTGGTAAAATTGATGAAAAACATGAGAAAAAATGAACAAGTATAATATAAATATGACAAAAATTGGGTTGATTAAAATGGAGAAGTACAGTATAATGATTCTGGATGAAAAAATGAAGAAAGGCGGCCGGAGGCGTAATGTTTAAAGAGATAGGAGAAGAACGAGCCTTTGACGGTATATTAAAGCAGATCATCGAGAATATACGCGAGGGGAATCTGAAGCCTGGAGATACGCTGCCGGCGGAACGTGTTATGGCAGAGGCACTTGGCGTGTCAAGACCAGCAGTGAGAGAGGTACTTAGGGCTCTGGAACTGATGGGGATTGTCACAACAGTCCGCGGAGGTGCCAATTATATAACTGAGAATATGGATCAGTGGCTTTCTGCACCACTGGCTATTCTTTTTCAGCTAAATAACAGCCATGTAAAGCAGGTCCAGCAGCTTCGTTCAGCTCTCGAGCAGGAGGCAGCGCTTCTTGCAGCGGAGAACTGTACAGAGAAGGATGCGGCAGAACTGAGGTTTATTATTGCCAGCCTGGATCACGCGGAGAGCGAGAAGACGAGAGCGGAGCTTGACAAGAAGCTCCATACCAAGATCGGAAGGATGTCAGGAAACCCTATGATCTACAATGTTCTGGATGCAGCAGCGCAGCTTATCGAGGATATCATTTCCGGTACACGTGCGTATATCATGCAGAAGAATAAATCTTCTCATGACGTGGACGAACAGCACAGACAGCTTGTGGAAGTGATCATATCCGGAGACAGGATGGAGGCAGAGAGGCTCATGCGTGCCCATATGGAGACTATCGAAGCCTACATCCAGGAGATAGCGGTTCAGCACCCGGAAAACAGTCTTCATTTTCATCGCTGATTCACAGAAAACATGACAAAAATATCCTGGTATTTTGGTAATACCAGTGTTGATTTTGGTAAGACCGCATGATATAATGTGGTTATATTGGTAATACCAAAAAACAGGTGAACAGGAAGTTCATCAGGAACACTGCTATACCGGAAGAAAGGACTAAGAGATCATGGGATATGTGAAATGGAGCTATGAAACACTGGATCATTTTTGCAGGGATGTCTTCGGGGCATTTGGTTTTTCACAGGAGGAGAGCAGTATCATCAAGGATGTTCTTCTGACTGCGGATCTATATGGAATCGAGAGTCATGGAATGCAGCGAATGGTCCGGTACCATAAGGGAATCGAGAAGGGAACCATCCATCCACATGCAAAACCGGAGGTTGTTTTTGAAACACCGGTGTCTGCAGTAGTGGATGGTCATAATGGAATGGGCCAGTTGGTCAGTGTATTTGCCATGAACAAAGCAATCGAGAAAGCCAGGACAACAGGCGTGGGAATCGTAAGTGTACGGAATTCCAACCATTTCGGGATTGCAGGATATTACGCAAATATGGCCTGCCATGAGGGCCTGCTGGGAATGGCATGTACCAACTCAGAAGCGATCATGGTACCTACTTTTGGCAGAAAAGCCATGCTGGGGTCCAATCCCATAGCAGTGGCCATGCCTGCTGATCCCTACCCGTTTTTCTTTGACTGCTCCACAACAGTTGTAACCAGAGGAAAACTGGAGATGTATAACAAGATGGGCAAGCCTCTTCCGGAAGGCTGGGCACTGGACAAGAATGGCCATGCCAGCACAGATGCGCCGGATGTACTTGCCAATATCGTTGCCAAGAAGGGTGGCGGGATCATGCCCCTTGGTGGCAGCGAGGAAGTGAGCGGAAGCCATAAGGGATATGGATATGGAATGCTCTGCGAGCTGTTCAGCTCTATATTTTCCATGGGTGTTACATCGGATAAGTGCTGTACATTCCCGGATAAAACAGGTATCTGTCATGGATTTATGGCGATCAACCCGGCTATATTCGGTGATGCAGATGCTATCAGAGAGCATCTTTCCCAGTATCTTGAGGCACTGAGAGAGAGCCCGAAGGCAGACGGCAAAGACCGGATCTACACACATGGTGAGAAAGAGATTTTTGCGGAGAAGGACAGACGGGAGAACGGAATTCCGGTAAATGATAATACAATGGTTGAGCTGGCTGATCTCTGTTCCTACCTGAAGCTTGATTTTGGTTCTTATTTCAGTGACTATCAGCTTCCAAAGGACAGCGAATTTTTCTCTGGCAACTATTAATCAGTTAATCCTTAATAATGAGTATATATCCAAGGAGGAAAAAAAGATGGATTACGCAAAAGAGTCATTAAGACTGCATGGAGACTGGAAAGGTAAAATCGAGGTTGTAACAAGAGTTCCTGTTGAGACAAAGGACGACCTGTCACTTGCATACACACCGGGTGTTGCTCAGCCTTGCCTTGAGATCCAGAAGGACATCAACAAATCCTACGAGCTTACAAGAAGATGGAATATGTGTCTTGTAGTAACAGATGGTTCTGCAGTTCTGGGACTTGGAGATATCGGACCTGAGGCAGGTATGCCGGTTATGGAAGGGAAATGTGTACTTTTCAAAGCTTTTGGTGATGTTGATGCATTCCCGCTTTGTATTAAGAGCCATGATGTAGATGAGATCGTAAATACTATCTACATGATCTCCGGATCTTTCGGCGGCGTAAACCTCGAGGATATTTCCGCTCCGAGATGCTTTGAGATCGAGAAAAAACTGAAAGAGAAATGTGATATTCCGATCTTCCATGATGACCAGCACGGAACTGCAGTTATCACACTTGCAGGTCTTACAAATGCTCTTAAGGTTGTTGGAAAGAAGAAAGAAGATGTACGTGTCGTTATGAACGGCGCAGGTGCCGCAGCAATCTCCATCTGCAGACTTCTTCTTAAAGCCGGCTTCAAGGATATCACACTGTGCGACAGAAAGGGTGCTATCTATGAGGGACGTACAGAGGGTATGAACCCGGTTAAGGAAGAGATGAGCAAGGTTACAAACCTTCAGAAGAAAGCAGGATCTCTTGCTGAAATGCTGGTTGGCGCTGATGTATTTATCGGTGTATCCGCTCCTGGAGCAGTTACAACAGAGATGGTTAAGACAATGAACAAAGATGCTGTCATTTTTGCATGCGCAAACCCGACACCAGAGATCTTCCCGGATGACGCCAAGGCAGGCGGAGCCAAAGTTATCTCCACAGGAAGAAGTGACTTCCCGAATCAGATCAACAACGTTCTTGCATTCCCGGGAATCTTCCGTGGTGCATTTGATGTAAGAGCAAGTGATATCAACGATGAGATGAAGATCGCTGCTTCCCAGGCTCTTGCAAACCTTATCACAGATGAGGAGCTTTCTCCAGAGTATATCATTCCGAAAGCATTTGACAAGAGAGTAGGACCGGCTGTTGCCAAAGCTGTAGCTGACGCTGCAAGAGCAACAGGTGTTGCACGTATCTGATCTGATCAGACAAAACCAATATCAGCCCTTCATATAATATAAACGACATCAGGCATCTGTGCCCTGCGGGGTATGGATGCCTGTTTTTGTCTTCTGAGACTGAAATGAGAGAGGATTAACCTTTGACAAATGTACGTCCAGTGAGTACAATATGGAAGAACTGTTGTAATCAGAAAAATTATCGGTTCCCTGTCCTGTGGAACAGAGAACTGGAAGCAGAGGAGGATCACCATGAAAGCGTGGGAAGCAAATATACGTAAGGTTGTACCCTATACTCCGGGAGAACAGCCAAATGAGACAGACATGATCAAGTTAAATACCAATGAGAATCCATATCCCCCGGCACCGGGAGTGGAGAGGGTATTAAAGGCAATGGATACCGATACGCTCAGACTTTATCCGGATCCCACAGCAGGAGACCTGGTGCGCAGCATTGCAGGGTTTTATGGCGTGAGAGAGGATCAGGTATTTGTGGGTGTAGGTTCCGATGATGTACTGGCTATGTGCTTTATGACATTTTTTAATTCACAGAAACCGGTGCTGTTTCCTGACATCACCTACTCTTTCTATGATGTATGGGCTGAACTTTTCAGGATTCCCTATGAGCGTCCTGCGCTGGATGAGGAGTTCCATATCCGCAAAGAAGACTATTTCCGCGAAAATGGCGGTATCATTTTCCCTAATCCCAATGCGCCTACAGGTGTGGAAATGCCACTTTCTGATATTGAGGAGATCCTTTTGAAAAATCCGGGAAGCATTGTGATCGTAGATGAGGCATATGTTGATTTTGGAGGAGTTTCCGCACTTCCTCTTATTGAGAAATATGACAACCTTCTGGTTGTACAGACATTTTCCAAGTCAAGATCCCTGGCCGGCATGAGGATCGGCTATGTATTCGGCAATCCGGAGCTTATCAGATATCTCAATGACGTAAAATATTCCTTCAACTCATACACTATGGACAGAACTGCACTGGCAGCAGGTGTGGCATCTGTGGAGGACAGAGAGTACTTTGAGGAAGGCTGTCAGAAGATCATTGCAACAAGAGAATGGACAAAGAAGGAACTTAAGGAGCTGGGCTTTTCCTTCCAGGATTCAAAAGCCAACTTTATCTTTGCCACACATGAAAGTGTTCCTGCAAAGGAGCTTTTTGAGGCATTAAGGGAAAAACATATTTATGTGAGATATTTTCCCAAGGACAGGATCGATGATCACTTAAGGATCACCATCGGAACAGATGAAGAAATGAAGAAATTTATCGGATTTCTGAAAGAATATCTGAAATAAATAATTATGACAAGGAGGTACTATGGAAGCACTGGTACAGTGGTTTTCACATAATCTTTCACAGTTTATTTCTCCGGAGGGGGCAGTTTTTGTTATTTCCATGATCCCGATCCTGGAGCTTAGGGGAGGGCTTCTGGCAGCTTCTCTTCTGAAAATTTCCGCAGCCAGGGCACTGCCTATCTGCATTGTGGGAAATATTATCCCGATTCCGTTTATCCTGCTTTTTATCCGTCAGATCTTTAAGTGGATGAAAAAGACCAGACTGTTTCACGGACTGATCGTCCGCATGGAGAACAGGGCAATGGGAAAAAGTGACCAGATCAAAAAATATGAATTTCTGGGGCTCCTGCTTTTTGTGGGGATTCCCCTTCCGGGCACAGGAGCGTGGACCGGCGCACTGATCGCATCTCTTCTCGAGGTTGATATCAAGAAATCATCACTGGCGATCCTCTGCGGACTGTTTATGGCAAGTGCCATTATGTATATTGTGTCCTACGGAATTGTAGGAAATGTGGTACACTGATATACGGATAAATGCGGAAGCCTATATAAGCTTCCGCCGCAGCATATCCTGACTGAGTGCATATTTAAGGGCTGTATCCTTTGTGATACGGCCTTTTTTGTATAATTCCAGAAGACTCTGGTCCATGGAACGCATTTCACCCTGTGCAGAGGAGGAGATCACGCCTTCGATCTGATGAACCTTGTTATCACGGATCATGTTGCGGATAGCCGGTGTGAGTCGCATCACCTCAAACACCGGAATGCTCCTGCCGTCCACATCCGGGATAAGCTGCTGGGAGATCACGGCCTGCAGTACCATGGAAAGCTGGATGGCGATCTGTCTCTGCTGGGAAGGCTCAAAAACATCCATGATACGTCCGATGGTGTTGGCTGCTCCGAGAGTATGGAGGCTTGAAAGCACCAGATGGCCGGTTTCTGCCGCAGTCATGGCAGTTTGTATGGTTTCATAGTCGCGCATCTCTCCGAGGAGGATCACATCCGGACTCTGACGAAGGGTGGCACGCAGTGAGGTGAGGTAGCTTTCTGTATCTGTGCAGATCTCACGCTGGCTTACAATACAGCGGTCATGTCTGTGGAGATATTCCAGAGGATCTTCAAGGGTGATGATATGGCCTTCCCTGGAGTGGTTGATCCTGTCGATCAGGCAGGCCATGGTGGTGGATTTTCCGCTGCCGGCAGAACCTGTCACAAGAACCATTCCCCTGGTAAAATCCGCAATGCCCATAACATCATCAGGGATTGAAAGCTGCGCAGGATCAGGAAGCTGAAAGGCGATAACACGGATGACTGCTGCCAGGGAACCGCGCTGTTTGTAGGCGTTTACACGGAATCTGGAAAGTCCGGGGACGGAAAAGGAAAAATCATCGTCTCCTGTCTGGAGGAGATGGTCGATGTTCCGGTCGCCTGCCAGGTGATAGATAGTGCGCAGGATGGATTCTGTCTCATCAGGCATCAGTCTTTCGCCGTGATTGGAAAGGTGTCCGTCTGTCTTGATCACAAGAGGACGTCCTGCAATGATAAAAATGTCAGAGGCATGTTCCTGTGCTGCCTCTTTGAGAAATTCCGGGATCTGCTGTTCTGTCATGATCTGCCTCCTTTGTATACGGACTGGCTGGTATCCGGATTCCAGTCAGTAGTGTTGTCGGTTTTCCATTGGGAAATATTTATGTAAACTTCCTTTTTTTCTGACGGGTAAATGACTTCCAGGATAACGGAAAGCGCCTGTGTATCTGAAACAGGGATCCGGAAGGAAAAAGTGTGTGCCCCATTATCCCAGGTGAGATCAGTAAATTTATCTGTCAGTTTCCCTGCAAGGGAAAAGTAATCGGTTTCACTGAGGGAATCGTGGTAACAGTCTGCAAGTGCTTTTTCAACAGAGGTGACTGTGATAGTGGCATCTGCACATGCGTTGTAGTAGCTGTCCGTCTGATCCATGGAAAGCCTGGCAGAGCTTAACATGGAACGGGAGTTTCCAAGGGTGAGAAGTGACAGTACAGCCAGACACAGCACAGCAAAAATAAGAAACAGTGAAGGAATTCCGGTTACTGCAAAAAATCTGTGTTTTCCATTCATGAAGTCCCCTCCTTTCTGTCTGTGGAGGTGACCGGAAAAGCCAGATCCACAGAGTAGATATCCCTGTCTGTTCCATACATACGGGAAAAGGCCAGGGTGCCTTTCTTTTCCAGGGCTGTGGAAGCCAGGGTCAGCTCCATTTTCCGTGCTGCCTCTTTTTCTGTGCAGGGTTCCCAGCCGCTGTCATAGTACCAGGTAAGAACCTGATCTCTGAAAGTGCCCCCGGGAAATGCTGAGAGAAAGCTCTGATCTGAACCATCTGTGCCCTCCATGATCTCACCTGCCGAGGTGGTCAGTGCCTGGATATGGATCCATTCCTCTGTGCGGATGCGGTTTTCCCTTGCAGCAGCCAGAATACGGATGCAGGCTGCACCGGACAGGGAGAGAAAAAGAAGGACCAGGATCATTTCCATAAGAAAAAGTCCGGTTTTGGAATGGGTAGTATATTTTTTCATGATGCCTCCTTCTGGGGGGCACTGCTGTGGAGATAAAATTCTTCTGTGGTGCCCTTTGTGCTCTGAAGGGTGATATGGTAGAACCCGTCGCCCTGATCCTGTATGCGGAAATCCTTAAGGGCGGCTATGGCTGTGCCGGCAGATGCATTTGCACCGGAGTTTTCCGGGGTAAAAAGCTCCTTTAAGTTTCCGTTATCAAGATAGATATAGGTAATATAATCCTGTCCGTTCAGGGAATCCCGGAAACAGAGTGCGGAATTTCCATTAAGTTCTCCGGTAAAAATACTGTCCGGTGTATCATGCTGCCGGAATTTGGTGGTAATATAGGCGGCTGCAGTTCCAAGTGCTGTTTCAGACTGGGAGTTTTCCACGGTATTTTTGTATACCCTTGCGGAAAAAAGCAGCATCAGCATAAGAAACAGTGCAAATACCGCAAAAAGCAGCAGGGTAAAAAGACCGGATACCGGATGTTCGGTCCTGGAGAGCTTCTTCATGAGCGGGCCTCCTTTCCGGATGAAAAAGAATCGGAAAGGGAAATCACGCTGATCGCAGGAAGGAGATTGGCTCCGTTGGGGGTGTATTCCACAACAAAGCGGTTTTTGTCGTAGGTGATATGGTAATCATTAAGGATCTGGTCAAGACTTTCCGGATACCGTCCTGTAAGGGCATAGGTTCTGACTGCACCGTTTTCCAGAGCCTGTTCCAGAGCCTGCTGTTCTTTTTTGAGGGTTTCTGCTGAGGTGGCATTGATGCCTGTAAAAAACAGCACACCTACAAGGGTCAGTACCAGCAGAGGGATCAGAGGAGTCAGATTTTTGAGAAACTTTTTCCTGTGGCTTTCAAAAAGGTTCATGGTCATTCACCTCACATTACAATGTCAGAAAGGATCCCGAGAAGGGGCATCATGACAGAAAGAAGCACCAGGCCTACCAGAAGAGAAAGCAGGATCACAATGGTAGGTTCCACAATGGAAATGATCCTGGAGATAAGGCCGATGGAATTTTCCTGATATTTCACTGAGAGACGGGCGAGTGCCTCGTCAGCAGAGCCGGACTGAAAGGAGATGGAAACAAGTCTTCCTTCCATACCGTCAAAAAGGCCGGATCCGGTGAGGGCAGTGGCAAAAGCTTCACCCTGGTCGAGAAGGTCAGCAGTCTTTTTCAGGCGCTCAAGAACAAGGGGATGGGAGATCATCTGTGAAGCCAGGGCCAGGCTGGTTTCCGGGGAAAGTCCGCTTTTCAGGCCAAGAGAAAGCCCCTGTGCCATACGTCCGTAATCCAGGGATACGGGAATATCCCGGACTACAGGAAGATGGACGACAGCACAGATGAGGCAGCTTCGGCCTTTTGCAGTGAGGCTGAAAAACAGTACACAGCAGATCAGGATCACTGCAAAAACGAAAAAGGCTGCGGAATAGCGGCTGATCACATTTCCCATATTGAGAAGTCCGCGGGAAAGTTCGTTGATCTCCATGCCCATCTGGTTAAATACCTGCTGAAAAACAGGAAGGACTTTTATAAGAAGTACCAGGATCACAACGCCCATCATTCCAAGCATGATCAGGGGATAGGCGATTGCGCTTCGGATCTGGTCTGAGATCTCCTGCTCCTGGTCATAATGGGTGGAGAGACTTTCCATGATCTCATCCAGGCATCCGGTCTCCTCCCCTGTGCGTGTGTATGCAACAACGGAATCAGGGAAAAATCCGGTCTCCTTCATTGCCTGGGAGAGGGACCCGGTTTCCTCCATGTGTTTCAGAAGGCTTCCAAGGACTTCCTTATCTGTATCGGTCCTGCTTTCTTCCAGAAGGATATTGATGCCCTCCGTGGCAGATATGCCGGAATGGACCAGAAGTGCAAGCTGGCCGCAGAAATCTGACAACTCTCTGGCTGTAAGTTTATATTTCATAATGTAAGTGTCTCCTTTTTTACCATGGAAATATATTGTTTTATCGTGTGAACTGTACGGTGTAATTGTCTGCATCTCCGATGTAATCCTGGATCGCCTCTTTGTCCTCTTCGGAACCGCTCCGGGAACCGGAATCAAAAGTCGGGTCCATAAGGGACCAGGAATCCCCTTCAAAGGACATGGCACTGTTGATCCAGCCTTTGGAACGGATGTACACATCGATCCAGGCATGCTTGATATCTCCGGCATATCCGATCTGCAGCTTGCAGGGAATATCACAGCTTCTCAGCATGGCAGTGGCAAGAGCCGCATAGTCAAAGCATATGCCGGTGCCTGTATCAAGGGTCTCGTCTACATCCGGAAGATATCCGGTTTCTACAGTATCTGCCTTATGGTAATCGTAGGTGAGATTCTCAGTGACATAGTCATAGATAAGCTTAAGGGCATCCAGATCTTTTGTATCCTGGGACACCATGGAAAGTGCCAGCTTGCTTGCCTTGCTGTCTTTGGAAAAATTCACATACTGATTGGGATATAAAAACGGCAGAAACGGATTGTCCAGCTTTACAGATATGGTCTCGCAGTAAAGAGCGGCGTACTGTTCGCCGCTGACCTGCTGGTAACCTGTGATCATATAATCGCCGTCTCCTTCTGTAAAAGGAATGACTGCTTCATCTCCGGCTTCCAGAAAGTAGGAGTAAAGGATTCCGTCAGGTGCAGTGATCTGCAGGCTGGTCTTAAGGTCAGAGGAATCGGACTGTGCAACCAGATATCCATGGTCTGTATTGGATACATCCAGGACAAGAGGGGAAGCCCCAAGAGTCTGTGTGCCGGGAGCTTCCGGGACCAGTACCTGAAGAGGAGAATACACCGGAGGTTCCGTACTGCTGCCACCGGAACCGGAGCCACAGCCTGCAAAGGTCATACACAATATGAAAAAGCACAATATTATGGTAAGGAGACGAAGGGAAAACGTTTTCGCCATAGACCGCTCCTTGCTTGGATGGAGGATATCAGGTCAGTATGATCCATCCGGTTATTGGTGTGGTCAGGGGTAAAATGACTTCTGCCCCTGACATTATATGGTTAAGTATATCAGATTTTACCAAAAAAGAACAGAATTCCCAAAAAAACGTTGACATTTTTTAATACAGTCTTTATACTGTAAATAAAGGCAAACTTGTTGAAAGACAGGGACGCAAAGCCAAGGGTCTAAGGTCGTGAGACTATGACAGCCGGTTGCCGCATTAAATTCTGATTTGGTGACGTATTTTTGGTACTACTAGGGGATAACTGAATTTATTTAATGATATGATTATGGTCCATATCAGGCAACCGTTTAATTTTGTTACAAAATTAAACGGTTTTTTCATTGTTATGAAACTTTTTATATCATTAAGATTCTGTTATACATACAGTAGATCAGAAACGTCCGCTTCTGAAAGGTGTGTTTATATGAAAAGGAAAATGAATCTCAGGGAATTCTTCCGCAGGAAGAAGATCGCAGCCGGCTGTGTAGCAGCAGCCGCAGTTATTACAGCAGGTAGCCTTGCAGTAGTTTGGCAGAACTCTGATGTACCGGAGCTTCCAAGTTATACGGATCCGGTCGTAGAGACAACTCTTACCGGTGATGATACACCGCTGGCATCCAAGCCAAAGGTTACCACCAAAACAACATCCAAGACCAAAACAAGTAAAAAGAATGTCAAACTTAAGAGTGCAGCCAAGAAGACTTATACAAAGAGCCTTCCAACAACCAAGAAAACAAAGACCAGCACCAAGAAGACAAACAAGACAACAACAGTAAAAACTCAGACAACAGTTAAAACTGCCACAACTGAGAAGTACACCAAGAGGTCAAAGAACAAGGTAGTTACCAAGATGGTAACAACAACTGTTAAGACTACAACAACTGTTACTGCTGCAGCGACAAGCACAGCAGGAAAAACCACAGCATCCACTGCGAAACAGGAGAAACACACTGTAAGTGTATCAGCAATTGCTCCGAAGATGGACGGCAGAGTGCTGAACGCATACACAAAGATGGGTTTCACTGTTACAGTTGATCCTTCTGTTCCCTATGCAGGTTACTTTGATGCAAGGACACAGAGCATTACACTTCAGGCAGAGGATGAAACCATTTATCATGAACTTGGACATTTCCTTGCTTTCATTGCAGGTAATGTGGATCGCAGCAGCAGCTTTGCAGCAGTTTACAACAGCGAGAAATCCAAGTATACAGCAGTCAATAAAGCATATGCAACACAGAATGCTTCCGAGTATTTTGCAGAGTCCGTAAGGAACTATATCCTGGATCCCCAGATGCTCAGGAGCCAGCGTCCGGAGACTTATGCGGCAGTTGAAGATGCACTTTCCAAGGTTACAGATGACAAAGTTGACAAGATCATCAGGCTTTACAGCCCGATCTGGAAGTAATAAGAAGATAACAGATGCACCGTACCGGTATACTGCCGGTGCGGTGTATTTTTGTTTATGGCATGGGAAATTACTCCGTAATGTTCCAATGACATAAAAAAGCCCTCCGGGCAGGATCGCACTGCGCCGGAGAGGAATTATGCCGCAGTTGCGAAAACTGTGAGAAAACTGCGAAAATTGTCGATAAATAATCCTTGCAATGGATGTGGGATAATGTGTATAATAGATACAGAAAATTCAGAATTTCGTCACAACCAGGTTTGCCGATTCGGGCCGGCCTGAATTCCAAAAAAATCAAAAATACACATAAATTAAGAATAGAGGATTATTTATGAGAGAAAAGTATGAGTCACTGTCTCTTGCCGTTTTGAAAGACCTGGCAAAAGCAAGAGGCTTAAAAGGAATTTCAACATTAAGAAAACCGGCATTGATCGAACGTATGGTGGAAGAAGATGCCAGGGAGAACGGGGAGGGTACGGCAGCCGGAGCTTCCGGGAGCCATAAAGAGACCGTTGTCCCCGGTTCCACAGGTGCCGTACACAGTGAGACCACACGTGGTGACAGCGCCCAGCCGGTCCGTCAGGAGCAGGAGCGCAGGCCCAGACGTGAATACGGCAGCAATAACTATAACAACAATTATAATAATGGATACAGGAAACCCGCCCGGGAATACAACAGAGATAACAGCCAGCAGAGAGAAGAACGCACAGCCAGCAGAGAGAACCGGGAGAATTACACGCAGAGAGAGAAGCCGGAGGTGGCAGCACATGAGCCGGATAAGAGCAGTACATATCATGGAACAGAGGAGAATGTACAGCTTGACAGCGGTGAGAAAGCCAATGGTATCCTTGAGGTGCTTCCGGACGGTTATGGATTTATCCGCTGTGCCAATTATCTTCCGGGAGAGAATGATATCTATGTATCTCCGTCCCAGATCCGCCGTTTCAATCTGAAGACCGGTGATATCATCCAGGGAAATATCAGGATCAAGACCCAGGGGGAGAAGTTCAGTGCACTTCTCTATGTGACTTCCATCAACGGGTTCCATCCAAGCGAAGGACAGAAACGCTATAATTTTGAGGATATGACTCCTGTTTTTCCAAACGAGCGTCTTATCATGGAACGCCCGGGAGGAACAACTGCCATGCGTATCGTAGATCTTATAAGCCCCATCGGAAAGGGACAGCGTGGCATGATCGTATCTCCGCCAAAGGCAGGTAAGACCACACTTCTTAAAGATGTGGCCAAGTCCATTCTGAAGAACAACCGGGACTGCCATTTGATCATCCTTCTCATTGATGAACGTCCGGAGGAGGTTACAGATATCAAGGAAGCTATTCAGGGACCCAATGTGGAAGTGATCTATTCTACTTTTGATGAGCTTCCGGAGCATCATAAACGTGTCTCTGAGATGGTTGTGGAGCGTGCCCGCCGTCTGGTTGAGCACAAGCAGGATGTTGTGATTCTTCTGGATTCCATCACCAGACTGGCAAGGGCCTATAACCTGATCATCCCTCCAAGTGGAAGAACCCTTTCCGGTGGCCTTGATCCGGCAGCTCTCCATATGCCAAAGAGATTTTTCGGAGCAGCCCGTAATATGCGCGAGGGCGGAAGCCTGACCATTCTTGCCACAGCGCTGGTAGATACAGGAAGCAAGATGGACGATGTGATCTATGAGGAGTTTAAGGGAACCGGTAACATGGAGCTTGTCCTTGACCGTAAACTTCAGGAGAAACGTGTATTTCCTGCCATTGATATCCAGAAATCCGGAACCAGACGGGAAGACCTTCTTCTCAGCCGTGAGGAGCAGGAGGCAGTCTATATCATGCGCAAGGCATTAAATGGAATGAAGTCCGAGGATGCAGTGGAACAGATCCTGAATATGTTCTCAAGAACCAAAAACAACGAAGAATTTGTTCAGACAGTAAGAAAACAGAAATTTTGTAAATTGCAAGAGGAAATAGGAAAATAATTGCCAAATATTGCATTTTCGTCAGGATGCATAAAAGTAATTGAAAAAATTGAACAAAATAGACAAATTTTAAAAGGCTTCTTGCTTCCCAATGCCTTGCCCGGATAACTTCCCGGGCAATTCAAAGGTCAACAAGAAGAACGAACGCATAGTTTTAAGGGGTGCTGTTATGCATCCCTTTTTGGATTCCGCTTGTATGTTTTACTTTACTGGCTGACTGGTGAGGTCAGTTTTCCAAACGTTTGGACTGCGCCCACACGTATGGAAAAACGTCCCTCATCAGTCCAAACGTTTGGACTGTAGAAGTTCTTTGTACTCTCGTGCCGAAAGGTAATTGAATATTTTTCGGGGATAATCATTTATCCACGTTTCAATATCTTTGATATATTGATCTGTGAATGTGCTAATGTGTGCACCTTTTGGTATCCATCTGCGGATAAGCTTATTTGCATTTTCATTGCTACCACGTTCACAGGCATTGTAAGGATGGCAATAGTATACTTTTGTCCGCTTCATTACTTTGTTGTAAATGCTTTTTTCTATTGCGTGCATATCCAAAAACTCACAGCCGTTATCACAGGTTAATGATTTGAATGTTTCCCGGAATACCGGAGCAGTTAAGGCACGCTCTAACTTGTTTAAGATTCTGATAAGGCAGGGCTGGCTTTTGCTTTCCGCTTTGTATATCAGTTCCTCCCTCGTAGCTCTTTCCGTAAATACGAAAAGACAGGTTTTGTCACCCCTGCCAGATTCTACTGTGTCTAGTTCCCAGTGACCATAAGTGAGCCGGGAGCGTATTTCCCGGGGACGTTCTTCAATACTTGTATGATAATGCGTTCTTGCAAGACGTTTCTTGTCTTTAATTTTCTCTACTTTTTTTCGTGGCATAGGTAGATTGTGCCGGGTTACGTTAAGAAGCAGGTTGTTATTGATGTAATTATAGATAGTCTTGTAGCAGATATCGGTCTGAAATGTAAGGTTATTCTTTTTGATGTGTGCAAGAATAGCAACCGGGCTGTATTTCTTTTTTAGAATCATGTGTTCAAGAAATTCAATAAACTCTAAATCTGTGCCTACTTTAAGTTCCCTGCCCTTGTTCTTGCTATTTTCATCCTGTACCTGTTGACCGCGATCGGCACAATATTTTTTGTAAGGTATCAGGTCAGAATCTAACATTTCAACCGTGCCGAGTTTGATTTCCCGGTAGATCGTGCTTCTTGAACGGTTAAGAATTTTTGCAATATCTTTCACAGGAATTTTCTGTAAAAGAAGAGATTCTAGTTGATAACGTTCACGTTCTTTCAAATAAGTGTTACCCTTTTTCATGTGTAAGTCCCCCTTTTATGGGAGAGGGTAATAAATAAAAATAGTGTTATCAATGACAGGCTTTGTTGATACTCAATCATTGACAACACTATTTTTATTTATTCTTATGATTTCCCTGTTCAAAGGGTTTTATTTCAGTCCAAACGTTTGGACTGAATTATTTGGACTTCTGATATAATTGTTTTGTGGTTTCCATGCAAAAATCAAAGTTTTTGCAGATAAAACAACAGCCATTGCATTGCCGGATTTTGCGGAAATGAAAGAAGAAGATGGCTCTAAATATCAGGCGTTGAAAGTGCATAGATACAGACATAAAGATTTTATCAATTTTATACATATGTGTGTTCTCCTTTACTTTTTATTGAATTCCATGTAAGTGATTTCCTGTGAAGCTTGCGGTATCTGGATGTTAGACATATAATCGACCGTTTCAAGGTGCCAAGTAATAACTTCCTGAAGCTTCTCATAATCAATATTGAAAACACGCTCAACCGGGCGGTCTACATTTTGAGATGCAAGATACCTGTGCTGATTTTGCAGGATACGGCTTAAGTCTTTTGTAATGTACTTTGTAATGTAAGAGCTTGCACTTGCTGTATCACGGACTTTCGTGGCAGTTGAAAAACCGTATTTCCACAAGGGTAAGTTATATATCTTTGTTGCATAAGGTTTTTTTGCATAGTCATAGATGAATTTTCCTACACAGGTCTTTCCTGAAAAAACAAGAGGGATGTTTCCCATGTTAGAAAAAAGTCCGTGAAAGTGCCATTTGGTTTTATCCTTATGAAGTTCCGGGACAAAGATATATTTCAGGTCTGAGGCATAACGCTTTTTTAGATTGTTTGTCCAGATGTTTAATTTTTCAGAGATCAGGTTGAAATCTGTGTTATTAAGTTTTTTCGGGTCTATTGTGAGTGTGATAAAGTAATCCCATTTGTTTGAGCGTGAGATTGCATAGACTTGGTTTACTGTACGGTTAACGGATACTTTGATACTGTGCTGAATCTGTTCTTTTGTTCTTTCCTGTTTTTCTTCGAGAGTTTTCTTTTTCGGTTCTGTGATTTTAATTTTGTTTTCGATTTTAATAGGACGTCCGTAGATACGAACGTGTGTGGATTCTAAATATTCAATCGTTTTTACATTGTAAATCATTTTTTTCATTCCCCCTTGACTGAAAAGTGTTGCTATTGTCAAGTAAGCAACACCCGGCGTTACCGCCCACGTGCCCACCGTCCGCTAGTTGGGGCCCCTTAGTCCCCAAGCTCCGCAGACAGTGAGCCTGTGGGCTATATCTGCCTTAATGTTTTTGTATCGAAAATCTTATAACTGTCATACAATCGATAATATTTCCTTGAAGCAAGCATAAATTCCACATGGTCTTTTTTCCCGGTGTCCATGCTCTTTACCGGGATGACGAAGAAGTTCCCACCCAGCAGGAGGGCAAGGAACCAACCAATGAGTTTGAAGTTCTTTACATTTCTGTGTTCATAATCATGTTGGAAAATATGACGTATCTGTTTATCAATTAAATCTTTGTGCTGTGATACAAGGATGACGGTGTAGCCGAATTTTCGGTGCTGGGTGAAAAAGATAACCCAGTCGGAACGTCCTTTTTGATTCCATGAACGAGAATTAAACATAGTCTGGCACTCATCGATAATGAGAAGAGTTTGCTTTTCTATAATCTGTCCACGGGAATTGCGCTTGTGGTACTTGTCTGCAAAATCTATGAGAAAATCTACAGTGAGCTGGTCGTTCGTGACTTCCTGAATGATTCCATAATCATTTAGGTATTTGTTCTTTTTGCAGCGTTTCTTTTTCCAGAAATTTTCGTTGACTTCAAAGTTACAGATGACATTTTTCCCACGCTTGTGGTACTGATCTATCATCTTTGCACAGTGCAGGGATTTCCCTGAACCGGGTCGTCCTGAATAAAAATAGATCATATATGTTCCCCCTTTGCCAGTCCAAACGTTTGGACTGAGATATAAAAGATTAATAAGTTATCGTTTGTTACGGAAATCATTAATTGCCTGTTTCAGGTATTTGTAAACATAGTAGGCTATTACACATCCAAGCCACAGATTCAGGCAGGTGGCGCAGAACTTGAATGGAATGAAGTAGTTGACATAGCCTAAGACTTCCATGCCAGAAGAATTTTCCAGAGATGCAAGCATAGCCCGGAAAGGTGCGGAGGGTAGTATAGAGATTAAAATATCAAGGATATCAAAGAAAAACCCTACCGCTGAATTGAGAAGTTCAGAAGTTAGTATAGCCTGCATCAATCATCATCTCCTTTATTGAAAAATAGTTTTCTTGTAAGATGTACCATGTAGAGAATGAAAAGAAGAGAAAGCAGGTATCGGCAGAGCTTTGCAAGCTTTTCCCATTCTTTGTCTGTGATATCAATATTTAATTCTTCCTGAACGTTTAATGAATCAACTTTTACAGGAATCGTGATATTGATCTCCTGTGGTTCTGCTGACATGGAATTAACGACAAAAGCAATATCCCACGGCAGGGAAGTCGGAAACTTTTCCTTTGCTTTTTCCGCAGTTTGGGAAGAACGGTTTTTGAATGTGTTAATGACATTCTCTTTAATCAGCTCTTTTTTGATATCACCCAGCAGATTTACAAGATTTTTCTGGTATTCATTGTTTTTTTCTAGCAGTTCTATCATCGTATCAAACTTTTTGTCTGATTCATTCCACGTTTCTGTGAGGAACTGGGAGAGGGCAGTGAAATCATATTTACAACCATTTGCTTCTGTTTCTGTGTTTCCTTTTGACAGTGCGTCAATGGCTGTGATGATATCATCTAATTTCCCATTGTTCTTTTCCAAGTAGCTTACAACTTTTTCCGCATAGGAATCATGGGATTTCTGAAAACTTGTAATTAAGTCCTGAATCTTCTTTAGTGCTACGTTTGTGTCTGTAAAGTCTACGTTGACATCTGGGGATGCCGGGATTTTGATGTTATCAATTGACTTTATGACATCATCCAGTTTCCCATCATTGTTTTTGATGTATGCCATGATTTTTTCGAATAAGGCATCCTGTGATTTTCCGAAAGATACTAACCAGTTGTATATCTTTTTGAGCCAGTTGTTTGTATCGGTCATATCTACGGTTGTGCTGCCACCAGTACCGCCACCAGCTCCGGGGGTAGGAGTAGGTGATTGATCTGTAAAATCTCCACCGCCAGTTCCAGGGGTTGGAGTGGGTGTTGGTTCACCATCCGTAAAACCCGGAGTTGGTGTTGGTGTGGCAGAAGATGCTGTTTGCAGTTTATCCAGATACTTTTTTAATACACTGTCAAGATAATCCTGAATCTCTGTTTCTGATTTTCCAGTTGCTGTGAAGTCACCGAAATCAATAGAGGGGAGTGTAACGTTGTTGTTCACATAGTTTACAGGGATTTTGATATTAATTTCCGGGAATTTGGGAGAATAGGTGCGTCCTTTGTTTATATAATTTTTTACATCGTCTAAACTATAAAAAAGCTTAAAAGGAACTCCCCACACGGATACATTTTCCTTTTGAAAATAATTTAAAAACATATCAGAAGATAAATTATGGTTATAAATCGAAATTCCAGAAGAAAGGCAAAATCTTGCATCAAGAGTGTAAAAATAATTATTATTATCTAAAGAGGAATCACAATTATATACATAAAATGGAGCTTTAGAATCAATATAATAGTATCGAGAAATATCGATACCTGTATAAAGATTGCGTCCCTGTAAAAAAATAGTAGAATATTTACTATTAAATTCATTTGCAAGCGTTTCGTTAGTTTCTTTATATTTTCCAGTAAAATTGGATGATACAACACTTAAAAATGTAGAATCTTGGTTAGGTTCAATTAAATAGTATCCATCCAATGTATGAACACTGTTCTGAATCTGATTGTTGACGGTTTTAAAGAAATTATTAGTTATGTAATAATAGTTTCCATCTGTTGTTACGTTGTTATCTTTTGAAGCTTCTTCTTCAATTTTTTCTTTATCGGAATCCGAAAGACCGTTAAACAATGAAAGTCCTAATTTTGAAGCAGAATTAGGATCCATTGAAAAACCCATTAATGCATTAAGAAATTCAAAAATTTTAGTAGAAGGAGGTGGCGGAAAAGTTGGTTCGGGAGTAGCAGTGGGCGAAGAATCAGATGAATCACTAGAAGTATCAGCGTAAACATATTGTATAGTATTAACCGAAAGTGTTAACACTAAAATAAAACAAATAATTTTTTTCAATTTATCACCTCACAAACAATAAAAAAAGAGACTGCCGAAACAGTCCCTAAATCATTATATAATTATTTTAAACGAAATAATTTTTTAAAATAAGAAGAAAGCCGAATGGTTTCTTTATCCCAAAAATCATACATGTTTTCATTTATAAAAGGCTTATCAATACCTAATTCTTCATCAGATTTACCCGGATTATTTAAGCGTTTACGTTCTCTGTAAAACTCAAAAGTTTTTTCAGATTCACGTCTACGTCTATAACGGATTTCATCATTCATATTCTGCTGAAGTTCTGAATGACGCCTTTTATATTCTTCACGTTGTCGTTGTAACTGTTCAAATTCCTCTTCACTCATCATATGCGTTCCCTCCATACATATTTTGTATGCAGTAATTATATCATTCCTTTAAGGACAGCACAATATTTAATTGTCAGGGTGCAGGTATATGTAAAACGAGGGGGATTCCCTGCGGTAGGCATCCCAAAAGCTTCCTTGTTCCAGTGAAAAGTTTTTCCGGGACTGCGCCAGGTGTCTGCCAAACGGTCACGCGTGCCTTGTTCCCGATCGGCAGCTACTTGGCACAGTCCAAACGTTTGGACTGGGAAACCGGGAGGAAAAACAGGTAGACAAGAGGGCTTGATGGATAAAACCGTCAAGCCCTCTGTGGCCATTATTTCTTTTTTCACCCTGTAAAGTAATTTCTTCCTTTTCCCTTGGATATTCCGGGAAGTTTGCACTTTTTTGAGGGAAAAGAGTAAATCACTTGACAGGGGAGACGGTATTCAAGGTAAGGGGGATTGAACACCGCAAAGAATAACCCTCGATTCAGTTGTTTTAAGATTATGAAAAAACTTCAAGTTATCTTATTTGCCCCAGTCCAAATGTTTGGACTGGGGGAGTATCTGGGGGATGTTCCCCGGATACTTAAGAGTTGGCGATAGAACGGAAGAAGTTAATTCCAATTCTTACAGCCAGACCGATACCCATGATCGCAAGTCCTGCCGGAAGTGCTGTAGAGATCATAGTTGTTACGTCAGTTTTAATTGTGCCTACAGCAGTTGTAAAAGCACCTGTTAAAGCTTCACCCATGATATTTTCCTCCTTAAATTATTCTATGCGAACAAGGCTGAAAGCCTTGAAAACGCCAAACGTGATAAGTGCAAGAACTGTTGCAAAAGCAAAGCCGATGGAAAATACTTTTGCGTACTCAACAAGAACGTTGTTGATAAAATCCATGTTCAGGAATTTTTCTACAAAATCGGCGGTAGTTTCCGCTCCCTGAGCTGGGATTGATGTAACTACAGGAGTGCTTGCGGAATCTGTGAAAACCGTTGCAATTGTGAATACATTCATGTCTATACCTCCATCGTTTTTGCTAAAGGGAAAAGAGGGATTGAACCTCTACGCTGTAATGTTCCCTCGGTACGGGTGTATCCTCAGCGTACAACCGTCTTGTTTTCCCTGTGTCCAGTCCAAACGTTTGGACTGGGGAGAGATTTATATTTTTCGCCAGACAATTCTGGCTAAGAGAATTCCCGATGCAAAGCCCAGGATCAGGGCTATGACAACAAGGACGGAAAGAACGTTTTTGGACTGTTCTGTGAAATACTTCTGTTCATCTGCTACCTGCGTCTGGTATTCCAGAACAGCGTTGTGATAATCTTCCTGTTCTTCTTTCATTTCTGTGAGCAGGGTCTTGATATCACCAAGCGCCTGTACTGTGTCTGCGTCTGTAGCTGCGCTTTGCTCTATGTCCTCTTCCTTGTTCGCATCTGCGTCTTTCGTGGAATCCGGTTCCTGTGCTGCCTGTTCCGGGAGAGATGTAGGTTCCGGGGTGGCGGTAGGCTGTACCGGTTCCGGGGTAGTTGTTACCGGGGAAGTTTCCCCGGGAGAATCCTGAAAAGAATTTTCCGCTGCGTCCTGTCCCTGTGTCTGTTCCTGTTCTCCAGGGGTAGCTTCTGTAACTGCATCCGTGGAGATTTCCGGGTCTGATGTTTCCGGGATGTCCGCAGGAGAATCTGTTACAGAAATATCACTTGAAGAATCAGGAATAACAGCATCAGGAATACTGGAATATAAGACACTATCATTCATGTCGACCTCTTTTAATCATTTTGAAAAAAACCAACAACAAACTTGCACCAAGAGCAAAATCAAGAATTGAAATATAGTTATTCATAACAACCTCTTTTACAAAAAAAGTGTGAGTGGCAGGTGATAGGCGTTTACCTACCACCCACGTATATAGGAAGCCCAGCGTTTTTCCAAACGTTTGGACTGGCTACCGGATTATTTAAATGGTACAAAACCATTTACTTTGACATCTCCGCAACGTCCGTTACGAATATCAAACTCACAGGTGAGCAGGTAATCTTTACCCGGTTCAAACTCTGTGTAAGTTTTTTCATCAATAACTTTTATTTTTTCAACGTCATTATCGTTAAGGATAACAAGACGGTAAGTAATTCCTTTGTTTCCCTCTACCTCATAAGGGGTAGCGTTCTTTGTAATGACTTTTACTTTTTTGCTTAATGTGGAATAAAATTTCATAATGTTTTTCTCCTTTTCTTGTTATACTTATCCGCATTTTACCTTGCATCAGTCAAAAGCAAGTTCAACAACAAGGCGGATTTTTTTGTTTGCAAAGTTGGGGTCGGCTTTCATATCATTGAAAGCTGAGAGGATAATATCACGGTGCTTTTCGATATCCTCAAATGCATCGCACTCTAACACGGAAGTTCTACCGGATATGATATCCGGGGTGTTGAGGTACTGTGAAAGGTCTGGCTCTTCTACATCAGGATCGCTGTCAGCATCCGGGGAAGTGGATGCCATTTCCGCTGCGTCTTCTGTTTCTTCTATCAGAATCGGGTTTTTCCCAAACGCAATGATTTCACGCACTGACCAATCTGGTTTTACCTGTTCAAGCTGTTCCGGGGTGAGGGTCAGCATATTGACAAGCTGGGAACATTTGAAGTCTTTAAACTGTTCCTTGATGCCCTTTGCTTTTCCATCTACGATATCCCCGAATTTTTCCATTACCTTGATATAGTTGTGCGTGGTGGATTTTTTCAACTCAAACTTATCAAGTGCAAAATCCGCAATTGTTTTGTAGCTGTCAATGCGGAAATATTCATCGTGGTAAATCTGCCAGAGATTCGTTGCTATCATTACATAAGCATCAGATGCTTTTGTGAAGCCTTTTTCAATGTTATTCAACATACGGTTGTATGCATTGAAATCTCTTTTTCCAAACTCAAGAACTTCTGCGTTCTCTATATCTGTAACAATTGTGTTACTCTCGTGTTTCTGCATTATCGTTTCGCCCATCTTTTATACTTTCCTTTTCTTTTTTCGTGTTTCTGATTGTGATACGAGGCACGCTTGCAATGATGCAATCAATGATTGCAAATGCATAGTCAATGCTTCCCAAAATCAAAAAGAGTTTTAAAAGTAACAATAAGTCCAATTTTTCACCCCCTATCCGATTTCTACAGAATAGATATATAAAGGGTAGAAATGTCGTCCTTGTGAATCTATGAGACATATGTAATTGCTTGCTATCCCGATGCTTTCAAGGATATCGGGAAACTGTAATTCCATGTCACGCTCCGGGAGGACTGAGATATTCATACAGTCATCATACTGTTTGACCAGCTCACCATATTCGTTTTTAATCCATGCTGTGAACATTTATATCCCCCTCTCATTTAAAGCGTTCTGGATAACGGTGTAGATTTTCACTGTTAAAGTAGCCCTGTTCATCAAGAAAACCAGTGATCTGGTCTGCATAATACTTGTGCTCAAATGAAAGCTTGAAAAGATTGCAACGTAAAAGGTTATCAGATGACACATAAAAAGCACAGGATAAATTAACCAGTACTTTGCCGGACGCTTCGATTGTGCCTAAACCATTAACATTAATTTTCATGTTTTCGCCTATCCTTTTCTTTTTATAGTAAAACTCCGCTTGAATACTTGTACCCCAGTCCAAACGTTTGGACTGGGAAGATAAGAACAAAGTACTGTGTCCTCTCGCTTGTTGATTCTTCCGCTTAACGGCTTCTTGTTTTAGGAGTAAAGTGTTGATTGGCTCAACCTGTTCATTTTCTTCCTGTAGTATGAACACTGTGCTTTCTTATCCTGCCGTTCCTACTTTCTTCAACTGTTTTGCCGGATTATGTTTATTCTTCACACACTCAATCTATTCTTTAATAGCTTAACTGCCATGTTACTTGTGTGTAGCCCTATCGCTTTATCCGGTCTTTCCTGCTTTCTTTGTTCTTTTATTTCTTGTACGATTAAATATTACAAGAAACAGAAAACAGAAATTTTTATAAAATCCTTGCATTTCATGAAACACTATGTTATAATTAGCAAGCTGTTTAAATCGGAATTCGTCAAATAAATACGAATAAGAATATATAATATAGAGAGGTGAAAATCATGAGAGAAGGAATCCATCCGAACTACTATCAGGCAACTGTTACATGCAACTGTGGAAACACTTTCGTAACAGGTTCTACTAAGCAGGACATCCACGTTGAGATCTGTTCCAAATGCCATCCATTCTACACAGGACAGCAGAAGGCAGCACAGGCTCGTGGACGTATCGATAAGTTCAACAAGAAATACGGCCTGAATAAATAATTGATATTGAATACAGGAAATGAGAAGGTTGAGGTTGGGAAATCTCAACCTTTTTTCTACAGGAGAAAATGAATGAAGCCATCTAATATTGGCGGACAGGCAGTTATGGAAGGCATTATGATGCGCCATAAGGATAAATATTCCATAGCTGTGCGTCGTCCGGACAAGGAAATCGAAGTTAAAGTCGAAGACTACAAGTGTATTTTCGGAAATGCCGGATTTCTGAAAAAACCCATTATCCGTGGTGTGGTAAGCTTCGTGGATTCTCTGGTGGTAGGTACCAAGTGTCTGATGTATTCCGCAGAGATCGCAGGGGATGAGGAGGAAGCAAAGAAGAAGGCTGCCCTTACAGAGGAGGAGCGTTCTGCAAATAAGGCCAAAGAAGATAAGCTTTTCAAGCTGCTTCTTTATGTGACGGTTGCTGTTTCCATCGTGGTTTCCATTGCTGCCTTTATGCTGCTTCCCTATGCGCTGGCAAGCCTGATCCGAAAGATCGGAGCGTCAGAGTTTGCAGTCACTGTTGCGGAGGCTTTTGTGAAGCTGGCACTGTTTCTTGGTTACATGCTTCTTATTTCAAGGATGAAGGATATCCAGAGAACCTTCATGTATCATGGAGCTGAACATAAATGTATCAACTGTGTGGAACACGGGATGCCTCTTACTGTGGAGAATGTACTGGCAAGCTCCAGGCTTCACAGACGCTGCGGAACCAGCTTCCTTTTTCTGGTCATGCTGGTAAGTATTGTGCTCCACTTTGTGTTTGTGCTGGTGCCGTTTTACTGGGTAAGATTGTTTGGCCGCCTTCTTATGGTGCCGGTTGTCGCAGGGATCTCCTTTGAGATCATCCAGTGGGCAGGAAGAACAGACAGCAGATTTGCAGATATTATGAGCAAGCCGGGAATGGCAATGCAAAAATTCACAACCAGGGAGCCTGACGCTGATATGGCTGAGGTAGCTATCAGGGCAGTTGAGGCAGTCTTTGACTGGCGTGCATATCTAAAGGAAGAATTTGGCCTGGATGTTCCGAAAGAGGGAGAAGACCATGGAAACGTTTAAGTCTCTTCTGGAAAAAGGCAGGACAATACTTGAGAAGAGTCACATCGAAGAAGCCGGGCTGGATGCCTGGCTCCTTCTGGAATATACTACCGGAAAAAACCGTGCCTGGTATTTTGCGCACAGCGATGAGAATGTTGACGATGAGAAAGCAGCAGCTTATCTGGCATTAACAGAGAAGCGGAGCAGGCACATCCCTTTACAGCATCTGACGCACCAGGCTTTTTTTATGGGATATGAATTTTATGTGGATGAAAATGTGCTGGTGCCAAGGCAGGATACAGAGGTGCTTGTGGAGGAAGGGCTGAAATGTCTTGAAGGAAAAGAAGCCCCGCAGATCCTTGATATGTGCACCGGCTCAGGGTGTATCCTTATAAGCCTTCTCCTGGAAAAACCTGATGCTCGGGGAAGAGCAGTGGATATTTCCGGGGATGCCCTTAAGGTGGCAAAAAGAAATGCTGCGGCTCTCCAGGTGGATAAAAGGGCGGAATTTGTGGAAAGTGATCTGTTTTCGGCAGAATGTTTTTGTGAAAAGGGTGGAAAACCCGGTGCAAAATATGATATCCTTATCTCAAATCCGCCTTATATCGAGACAGAAGAAATAGACAGACTTATGGATGAGGTACGCCTTCACGATCCAAGGCTTGCGCTGGACGGAATGGAGGATGGACTTTATTTTTACAGAAAGATCACCGAAGGTGCAGGAAAGTATTTAAAGCCGGAGGGCTGGCTTCTCTATGAGATCGGCTGTGCACAGGGCAGTGCGGTCAGTAAGATAATGGAGAAGGCCGATTTCGGAAATGTGAGAGTTATCAAAGACCTTGCAGGACTGGACCGGGTGGTGATCGGGAAAAAGAAAACAACAATGCAGGAGGAAATACATGTTTGACAGACTGGATGATCTGCTGATACGCTTTGAAGAGCTTCTTAATGAGCTGGGAGAGCCGGGAGTGACTGATGATCCGGCGCGCTTTCAAAGGCTTATGAAGGAACAGAGCGATCTGCAGCCGATCGTAGATGCATATAAAGAATATAAAAAGAACAAAGAGACTATCGAGGACAGTCTTTCCATGCTGGAGGGCGAGAAGGATGAGGAGATGCGCGAGATGCTTAAGGAAGAGCTCTCCGATGCCAGGAAGAGGGTGGAGGAGCTGGAGCATGAGCTTAAGATCCTTCTTCTTCCAAAGGACCCCAATGACAGCAAGAACGTTATCGTGGAGATCCGTGCAGGCGCAGGCGGAGATGAGGCAGCGCTTTTTGCAGCGGAGATCTACCGTATGTATGTGAAGTATGCAGAATCCCTTGGATGGCGCACAGAGATGCTCAGCCTTAATGAGAACGGTATCGGCGGTTTCAAGGAAGTTACCTTTATGATCAAAGGTGAGGGAGCATACTCCAGACTGAAATATGAGAGTGGTGTACACCGTGTACAGCGTGTGCCTGAGACAGAGTCAGGCGGAAGGATCCATACATCCACATGTACAGTTGCCATTATGCCGGAAGCTGAGGAGATCGATTTCCATCTTGATCTGAACGAGTGTAAGTTTGATGTGTTCCGTGCATCCGGAAACGGTGGACAGTGTGTCAATACAACAGACTCTGCTGTACGTCTTACACATATTCCAACAGGAATCGTTATTTCCTGCCAGGATGAGAAATCACAGCTTAAGAACAAGGACAAGGCTCTCCGTGTACTTCGCTCCCGTCTTTATGAGATGGAGCTTGCCAAGCAGCATGATGCGGAAGCTGAGGCAAGAAGAAGCCAGATCGGTACAGGAGACCGTTCCGAGAAGATCCGTACCTATAATTTCCCGCAGGGACGTGTTACAGACCACAGGATCAAGCTTACCCTGCACCGTCTTGACAGTATCTTAAACGGAGATCTTAATGAGATCATTGACAGCCTGATCGCAGCAGACCAGGCTGTGAAGCTGACCAGACTTAATGAAGAGGCATAATAGAGAACAGCATAAATATAATTATTTTAATTCAGGAGGAAACGTAACATGAAAAAGACAGCACTTGTAATCATGGCAGCGGGAATCGGAAGCCGCTTTGGAAAGGGGATCAAACAGCTTGCACCGGTAGGACCGAAAGGTGAGATCATCATGGATTATTCCATCCATGACGCTATTGAGGCAGGATTTAACAAAGTTGTATTTATTATCCGCAGGGATCTTGAGGAAGAATTCAAAAAAGTTATCGGAGACCGTATCTCCGGTATCGTTGAGGTAGAGTATGCATTCCAGGAGATCGATGATCTTCCGGAGGGATTCACAAAACCGGCAGACCGTACCAAACCATGGGGAACAGGACATGCAGTCCTTGCAGCAAAGAAAGTTCTTTCCGAGCCATTTGCTGTTATTAATGCAGATGACTATTACGGAAAAGAAGCATACGTAAAGGTTCATGACTATCTTGTATCAGAGCAGCCGCAGGATGGCGTTATGCATATCTGCATGGCAGGATTCCGCCTTGGAAATACTTTAAGTGACAACGGAAGTGTTACAAGAGGCGTATGCCACATTGAGGACGGCAAGCTTACAGGCGTTACAGAGACACATAACATTTACAAAACTGCAGAGGGTGCAGAGGAGAGAGCTGACGACGGAACTGCCACATCTCTGGATGTGAAATGTCTTGTTTCCATGAATATGTGGGGACTCACACCGGAGTTTATGGAAATCCTTGAAAAGGGATTTACAGAGTTCTTAGGCAATGTCAAAGAAGGAGATATCAAGAAAGAGTACCTTCTTCCTGAGCTGATCGACCAGCTTATCCATTCCGGAAAGGCAGCGGTAGATGTTCTTGAGACAAAAGATGAGTGGTTTGGAGTTACATACCAGGAGGATAAGGCATCTGTTCAGGCTGCATTTAAGAAGCTTACAGATGCAGGCGTATATCCTGAGGGACTGTATCAGTAGGATTTTTTTTCAGAAGACCGGATAAGATGTGAACAGCAAAAGGAGAACATTATGGGCAAATATTTTGGAACAGACGGTTTCCGCGGGGAAGCTAATGTACGGCTTACAGCAGATCATGCGTTTCGTGTAGGCCGTTATATCGGCTGGTACTACGGAAGAGATCATAAGGCAAAGATCGTCATCGGAAAGGACACAAGAAGAAGCAGCTACATGTTTGAGTATGCCCTTGCAGCAGGACTGACAGCATCAGGAGCAGATGCATATCTGCTTCATGTGACTACAACTCCAAGTGTGTCCTATGTAGTACGCACAGAGGATTTTGACTGCGGTATCATGATCTCTGCAAGCCATAATCCGTTTTATGATAACGGTATCAAGATCCTTAATGAGAACGGACAGAAAATCTCTGCCGATATTGAAGCGCGGATCGAAGCTTATCTGGACGGAGAGATCGAGGAGCTTCCTCTGGCAACAGGAGAGGATATCGGATGCACAGTAGACTTTGCATCAGGAAGAAACCGTTATATCGGACACCTGATCTCTATTCCGTGCCGTGATTTTAAGAATATCAAGGTTGGCCTGGACTGCTCCAACGGAAGTTCTTCAGCCATTGCCAAGAGTGTTTTTGACGCACTTCGTGCAAAAACCTATGTGATCAACAATGATCCAAACGGAACCAACATCAACACAAACTGTGGTTCCACTCATATTGAAGTTCTCAGACAGTATGTACTTGATAAGGGACTGGATGTAGGTTTTGCATATGACGGAGATGCTGACCGCTGTATTGCTGTGGACCATATGGGAAATATCATCGACGGTGACAGGATCATGTACGTGTGCGGCAAATACATGAAAGAAAAAGGCCACCTCAACGGAAATACAGTAGTAACAACCGTTATGTCCAATCTGGGGCTTTACAAATCCCTGGAGCGGGAGGGTATTGACTATGAGCAGACTGCAGTAGGTGACAAATATGTGGCCGAAAACATGCTGAAAAATAATTACAGCATCGGTGGAGAGCAGTCCGGACATATTATTTTCAGCCGCTATTCCGCAACAGGAGACGGAATCCTGACTTCTCTTATGGTCATGGAAGCATGTGTGGAGAAGAAGAGCACATTATGTGATCTTGCAAAAGAGATGAAGGTTTATCCCCAGCTTCTTCGCAATGTCCGTGTTGCAGACAAGAAAGAAGCAAGAGAGAATCCGAAGGTTGCGGAAGCTGTACAGGCAGCAGCCGATGCACTTGGAAGTGACGGACGTATCCTTGTACGTGAGAGCGGTACAGAGCCTCTGATCCGTGTTATGGTGGAGGCAGGAACTGATGAGCTGTGTCATCAGTATGTAGACAGTGTTGTTAAGGTTATGGAAGCCGAAGGGCTTGTCGTAGAATAAGGATGCACATGAAGAAAAGAAAAGCATTACTGATCCTTGCGGCTGTTTCAGGGGCATTGCTCCTGGGAGGCTGCGGCGGTGAAGGACAGAAAATCTATGAGCAGGCAGAACATGATCTGGCACAGGGGAGTTACCAGTATGCACTGGAAGGATACCAGACTTCCGTGCAGAATGGTGTGAACCTGGCAAAATCCTACAGAGGAGCAGGTATAGCCAATCTCCGTATGGGGAATTATGAGGATGCAATCACCTGTTTTGGAGAGGCGCTTGACTGTGACAAAGTCAGCAGCAGTCTGAAAAAGGACATTCTTTCCTACAGGGCAACTGCGGAGCTTAAGGCAGGGAAATATGAAGATGCCATGGCAGACTGCCAGACACTTGGCGAGGATTTTTCCATGGATGCAGATACCTATTTCCTTACAGGAAAAGTAGCGCTGGCTATGGATTCCTATGAGGAGGCTGCCTCCAATTTCAAGCAGGCTTATGGGGAGGATTCCACCTATGATACTGCCATCAAGATCTATGAGGCATATGTGGATAAGGATATGGAAGCTGACGGAACCAGATATCTGGAGGCTGCCCTGTCCTCAGAGGCAAAGGATGCCCAGGATCACTGTGACAGAGGCCGTGTCTATTATTATATGGATGATCATGATAATGCAAGGAGTGAGCTTCTGGAAGCTTCCGGGAACGGAAATACAGAGGCACTTCTCCTTCTGGGAATGGTATATCTTGATCAGAACGACGTGACTAACGCGAGAGCCATGTATACCCAGTACATCTCTGCTGTAGGTGATTCAGCCAAAGGCTATAACGGGTTGGCACTTTGTGATATTCAGGAGGGGGACTATGATTCTGCCCTGACAAATATCACCAGGGCACTTCCCACTGCCACCACAGAAGAGATGCAGAGTATCCTCTTCAATGAGATCGTGGCATATGAGAAGAAGCTTGATTTTGCCACTGCCCTTACCAAGGCAGAGGAGTACGTGGATATGTTCCCGGAGGATGCGGCTGCAAAGAAGGAGGTAAAATTCCTGAAAACAAGAGTATCCACAGGAACATCAGACAGCAGTGCCGCAGACAGCACAGTGACTGCCGCAGAGGAAAGTACAGACAATGCAGGAAGTGCCCCGGACGGAAGTACGGACAGTACAGACAGTTCCGGTACAGACGTATATGAGGATGCAGGTACCTCTGACGGCGGGGAAGGCTGAAAGGAAATTTGAATGGAATATTTCTATGAGACAGAAGAGAGGGTGATCCTGGTAGGAGTCCAGGCAGGTGACGGGGATGATATGAACGAATCCCTGGATGAGCTTGGAGAGCTGGCAGCTACAGCAGGTGCAGTGGTTGCAGGAAGGATCATCCAGAACAGGGAGGCCATACATCCGGCCACCTATATAGGAAAGGGCAAGATCGAGGAAGTGAGAGGGCTTCTGGCAGCGCTGGATGCCAATGGCGTGATCTGTGATGACGAGCTGTCACCTGCACAGATGAATAATCTGGAGCGTGAGCTGGAATGTAAAGTCATGGACCGTACTCTTCTGATCCTTGATATTTTTGCAAAAAGAGCGGTGACAAGCGAGGGCAAGATACAGGTAGAGCTGGCGCAGCTCCGTTACCGTTCCGCACGTCTGGTAGGCCTTCGTTCTTCTCTTTCGCGTCTGGGAGGCGGGATCGGTACACGAGGCCCGGGCGAGAAAAAACTGGAGACAGACAGGCGTCTGATCCGAAACCGTATTTCTGCACTGAAGCAGGAGCTGGCGCAGGTGGAGAAGCACAGGGATCTGATTCGTTCCAGAAGAGCTGAGGGAAATATCAGAACTGCAGCCATAGTGGGATATACCAATGCCGGTAAATCTACGCTTCTGAACACGCTGACAGGAGCAGAAGTTCTTTCTGAGGACAAGCTGTTTGCAACCCTGGATCCTACAACAAGGGTTCTGACTCTGGATGACGGGCAGCAGATCCTTCTCACAGATACAGTAGGCTTTATCCGCAAGCTTCCCCACAATCTGGTAGAGGCATTTAAGAGTACCCTTGAGGAAGCAAAATATGCGGATTATATCGTACACGTTGTGGACGCATCCAACCCCCAGGCTGAAATGCAGATGCATGTTGTGTACGAGACACTGAAAGAGCTTGGCGCCCTGGGCAAAAAGACCATTACGCTTTTTAACAAGCAGGACAGGGCAGAGGGAGAAGCCTTACGTGATATCCGTGCAGATCATACCTTAAAGATTTCTGCCCGTACAGGAGAAGGGCTGGATGTATTCAAGGCGCTTCTGGGCAGGCTTCTGGAAGAAGGACAGATTTATATGGAACGTCTTTTCCCTTACGGAGAAGCAGGAAAGATCCAGTTGATCCGGGAATACGGACAGCTTCTTGAGGAAGAGTATACAGAGGCTGGGATCGCTGTAAAAGCAAGGGTTCCAAGAGAAATATACCCCAAAGTCGTTTAGGACAGGAATGGGTCGGCTGTTTTACAAAATGATAGATTGAGCACCATATATAGTACTCTGAACAAAACGGACACTATATATGGTGCTTTTTCTGTTGACGTCAGGTAGGGAGTCTGCTACAATAAACCTACGGCTTTAAAGAGCAGAACTCTGGACAGAGGTATAATAGAAAATTATGAGGGAGGCATCTGTCGTATGTTTCAGGTGGTAAAAAGAGACGGAGAAATCGACGAGTTTAAAATGGGCAAGATCACATCTGCCATTGATAAGGCTTTTCAGGCTAAAGACAAGAATTACAGCCAGGATATGATCGATCTTCTCGGACTGAGAGTAACCGCAGATTTCCAGAATAAGATACAGGATAACAAGATCTCAGTGGAGGATATCCAGGACAGTGTGGAGGATGTGCTGATCCAGGCCGGCTATTCTGATGTGGCCAAAGCATATATCCTTTACCGTAAGCAGAGAGAGAAGATCCGTAATATGAAATCAACTATCCTTGATTACAAGGAGATCGTAAACAGCTATGTGAAGGTTGAGGACTGGCGTGTAAAGGAGAATTCCACAGTTACCTATTCTGTAGGAGGACTGATCTTAAGCAATTCCGGTGCTGTAACAGCCAATTACTGGCTGTCTGAGATTTATGACAATGAGATCGCAGAGGCGCACAGGAACGCGGACATCCATATCCATGATCTTTCCATGCTTACCGGCTACTGTGCAGGATGGTCCCTGAAGCAGCTTATCCGTGAAGGACTTGGGGGAATCGAGGGCAAGATCACTTCTGCACCTGCCAGACATTTAAGCGTGCTCTGCAACCAGATGGTGAATTTCCTTGGTATCATGCAGAATGAGTGGGCCGGAGCACAGGCATTTTCTTCTTTTGACACTTATCTGGCACCTTTTGTCAAAGTTGACGATTTAAGCTACAAAGATGTTAAGAAATGTATAGAATCCTTTGTTTATGGCGTGAACACACCAAGCCGCTGGGGTACCCAGGCACCGTTTTCCAATATTACACTGGACTGGACTGTGCCGGATGACCTTGCGGAGCTTCCTGCCATTGTAGGCGGCAGGGACATGGATTTCAAGTATAAAGACTGCAAAAAAGAGATGGATATGGTTAACAAGGCCTTTATTGAGACCATGATCGAGGGAGATGCAAACGGAAGAGGATTCCAGTATCCAATTCCAACCTACTCCATCACAAAAGATTTTGACTGGTCAGATACAGAGAATAACCGTCTGCTTTTTGAGATGACATCCAAGTACGGCACACCATATTTTTCCAACTATATCAACAGCGATATGAAGCCAAGCGATATCCGCAGCATGTGCTGCCGGCTCCGTCTGGATCTTCGTGAGCTGCGCAAAAAGAGCGGTGGATTCTTCGGTTCCGGTGAGAGCACGGGTTCTGTAGGTGTTGTCACCATCAATATGCCAAGGATCGCTTACCTGTCCAAATCTGAGAAGGAATTTTATCACCGTCTTGACCATATGATGGATCTTTCTGCAAGATCTCTTCACATTAAGAGAGATGTGATCACAAGGCTTCTGGATGAAGGACTGTATCCTTACACCAAACGTTATCTGGGAAGTTTTGAAAATCATTTTTCCACTATTGGTCTTGTGGGAATGAATGAGGCCGGATTAAATGCCTGCTGGATCGGCAAGGATATGTCTGCTCCTGAAACACAGAAATTTACAAAAGAAGTTCTGGAACATATGCGGAGCCGTCTTTCTGACTATCAGGAAGAGTATCCGGGTGAACTTTTCAATCTGGAGGCTACTCCTGCAGAGTCCACAGCTTACCGTCTTGCAAAGCACGACAGAAAGCGCTGGCCGGATATCCGCACAGCAGGAAGCAAAGGAGATACCCCTTATTATACCAACAGCTCACATCTGCCGGTTGAATATACCACAGATATTTTTGATGCTCTGGATATCCAGGATGAGCTTCAGACACTTTATACTTCAGGAACTGTATTCCATGCATTTCTGGGAGAGAAGCTGCCTGACTGGAAGGCTGCAGCAGCTCTGGTAAGAAAGATCGCGGAGAATTACCGCCTGCCTTACTACACTATTTCACCTACCTACTCAGTATGTCAGGAGCACGGTTACATCAGCGGCGAGCACTTTACCTGTCCGAAATGTGGCAAGAAGGCTGAGGTTTACAGCCGTATCACAGGTTACTACCGACCGGTACAGAACTGGAATGACGGTAAGACTCAGGAATATAAGAACCGTACACTTTATGATGTAATGCATTCAGAGCTTAAGAAGGTCCATACCAGTGTTATGACCATGAGCGGGGATGATGTGCAGATCCAGCCGGTTGAGGCTCACAAGTATCTTTTTACCACAAGTACCTGCCCTAACTGCCGCATGGCAAAGAAGATGCTTGAGGGAGAAGAACTGGAGATAATCGATGCAGAGCAGAATCCGGAACTTGTGAAACAGTTTGGTATCCGTCAGGCACCTACACTGGTTATCACAGACGGAGAGAATATAAAGAAATATGTCAATGCTTCCAATATTCAGAAGTATGTGGATGAGGAGCTTGACTGAGGTGATTTTTTATGTCATTGGAATGTTACGGAGTAAATTCCTATGACTGGCATAAATACAGACAGGCCGGTTACACGCTGATCTTACGTGTAACCGGCCTGTCTGTTATGGGAGATCAGATCGATACGGGCAATCTGAGGCCACCTTGGAAGGTAGAAATTTATGCCATATTCTGTTCTGCTACCAGGTGAGCAGCACCGTACATTTCCCGAAGTTTCGGCTTCTCGATCTTTCCGGTAGGATTCCTTGGAACATCTGCGAAAATGATCTTTCTTGGACGTTTGTATCGCGGAAGTTTTTTGCAGAAGGTGTTGATGTCATCTTCTGTGCAGAGAGCACCTGGTTTCAGGGAAATGATGGCTGCGGAGATCTCACCCAGACGCGGGTCAGGCAGACCGATCACAGCAACATCGTGGATGTTGTCATTGGTGCGGAGGAAATCTTCGATCTGTACAGGGTAGATATTCTCACCGCCACTGATGATAACATCTTTTTTACGGTCAACCAGGAAGAGAAAACCATCCTCATCTTCAACCGCCATATCTCCGGTATAGAGCCAGTCGCCGTGAAGGACTTCGCTGGTGGATTTTTTGTCATTGTAGTAGCAGACCATGACGCCGGGGCCTTTGACTGCCAGTTCGCCGGTCTCGCCCTGTTTTACTGTATTTCCCTGTTCATCAATGATCTTGGTTTCCCAGCCATACCCGGCTTTGCCGATGGCACCTACCTTGTGGATATTGTCAACACCAAGATGCACACAGCCAGGTCCGATGGATTCGCTGAGTCCGTAGTTGGTGTCGTACTGGTGATGCGGGAAATATTCTTTCCAGTGACGGATCAGGCTTGGGGGAACCGGCTGTGCACCAATGTGCATCAGCCTCCACTGGTCAAGCTGATACATATCAAGTTTCAGCCTGCCGCTGTCAAGGGCAAGAAGAAGATCCTGTGCCCAGGGAACCAGAAGCCATACAATGGAACATTTCTCCTCAGAGACTGCCCGGAGGATAGATTCCGGGGAAGCGCCCTTAAGAAGTACTGCTTTGCCTCCGGTGAGAAGGCTTCCGAACCAGTGCATCTTGGCACCGGTATGATAAAGCGGCGGGATACATAAGAACACATCATCCTTGGTCTGGCCGTGGTGATGCTGTTCTGTTTCTGCGGAATGCATCAGTGCTCTGTGCCTGTGAAGGATGGCCTTTGGGAAACCTGTGGTTCCGGAAGAAAAATAGATGGCAGCGTAGTCATCATCTGTAATATTGATCTTTGGGGACTGGCTGGAGCAGTTGGCTGTGTGCATGGTGTAATCCTCTGCAAAACCAGGACATCCGTCGCCTACAAAATACAGAAGGCGGTGTTTGCCGATCTCGTCAGCAACTTCCTCCACACGTCCGATAAATTCCGGGCCGAATACCAGGATATCTACCTCTGCCAGATCGAGACAGTACTGGATCTCATCTGCAGAGTAACGGAAATTCAGGGGTACAGCCAGAGCACCTGTTTTCAGGATACCAAAATAGATAGGCAGCCATTCCAGGCAGTTCATAAGCAGGATGGCAACCTTGTCACCTTTTTTAACCCCGCGTTCCAGCAGAAGGTTGGCGAAACGGTTGGCCTTCTCATTAAATACGCTCCATGTGATAGTACGGCGGTAATAGGAAGCACGTACCGGTTCGATCAGTTCATATTCTTTCCAGGTGACACGCCTGGTCTCAGGCATCTCCGGGTTGATTTCAACAAGACAGACATCATCTCCGTAGAGACGTGCATTTTTTTCCAAAAGTTCTGTGATTGGCATTTTTCCTCATCCTTTAATTAATAATACAAGCAAATTAGCGCTTTAAAGCTACAAAGTAAATAATACACAATATAAATAGGAATGTCAACCGTTGTTTTGATATTTTTGTACAAAAATGTGTGAAAAACGCCTTGACATTTTGGCATCAAATGTTATACTAACAGAAACACTTTGACAGTTAAAAGCGTAACGCTTCAATGCGATAAAGTAAACGCCCGAAAGAAATCATATCCGTAGGGCCTTATTTAAGCGTATTCCGTGAAGTGCAGCAGAACTGTTAAGAAAGATTAATGGATAAACGGGAGGAAAGAGAGATGGCAGCGAAACTGATCTTGCTGGCTGTGTTTTTTGCAGTGATGATCTACGTTGGTGTGGCGTCCAGGAAGCATGCTTCCAGCGTCAGTGATTTTGTACTTGGAGGAAGGAATGTAGGCCCGTGGCTGACTGCTTTTGCCTATGGAACTTCGTATTTTTCGGCAGTGGTTTTTGTGGGATATGCAGGACAGTTTGGATGGAAGTACGGACTTGCGTCCACATGGATCGGCCTGGGAAATGCTTTTCTGGGAAGTCTTCTTGCATGGGTGGTTCTTGGAAGAAGGACACGTATCATGACCCATCATCTGAAAGCAGCCACCATGCCGGAGTTTTTCGGAAAACGTTTTGACAGTCAGGCACTGAGGATCGCGGCATCTGCAATC
The DNA here is from genome assembly GCA_934373235.1 of uncultured Blautia sp. Lineage (GTDB taxonomy): Bacteria > Bacillota > Clostridia > Lachnospirales > Lachnospiraceae > Blautia_A. Next base: position 81,277 of record CAKROW010000003.1, on the reverse strand, counting down.
GTGTTCGTGTTTCTGATCCCGTATACGGCATCTCTGTATAATGGACTTTCCAGACTGTTCGGAATGGCTTTTGATATTCCATATACGGTCTGTGTGGTTCTCATGGCAACACTTACCGGTGTGTATGTGATCCTGGGTGGATATATGGCTACTGCCATCAATGATTTTATCCAGGGAATCGTTATGCTTGGCGGTATTGTGGCTGTTATCGCGGCTGTTCTGGCAGGACAGGGCGGTTTTATGGAAGCTGTTAAGAATCTTGCACAACTGGAAAGTGACGTACCAGTAACTCTGGGTCAGCCGGGAGCTTTTACCTCATTTTTCGGGCCGGATCCCCTGAACCTTCTGGGCGTTGTGATCCTCACCTCACTGGGAACCTGGGGCCTTCCGCAGATGGTACATAAATTCTACACGATCAAAAGTGAGAAGGCGGTAAAGACCGGAACTGTGATCTCTACATTTTTTGCAGTGATCATTTCCGGAGGATGTTATTTCCTTGGGGGTTTTGGAAGGCTGTTTGATGATCCTTCTATCTACAAGGCTGACGGAAGTATCACCTATGATGCCATCATTCCTATGATGCTGTCCTCACTTCCGGATATCCTGGTGGGAATCGTAGTGGTTCTGGTACTTTCTGCATCCATGTCCACACTGTCTTCTCTGGTGCTTACATCCAGCTCCACACTGACACTGGATTTTATCAAGGGGAATATTGTGAAAGATATGAGTGAGAAAAAGCAGCTCCTTGTAATGCGTGTGCTGATAGTATTCTTTATTGCGATCTCTGTTGTTCTGGCACTGGATCCGCCTACATTTATCGCACAGCTTATGGGAATCTCCTGGGGAGCTCTGGCAGGCGCGTTCCTGGCTCCTTTCCTGTACGGGCTTTTCTGGAAAAAAACCACGAAAGCGGCTGTGTGGGTCAGCTTTGCGGCCGGAGTTGGAATTACAGTTTCCAATATGTTCTTAAAGTTTATTGCATCTCCGATCAATGCGGGAGCGATCGCCATGGTGGCAGGACTGATCCTGGTACCGATTGTAAGCCTGGTGACTCCGTCTCCGGAGAAAAAGCAGGTGGATGAGATCTTCTCCTGTTATGATGAGGAGGTCGAGGTCAGGATGAAGGTGGCATTGCCGGATGAAGAGCAGGAGAAAGCCTGATTTTTAGCCGGAGAAACATGGCAGATATCCAGGCATTGCCGTGGATCAGTTGAGCTGGTCAGATTCCGAGAAGGGCAGCTCCGTTTCCCCAGAGAATCTGCTCTTTCTCCTTTTCGGAAAGTCCGGAAAGATTTTTGAAATGTTCCACAGCTTCCTTCTGCCCTGCCCAGGGGGAATCGGTGGCAAAGAGTACTTTGTCTGCACCATGCATGTGGATCATGCGTACAAGTTCGTTTTCCGGCATACGGATGATGGAATAGGCAGTGTCCAGCCAGACGTTCTGGCCGCAGAGCTTTTCCATGGATTCCTGGTAGTTCTCATTGCTGCCCATATGTGCAAGGATCAGTTTGGGCGGTGCGACATCCTTAAGAACATCAAGGATCATATCCGGGGTGCAGTATTCATGGCCGGGGGTGTAAGGGTCAAAGCCGGTGTGGGTCAGCACAATGAGTCCCAGTTCAGAAGCAGCATAGATAATACGTTTAAAACGGACATCATTGAAATCTGTATTCTGATAGTTTGGATGGAGCTTGATACCTTTAAGTCCTGCGTTTTTTACCTGGCGGAGGAGTACTTTGTAATCGGAACATTCCGGATGGATCCCTCCAAAGGAGATAAGCCGTGGGCCTTCACATTCTGAGAAATTTTCATTAAGGAAAACTGCAAAGCGTAAAATGGAATCAAACTGATGAGGGGAAGTGACAACCGGGAGAATAAGGCTCACATCAATGCCGGCCTCATCCATGGAAGCGCGGAGTCCGTCATAGGTGCCGTTGGTGCCGGGTTTGAGGCCAATGACTTCGGACAGTTTGTGAAGAGCGCTGCCTGCGATCTTATCGGGAAAAATATGTGTATGTGTATCAATGATCATGAAAAAAACCTCCTGAACGGTATTTATAGCATTTACAAAAAGTATACATTATCTGATTGGAGGTTTCAATCTTTACAAAATAGTGCTATTATTAAAACAAATGTTGTTCCTGACAAACCGGGAACAGAGGCAATCAAAGAAAAGAGGAAAGATTATTATGGTAAAGCAGAATATTGTTTTTGTGGAGAACACACCAGGAAGTCTTCAGAAGGTAACACGTATCCTTGCGGAGAATGAGATCGATATTTACGGTTTCGGATGTTTTGATGCACCGGAGTTTGCAAACTTCCGTATGGTCTGCGATGACCCGGATAAAGCAGACAGGATCATATCTGAACAGGGATATATGACACGTATCACACAGGCAATTCTCGTTGACCTTCAGGATGAGATCGGAGGACTTGACAAACTTCTCACTGTTATGGGTGAAAGCAATGTAAACCTTCATTACATTTACACATTTTTCCACAGAGGACTTAAGGTTCCTGTGGCTATCATGCACTGCGAAGATCTTCTGGTTGCAGAGAGCGTGCTTAAGAATAACGGATTCCGTGTGCTGAACCGCCTTGTGGATCCGGACGGGGCTGCTGAAGAAGAATAGAAGTGTTTGCTGTGAAGTATTGAAGTTTTGACAGGGCAATGCTACAATAAAAAGAGCGTGTCGGGAGACTTACAGACGGTTTCCGGGCGCGCTCTTATTTACGTGAGCGACAGGACGGAACTGTGCCTGCCGTGACAGGCTGTGAAGTCTGTGAAACAGTTACGTTTATTAAATAACGTACATACAATGGAGGAAATCATGAAAAGAGAAAGTTTCAGAAAAGGTATGAAGGATGGAGTCCCCATTGGACTTGGATATTTTGCAGTATCCTTTACCTTTGGCATGATGGCGGTTGCCGGGGGCTTGAGCATCTGGCAGGCTGTGCTGATCTCCCTGACCAATCTGACATCAGCCGGACAATTTGCAGGGCTGGACATTATTTTTGGAGGAGGATCCATGTGGGAGATGGCTATGACCCAGCTTGTGATCAATCTGAGATACTGTCTGATGTCTTTTTCACTGTCCCAGAAGTTCAGGCGTGAGGAATCCGGTATCCTGAAGTATATAGCTGCCTTTGGTATCACAGATGAGATATTTGGTATCAGTGCAGCTCAGGAGGGGAAAGTCAGCGTATTTTATAATTATGGTGCCATGTGTGTGGCAATTCCGGGGTGGACTCTTGGGACTCTTGTGGGAGGTATTTCCGGAAGCCTTCTGCCTGATTTTATGCTTAGCGCACTGAGTGTGGCGATCTACGGAATGTTCCTTGCCATTATCATTCCACCGTCCAGAAAAAGCCGGCCGGTTCTTGGAGTTGTTGTGGCTTCGATGACTGTCAGCACCATATTTGCGGTAACGCCGGTGCTTAAAAGAGTATCTTCAGGATTTATGATCATTATAACAACACTTCTGGTAGCAGGTCTGGCAGCATATTTCTGCCCGGTGGAGGAAAAGGAGGAAGCTCATGAGTCATAATGTATATTTATATATTCTGGTAATGGCGGTGGTGACTTATCTTATCCGTATGCTGCCCCTTGTCCTTGCCAAAAATGAGATCAGAAGTCCCTTTGTAAGATCTTTTCTTTATTATGTGCCCTATGCGTGCCTGGCAGCTATGACATTTCCGGCAATCCTGAAGGCAACTTCAAGTGTGGTATCCGGTGCAGTCGGTTTTGTTGTGGCACTGATCGCCGCATATAAAGAAAAAAGCCTGATCACAGTAGCTCTTCTTGCCTGTGTAGCCGTATTTGTGGTAGAGCGTATCATGGTATTTATGTGAACACAGATAAGCATGCAGCAGAAAGAAATACGGATGTACGCTCTACCAAAAACCCGAGACATACCGCGCGAATTTATGCGATTAGCATAAATTCTGTGCATCGCGAAGCGTGTTACTGAGAACGGAGTGAACAGTAACACTAAGATTTTGGGTCAGTAATGAATCTTGACAGTATCTGGGAAATATCTTATAATTTTAGATATAAAAGAATAGATTTCAGAATTTATTCAGAAAGATTTTTTTCAAAAATAGGAGGGAAGAAAATGAAGAAAGTGAAGAAGCTTCTGGTATGTATGCTGACAGCGATCATGATGCTGACTATGGCAGTACCGGCACAGGCAGGCGTGTATAAGCCGAAGATGACGACTGTATACATGAATGATTCAGGACGACTTTACCTTGGCTGGAACTCCCAGAGAGATGCAGCAGGCTACAGAGTCCGGATCAAGGATTTCAGCACCAACAAGACCAAGCCATACTACTTGAAAGGACGATATAATACAAGTGGTTATCTGGATCTGAACAAAAACAAGGCATACCGTATCGAAGTCTGTGCCTACAGATACAACAGAAACGGAGAACCTGTATATGGAACTAAGTATGTTAAATATATGTGCACTGCCAGAAAATTATGGAAGATCAGTGCCACATCTTATTCTGTAAAAATGGGATGGAACAGACTGTACGGTATCAGCGGATACCGCGTTTATAAATCAAGCTCCAGATCGTCCGGATACAGATATGTGGCTACTTTATCATCAAGAGCAACAGCATGCACTATCTACAATCTTAATTCACCAAGAACTTATGTGAAGATCATTCCGTTTAAGTCTGTAAATGGAACCAAATATAATCTTCCATATTATGCAGGATACTACATTTACTAATACTATTAATGAATAAGAACACCGCCGGATCCGCAGCCATAAGGTTGCCGTCCGGCGGTATTTTTGTCCATATTGATGTATAAAATCATCCATATGGATCTGTCAGGCTTATTCTCCCAGAAATCCCAGATCGATCTCTCCGTCAAATACAGTTGTTGCAGGGCCTGTCATGTACACCAGGTTCTCTTCCTGATTCCAGAAAATGCTTAAGTCACCACCCAGAAGCTTTACGGTAACAGGCTGGCTGCCGTCCACTTTATTATTAAGAACAGAAGCAACAGTTACGGCACATGCACCTGTGCCGCAGGCAAGTGTCTCTCCGGAGCCGCGCTCCCATACGCGCATCTTCACAGTATGCTCATCAAGAATCTCTACGAATTCTGTATTTACCCTGTCCGGGAAATTTATATGATTTTCAAAGGACGGGCCGATCTTCTCAATTTCCATATGATCAATATCATCCATATAAACGATTGCATGAGGATTACCCATGGAAACTGCTGTGATATGATATTCCCTGCCGTTAACGGTGATCGGGCTGTCGATCACCTGCTCGGTATCAGCTACAACAGGAATCTGTTTGGCCTGGAGGATGGGGGAACCCATATTAACCTTGACCAGGGAAGCCTTTCCGTCTTTTACAGTAAGGTCTACATATTTGATCCCGCTTCTGGTTGCAATGCTGATGGAAGTTTTGTCTGCAATACCGTGGTCAAAAACATATTTGGCAACACAGCGGATGCCGTTTCCGCACATGGCACCCTGAGAACCATCCAGATTGTACATATCCATCTCACAGTCTGCGATATCAGAAGGACGGATCAGGATCAGGCCGTCGGAACCGATTCCGAAATGGCGGTCACTGACAAATCTGGCAACTGCGGAAGGATCCTTTACTGTTTCTTCAAAGCAGTTTACATATACATAATCATTTCCAATTCCATGCATTTTAGTGAATTTCATAATAATACGCCTCCTTATTGTTTCGATCTTTTTACACTCTCCAGTTTTTTATAATAAAGGAAAAATGTTATGAAATCGTGAACGGGAGGAAATTTTTACAAAAAAAGAAGGATTTCCATTTTGCGGACAAATGTGTAAGAGGTGTTTTGTATGATGGTATCAACAAAGAGAACGAAACAGCAGAAATGGAAAGGGGAATTCTTATGAAGAAATTTATCACACGTTTATGTATGCTCCTGGCAGTGATCGCCATGTGCATCCCGGCTGTACCGGTAAAGGCAGCAGCTTATGGAAATAATTATAAATACTGGTCACAGGGAGGCTCTGATTATTCCATTATGAGAGATTACGGATGCTGGATCGTGGCACAGTCCAAGCTTCTTTATGAGACAGGTATTGAAAGGTCCGCATCCTTTAATCCGGATTCCTATTTTCTCTGGGAGATGAATAACGGACTGGTTCCGGGATGGAATAATATCAACCAGACAAATGGAGGAAATGCCCCGGTGATCTATGCAAATCAGAAGGGAAAAAGCCTTCAGTACCTGGGATACTGGGATGCCAGCGACAACCAGCTCTGGTATAACATCAATGCAGGGTATTATACGATCCTGTTCGTAGGTCATCATTATGTACTCATTGATAATGACACATCAAAAGCAACAGGAAGGCTTTACTGTTATGATTCCTTCAGTGACAGAGGAACTGTAAGCCAGCAGCTTATCACAAGATACAGCCGGCATTGCGGAGGATATGTATATAAGGCAGACGGAGCACAGGCGGCGTCAAATGTGTCTTATACAGATGTAAAAGCCAACTGGACAGATACCAGAAATGCGGAACTTAACGGAGATATCCAGAATCCGGGCAGAGGAACCATTGAGCAGGTAGGCGCCTATGTATGGGATCCAAATGGTTCCTGTGTTGTGGATCACACAGAAAACTGCGGATTAAATTATTCCAGGGTAAACCAGAAATTAAACATTGTAAATGAAGCAAAACCGTCAGGCCTTCAGGCAGGAACCACTTATACATTCCAGTTCTGGGCAAAGGTAAACGGCAGGATTTATTACAGCGAAAAAGGCAGCTTCCGTACCCAGGGAACTGCTCCGTCAAACAATAACAGTTCCAGTGGAAATAAAGGAACAACATCCTCAAAGATCAGTAATTTCAAGGCAGTAAAAACAGGTGCGGGAAAGGTACGCTTAACTTGGAACCGGATTTCCGGGGCGAATACCTACAGGCTTTACTGTGCAACAAGTAAAAAAGGCAGCTACCAGTACATCGGATCAGTCAGCGGAAATTGCTGTAATATCATCAATATGCAGCCAAACAGAAACTGGTATTTCAAGGTTCAGGCATATTCGGGAAGCAAGTCAAAGGCATCCTCAGGGATCCTTACTGTAAATACAAAGATCGGCAGTGTTTCCGGCCTTAAGGTAAGCAGCCGCACAAAAAATTCAGTTACTTTACAGTGGAAGAAGAGAAATGATGTATCCGGCTACAGGATCTACCGTTCCACAAACCGCTATTTTGGCTATAAACTGGTAAAAACAACAGGTGCAAATTCTTCATCCTGGAAGAATACAGGCCTCAGGAAAAAGAAAAACTACTATTATAAAATCGTTCCTGTTGTAAAAACAGGAAACCGTACATACACAGGAAATCAGACAGGAATTAAAGCGAAAACCAGATAATGTAAATTTTTTCTTTCTCTAATTACTTGCATTTTGGTGAAAACATGGTATCATAAAACAAAACAATATGCAAAATCTTGTATAAATATTCCTGCATATGAATACAGGATCAAGGAGGAAAAAAGAATGAAAAGAAGATTTATGGCACTTGCACTTGCAGCAGCTATGACAGTTTCTATGACATCCGCTGTTTTTGCAGCAGATGAGATCAAGAGCGCAGATGATCTGGAGGGTAAGAAGATCGGTGTTCAGCTTGGAACAACCGGTGATGCAGACGCTACAGAGGTTAAAGACGCAACAGTAGAGAGATACAACAAAGGTAATGACGCTGTTATGGCTCTGAAACAGGGTAAGATTGACTGCGTAGTGATCGACAGCGAGCCTGCCAAGAAATTTGTTGAGAAAAACGATGATCTTGAGATCGTTGAGGATATTTTTGATAAAGAGGAGTATGCAATCTGTCTTTCCAAAGATAATGCAGACCTTACCAAAGAGTTCAACGAAGCGCTGAAGGAGCTGAAGGATGACGGAACTCTGGATTCCATCAGAGATAACTACATCGGTGATGATGCAGGTAAGACACCGTATGAGACTCCTAAGGATGCAGATCACTCCAAGGGAACTCTTACCATGGCAACAAACGCAACCTTCCAGCCATACGAATACTATGACGGAGATAAGATCGTAGGTATTGATGTTGATATCGCTCAGGCTGTCTGCGACAAGCTTGGATATGAGCTGAAGGTCGAGGATATGGAGTTTGATGCGATCGTAAATTCTGTTAAATCCGGAAAAGCTGATTTCGGTGCTGCAGGAATGACAGTAACAGAGGATCGTAAAAAGAGCGTTGATTTCACTGATCCGTACACAACTGCAGAGCAGGTTGTTATTGTAAAGAAATAATTTTGCACAGAGGAATCAGAGGATTCTGAGCGGATAAGCTGAGAAACAGATATTCGTTGCAGGGTTCAGTAGCGAATGATCAGGTTCCGGATATCCGGGTATGTTTTCCGGATTTCGGAACCTGTAGTTTTGGAAAGGGTGGAAATTTTGAGTCTTATTGAACAGTTTCAGTTTAACTTTCTGGACGACAATCGCTGGCAGTTCATTTTGTCCGGTCTGAAAAATACCATCATCATTACTTTTTTTGCTGTACTTCTTGGTATTTTTCTGGGATTTGTCATTGCTATTGTCCGTTCTACACATGATAAGACAGGTAAGCTTAAGATCCTTAATGTGATCTGTCGTGTTTATCTGACTGTGATCCGTGGCACCCCAACGATGGTACAGCTGCTGATCGTATTTTATGTTATTTTTGCAACCATAGATCCGGGTAAGATAGTTGTTGCCATTATCGCCTTTGGTATGAACTCTGCTGCATACGTGGCTGAGATCGTCCGTTCCGGTATCATGTCTATTGATCAGGGACAGTTTGAGGCAGGACGGAGCCTGGGTCTTAACTATACACAGACTATGATCAAGATCATTCTTCCGCAGGCGGTCAAGAACATCCTGCCGGCCCTTGGAAATGAGCTGATCGTACTTTTGAAGGAGACATCCATCAGTGGTTATATCGGACTTATGGATCTGACCCGTGGCGGAGACATTATCCGAAGCCAGACCTACAGTGCACTGTTCCCGCTGCTGGTAGTAGCTGCGATCTATCTTGTGATCGTTTGCTTCCTTACCTATCTGGTAGGAAGACTTGAAAGGAGGCTGAGAACCAATGAGCGTAAGTAATGAAGTGCTTCTGGATGTGCAGGACCTTCAGAAAGCCTATGGCAGCAATCAGGTCCTCAACGGAATTACCACACAGATCCGACGTGGCGAAGTGGTAGCCATCATCGGTCCGTCCGGCTGTGGTAAATCCACATTTCTCCGCTCCCTGAATCTTCTTGAGGAGCCGACCGGGGGAAAAATCCTTTTTGAGGGAACCGATATCACAGATCCCAAGGTGGATATCAACCGTCATCGTCAGAAGATCGGAATGGTATTTCAGCAGTTCAACCTGTTTCCTCATAAGACCGTAAAAGAGAACATCATGCTTGCACCGGTAACTTTGAAGCTGATGAGTAAAGAAAAGGCAGAAAAAACAGCTCTGGAGCTTCTGAAACGTGTTGGCCTTCCGGACAAGGCAGATTCCTATCCGGATATGCTCTCCGGTGGACAGAAGCAGCGTATTGCCATTGCGAGATCTCTTGCAATGAATCCGGATGTAATGCTGTTTGACGAGCCTACATCCGCACTTGATCCTGAGATGGTGGGAGAGGTTCTGGAGCTTATGAAGGAACTGGCAAAATCCGGTATGACCATGGTTGTTGTAACTCATGAGATGGGATTTGCCCGTGAGGTGGCAACCAGAGTTCTTTTTATTGATGAAGGAAAGATCCAGGAGGAGAATTCCCCGAAGGAATTTTTCGCAAATCCGAAGAATAAACGTCTTCGTGAATTTCTGTCAAAGACATTATAAAAACAAAAAACTGCCGTCAGCACAGGAGATGATCCTGGCTGGCGGCAGTTTTTGGGTTATTTTGCAGGAGCTCACTGTGAATCTGAGTCTGAGTCAGATGCAGTGGCTTTTTTGTTTTTTTTCATTTCGTTGTAGCAGTACTTGATAATGGCCTTACGTGTAATGATACCGATAAAGGCACCCTGGTCATCTACAACAGGAACAAAATTCTGATTGATGGCGCGATCCAGAAGATCTTCCATGTTGGAGCTGGCATGTACCGGCTTGTAAGTAGCACGGCGTGGCACTGTCATAATAGGCACGCCTTCTGCTTCTTTCAGATCATGGATATCAGCGCGCTGCATTCCCCAGAGAAGGTCACCTTCGGAGATGGTGCCCAGATATTTGCCGTCCATGGTAAGGATGGGGATACAGGAATATTTACGGTGTTCCATCTTCTCCAGTGTCTGGCGAAGGGTTTCGTCCTCGAAGATATAGGCAACTTCACTTTTGGGGATCAAAAAAAACAGAATGTTCACTTTCTTACCTCATTTCTGTAAGTGGTAAAATATGGCAGTAAAGGATCAGAGGAGCTGAAGATGAGCTTCTTCTGCTTTCTTCATGATCTCTTCAGGCCAGAGGGATACGTGTACTTCTCCGATATGAGCCTTGCGGAGGAAGAACATACAGATTCTGGACTGGCCGATGCCGCCGCCGATAGTGTATGGAAGCTCTCTGTTCAGAATGGCCTTCTGGAAAGGAAGCTCTCTTCTGTCATCGCAGCCGGCTTCAGCAAGCTGACGGTCAAGAGCTGTCTCATCTACACGGATTCCCATGGAGGAAAGCTCAAGCGCAATGTCCAGAACCGGATAGTAAACCAGGATATCTCCGTTCAGTTCCCAGTCATCGTAGTCAGGGGCACGTCCGTCATGGCGCTCTCCGTTGGTGAGTGTCTTACCTACCTTCATAAGGAAAACAGCACCCTTTTCCCTGGTGATATTGTACTCACGTTCCTTGGGAGTGCAGTCCGGATACATATCAAGAAGTTCCTGTGTGGTGATAAAGAAGATATCCTTCGGAAGGATCTCCTCAATGTAGTCATACTGGACTGCCATGTATTTCTCTGTCTTGCGGAGAACGCTGTAGATGGTGCGGACAGTTTCCTTAAGGGTTTCTTCTGTGCGCTCTTCTCTGGAAATGATCTTCTCCCAGTCCCACTGGTCCACATAAACAGAATGTATGTTGTCAAGATCCTCATCACGGCGGATAGCAACCATATCAGTATAAAGTCCCTCACCGTGGGCAAAACCGTATTTCTTCAGTGCGTAGCGTTTCCATTTGGCAAGGGAATGAACGATCTCAGCGTTTCCCTCGATGCCCTTGATATCGAAGCTTACAGGGCGTTCAACGCCGTTAAGGTTATCATTGAGTCCGGATTCCGGATCTACAAAAGTAGGAGCGGACACACGGAGAAGGTTCAGCTTCTGGGAAAGTGTCTGCTGAAAAAAGTCTTTGACTGTCTTGATCGCAATCTGTGTGTCATGCAGGTTCAGATCTGCATGGTAGGTTGCGGGAATGGTGATTGTGTTCATTATGCATCCTCCTCGTTTCGGGTGTTTCTGGGGGTATTATAGCAGAAAATACAGGTGGTGGCAATGGGCTGTCTGATTTGTGAGAATACTTATACAGGAATCAGAATGTGGGGGAGTATTGAGTGAAAATTGGAAAATTTAATGTATACAGAAATAGTTCTTCACTTTTCATGCTGGCTGTGGTATACTCGTGTCTAGCACAATATATAGATGAAAAACAAGATATTGAACATAAGAACACTATATATAGTATCGGGAGAGAAGAGCTATGATATATGTAATTAAGAAAGATGGCACAAGGGAAGAGTTTAATCCGCAGAAGATCGTGGCAGCGGTGAACAAGTCTGCACAGCGTATCCTGTACACATTTTCTGATGAGGAGAAAGACTTTATCTGCCGGTTTGCACAGGAGCATGCGGACTCCCTTGGGAAGAATGAGATTGAGATACAGGAGATGCACAATATTGTGGAAGGCGCTCTCGAGAGAGTGAATCCTGCTGTTGCCAAGAGTTATCGTGACTACAGAAATTACAAGCTTGATTTCATCCACATGATGGATGATGTATATACCAAGAGCCAGGCGATCCGTTATATCGGAGACAAGAGCAATGCCAATACAGACAGTGCACTTGTTGCAACCAAGAGAAGTCTGATCTTCAATGAGCTGAACAAGGAGCTGTACAGGAAGTTCTTTATGAATCGCAACGAGCTTCAGGCATGTAAGGACGGATATATCTACATTCATGACCAGTCAGCCAGGCTTGATACCATGAACTGCTGTCTTTTTGATGTTGCTGCTGTTTTAAGCGGTGGTTTCGAGATGGGCAATGTGTGGTACAATGAGCCGAAAACACTGGATACAGCTTTCGATGTCATGGGTGATATCATCCTCAGTACGGCAGCACAGCAATATGGCGGATTTACAGTTCCGGAAGTGGATAAGATCCTTGCTCCCTATGCAAAGAAGAGCTACGACAAATACATTTCCGAATTCATGAAATATTCTGATGAGAGCTGGAAGGGAAGGGAAGAGAAAGCCATTGAGTATGCCCTTGACAAGGTTCGCAGAGAGTACGATCAGGGCTGGCAGGGAATTGAGTACAAGCTGAATACAGTAGGCTCTTCCAGAGGAGATTATCCTTTTGTTACAGTGACTCTGGGACTTGGAACTGAACAGTTTGAGAAGATGTGTACCGTTTCTCTTCTTAAGGTCCATCAGGGCGGACAGGGCAAGGCAGGACATAAGAAACCTGTACTTTTCCCCAAGATCGTATTCCTCTATGATGAGAATATCCACGGACCGGGGAAATGCTGCGAGGATCTTTTTGAGGCCGGTGTTGAGTGCTCTTCCAAGACCATGTATCCGGACTGGCTTTCCATGTCCGGTGATGGCTATATTTCCAGTATGTATAAGAAATATAAGAAAGTTATCAGCCCTATGGGGTGCAGGGCTTTCTTAAGTCCCTGGTACGAGCGTGGAGGCATGGAGCCTGCCGATGAGAACGATGTGCCTGTTTTTGTGGGAAGATTTAATGTAGGTGCGGTAAGCCTTCACCTTCCGATGATCCTTGCAAAAGCCAGAGCTGAGAGCAGAGATTTTTATGAGGTGCTGGATTTCTACCTGGAGATGATCCGTAATCTCCACATCCGTACTTATGAATATCTGGGACAGATGCGTGCATCCACCAATCCGCTGGCATACTGTGAGGGTGGTTTCTACGGCGGACATCTGAAACCTGGAGATAAGATCGGTAAGATCCTGAAGCCTATGACTGCATCCTTTGGTATTACAGCATTAAATGAGCTCCAGGAGCTTTATAACGGCAAGTCCATCAAAGAGGATGGAGCCTTTGCCCTGGAAGTTTTGAAATATATCAATGACAAAGTAAATCAGTACAAGAAAGAGGACGGATATCTCTATGCCATTTACGGAACTCCGGCAGAGAGCCTGTGCGGACTTCAGGTAGAGCAGTTCCGTAAGATGTACGGAATCGTTGAGGGTGTTTCTGACAGACCGTATGTGAGCAACAGTTTCCACTGTCATGTTACAGAGGATGTGACTCCTATTGAGAAACAGGATCTGGAGGGAAGATTCTGGGAGCTTTGTAATGGTGGCAAGATACAGTATGTACGCTATCCTATCGGTTACAACAAGGAAGCGATCCGCACTCTGATCCGCAGAGCCATGACACTGGGCTATTATGAGGGCGTAAACCTGTCACTTGCCTATTGCGATGACTGTGGCCACGAAGAGCTTGAGATGGATGTATGTCCGGTCTGCGGCTCCAGAAACCTTACAAAGATCGACCGAATGAACGGATATCTTTCTTACAGCCGTGTCCATGGTGATACACGACTGAATGAAGCCAAGATGGCTGAGATCGCTGAGCGTAAATCCATGTAAATATATTACGACAATACAAAAAGATCAGGTTTGACATTTACAGTATCCGGGGAAGAGAGCTGTAAACTGAACCTGATCTTTTTTTGTCTGCAGGGATTTTGATGTCATTGAAATATTGGGATTTCCGATAGCATAAAAAAATCCCTGCCGTTTGTCTGCGGCAGGGTTGAAATCCGGGAGTCTTTTCAAAAAGGCTCTGGTATGGATCTTATTTGATAATGGTTCCGGTCTTCTCACGATATCCGTCTCTGGCATGAGCAATATCTGTAATAACAGTACGGCGTCCCTCACCTTTCTCAATAAAGGAAACACCGGCCTCAAACTTGGGAAGCATGGAACCCGGTGCAAATTGGTTCTCAGCCATGTGAGTCCTGGCTTCTTCTACGGTAATGGAATCAAGAGGTATCTCCTTATCAGTTCCGTGATTCAGGCTGACCTTCTCAACGCTTGTAAGGATAAGAAGAGTGTCTGCATTCAGTTCCTCGGCAAGAAGTCCACATGCAAGGTCCTTCTCGATAATGGCGCTGGCTCCGTTAAGCTCTACGCCCTGCTCCATAACCGGAATACCGCCGCCGCCTGCTGCGATGACGATCTGTTCAGCGTCTGCAAGTGCACGGACTGCCTCAAGCTCAACGATCTTGTGAGGTTTGGGTGCTGCCAGGATCCTTCTGAATTGTCCAGGTGCAATCTCAGTTACAAAGTTACCCTTCTGTTCTTCTGCCTCAGCTTCCTCTGCATTGAGTACTCGTCCGATGATCTTCTCAGGCTCTGAAAAAGCCTCATCATAAGGATCGATAACTACCTGTGTAAGAACTGTACTTACAGGTTTGTAAATACCGCGGGAAAGAAGCTCCGCACGGATAGAGTTCTGCAGATCGTATCCAATATATCCCTGGCTCATGGCAGAGCATACAGACATTGGTGCGAATGTATAATCAGGATGTGCCTTGCCGAATTCGTTCATTGCGGTGTGGATCATACCTACCTGAGGGCCGTTGCTGTGAGAGATCACCACACGGGTGCCTTCCTCAACCAGATCTGCGATGGCTTTGGCTGCGGCTCTGGTAGCATCTTTCTGCTCTGGCAGGGTGGTACCCAGCGCTCTGTGGCCCAGTGCAACTACTACAGTTTTTTCGCTCATAGGAGATACCTCGTTTCTATAAAAATTTTCTCAAAAAATGAATATATTTATTATAAAAGAGTAGAGAAAGAAATGCAATAGAATTTTCTGTTCTGAAAAAGGAAAAGCCACCTGATGGAACAGGTGGCAGATCCTACTATTTTGAGGGGGGAGATAGAGAGTGGTTTTCATCTATCCAAAATTTATTATAGACATGAAATGTGTTCAAAATATGTCAGGATTCTAAAAGAAATGGGAAATTTATAAAGAAAGTTTAAACAAACTTTTTGGGCCGCTTTAATAGTTGCGCCAGAGGGAAAAACATGTTACAGTGAGAATATCTTATTTCCGTATTCTGCGGAAACAGAAGCGTTCATATATCGCTGCCGGATGATCGGGGCAGGGATACTTCCGGCGTCAGTTCGACGCATGATCTCAGTTTTTATTTATTTTTCAGTATGCTGACAGAGTAGCTTTTACCGGGGAATTCTGTATCTGTCGCAGGGCAAAGGAGGGCTGCGTTTGATTGTGAAAATATAGAAGAAGGAGCAGGCAGACACAGACTATCATAGTAAGAGGGCGGAACATGGATAAAAGAATAAAGAATCAGATCAGAGGGCTTGGGATGACAGTCCTGATCTTGACCACGGCATTTACAGGGGGTATGAACAGAAGTGAAAAGGTCTGGGGTTCTGATACGGAGCCGGAAATACCCTGTATCACCCAGACCGCAGCCTGGACAGATAAAGAGCAGGGGAAAGCCCGGCTGGATATTGGGATTCAGGGACTTAAGGAATGGCTGGATGAGAAGTATCCGGAGGAAGACACAGAGGAAAATACAGAAGAAAATACGGGTAAAGATGTGACTGGTGACAGGGATAAAGAGGGAGGCGATTTCGGGATAACCGGTATGGATATTGTTGGTGCAATAGTGGAGGATGTGAATACAGAAGGAGAAGATATGGAGAAGACAGAATCCACAGAAAATGCAGAGGCAGCACAGGGGGATGAACATGCCGGGAAGGAAACAGAAGAAGAGCTGACAGGGGAAGCTGAGAATGAGGCAGAATCAGAAGATATGCTCAGGAATCCTGAACCGGAAACCCTACAGGAAAGAGAAACTGTGACTGAGGATAATAAAGAGGGAATTGTGCAGGAAACGGAATCGGTGACGGAAGTGGAGGAACCGGAGACACTGGAAGGTCCGGAAGAGCTCCGGGAATTGACAGACGGGACAGACCGTGCGGATCCTGCATATATGGAAGAGGAAGAGACAGGCCGACGGCTCAGATGCCCGGAGCAGCTTAAGGTGACCACTGTGCTCTCGCGATATTTTCAGGCAGATACAGAGAAACTTCCGGATAACTGCCAGGCAGAAGAAATATCCTGGGAAGATAAAGAGGGTGAACCCCAAAGCACCACAAAGCTGATCTTTACCCTGGATACAGCCGGGCTTTCCGGGGAAGAGCATATCATGGTTCCGGTAACTGTAAAAGAGGAATTTCGCTATCCGGCACTTCCACAGGAATATTCTCTTACAGAAACGGAGGATATTTCAGGAGATGACGGAACTTATGGAACATATCTGTGTATGGAGGAGCTGGATGGAACGTTTATTCTGCGTTCTGCGGATGTTCCTGCGCTGGAAGTGGAGGCTGCAGAGGCGGGCCTGACAGTTACGATCCGTGCAGAGAGCAGCCTTATGAAAGCAGGTGAGACTCTGCGCTACAAAGTGGAGGTGCAAAATACAGGACACCTGAAACTGGATCAGATAAAGCTAAGCAGCATTTTTTCCTGCCCGAAGATCCGGCAGAAATGGAAGGAGGCAGAGGGCCTTACCTCAAAGGGAGGTGAAGCTCTTCTTACACAGCTTCAGGAAGGGGAAAAAAGAAGTTTTCATATACTGGCACCTCTGGAAAATGAACAGGAAAGAGATCTGACGCACAGGGTGGAAGTGACCGGAAAGGTCTCAGGCAGAGATGAAACTTTAAAAAGAGAAGTCTCCCTTACCAGCAGCCTGGTTCCGTTAAAAGCAGATTTTACTGTAAAAAAGACAGCAGACAGAGATACAGCAGAGCCGGGCGATAAAGTGACTTACCAGATCTGCATTATCAATACCGGGGAAAAGACATTACATTCTGTTGTGGGAACGGAGCAGTTCAGGCAGGAGGGTATTTTTGCATATTTTATGGAGGATAAGGGTATTAGGCTGAGCCATGACAAAACAAAGGCCTATATAGAAAAGATCGCACCAGGTGAAGCCATATCTCTGAGGGCTTCTGTCACTATTCCGGAAAAGACAGTAAGCAGCAGACTTTTGAACAGGGTAGCTGTAACTACGCTGGAAACAGGAAGCAGGGAGGTGTCAGCTTCCTCGGAGATATCTGTGAGGAAGAGAGCAGGAATATCTTCTGTGCAGCAGGCAGATTTTACAGAAACGCCGGTTCCGGTATCTTCCAGGGAAACAGAAGGGGAAAACTATGATATGTACGGAGAAAAGGATATCCGGGCAGTGCCGGCATCCACACATCCAAAAACAGGAGATGCTTCCGGCAAAGACGGATATATCCTTCTGCTTGTGGTGGCATGTGTGGCAGGAATGGGAGCGGCATGGTTTATGGTACATTACAGGAGAATGAAAGCAGATAAGCAGGCTGCTGTCCCAGGTGGGCGGAACACAGAGCAGGGAGGAATGTGAATGTACGCGTTACTGTGGGTTTACTCATTGAAAACAGGGGGGAGGTGTGCTATTCTATAGTGTATATCGATAAAATCAAGGGCAGTATGTCTTCTCGCAGCCGGACAGCCCGGCCGGGGGAAATGGAGGAAAAAATGAAGCTTTTATCCTTATTGGAACATCTTGAATACAAATGCCTTCAGGGCAGCCTGGAACAGGAAGTTACATCTGTTGTATATGACTCCAGGAAGGTAGAGAAGGGAAGTCTTTTTATCTGTATCAGAGGTGCGGTGGCAGACGGACATAAATTTGTTCCGGATGTGATCGCCAGGGGAGCCGGAACACTTATTGTGGAGGAGCCTGTTGAGGCACCTTCCGGTGTAACCGTGATCCAGGTGGAGGATTCCCGCTATGCGATGGCATTTATATCTGCGGCATGGTTCGGACATCCGGCAGATAAGCTTAAGACCATCGGGATTACCGGAACCAAGGGGAAAACGACCACAACCTACATGGTGAAATCCATTCTGGAAAATGCAGGCTACAAGGTTGGACTGATCGGAACTATTGAGGCGATCATCGGAGCTAAGAAGATCCCGGCTGCGAACACCACACCGGAATCCTATGTGGTACAGGAGTATTTTAAGGAGATGGTGGATGCAGGCTGTGACTGTGTTGTGATGGAAGTATCCTCACAGGGGCTGATGCTTCACCGTACCCAGGGCTTTGTATTTGATTTTGGAATCTTTACCAATATTGAACCGGATCACATCGGGCCTAATGAGCATAAGGATTTTGATGATTATCTTCACTGCAAATCCATGCTCCTTAAACAATGTAAAGTGGGAATTGTCAACAGAGATGATGAACATTTTGAGAAGATTGTTGATGGTCATACCTGTCAGCTTGAAACTTATGGATTTTCCCCTGAGGCAGATCTTCGTGCTGAGGATGCTCAGCTGATCGGAAGAAAAGGCTATCTCGGAATTTCCTATCATGTGAAGGGACTTATGGACTTTCCGGTAGAGATCGATATCCCGGGTAAATTCAGTATCTACAATTCACTGACAGCAATTGCTATCTGCCGTCATTTCAACGTATCCGAGGAAAATATTATCAAAGCGCTTAAGGTTGCCAGAGTCAAGGGCCGTATAGAGATGGTCAAAGTGTCTGATGAGTTTACGCTGATGATCGATTATGCACACAATGCAATGGCACTGGAAAGCCTTCTTGGCACGCTGAAAGAATATCATCCTCACAGACTGGTATGTCTGTTCGGATGCGGAGGAAACCGTTCCAGACTTCGCCGTTATGAGATGGGAGAAGTTTCGGGAAATATGGCAGACCTTACTATTATTACTTCTGATAATCCCAGAAACGAGGAGCCGCAGGATATC
This sequence comes from uncultured Blautia sp., assembly GCA_934373235.1. Lineage (GTDB taxonomy): Bacteria > Bacillota > Clostridia > Lachnospirales > Lachnospiraceae > Blautia_A. The sequence continues at coordinate 62,239 of CAKROW010000003.1, read as the reverse complement.
ATTGATGATATCAAGGTGGGAATGGCGAAGACATCCGGAAAATATGTGGAGATCCCGGATCGCAAAGAGGCCATTGCATATGCGATCCATCATGGAGAACCGGGAGATATTATTGTTCTTGCAGGAAAAGGTCATGAAGACTACCAGGAGATCAGGGGAAAGAAATATCCCATGGATGAACGTGTCCTGATCGCGGAGATCCTGGAAGAAGATAAGAAGAAAGAGTAACTGGATGATTTACGCAGATGTGATCATTGATATTTCACATGAGAAGCTGGACCGAAGCTTTCAGTACCGGGTACCGGAAGAGCTGGAAGGTGAGATAAGGCCAGGAGTTGTGGTGAATGTACCCTTTGGAAAGGGAAACCAGCTAAGAAAGGGCTATGTTACCGGCCTGTCCGGAGAAGTTGCCTTTGAAAAAAACAGGATCAAGGAGATCAGGGGAGTTTCCACAGGAGAAGAGACTACAGAATCCAGGCTTATTGCTCTTGCGGCATGGATGAGGGACAAATATGGTTCCACCATGATACAGGCACTGAAAACAGTCCTTCCGGTAAAAGATAAGGTAAGATCCAGAGAGAAGCGGATACTTCGGCTCTCTGCCTCAGAGGAAACTGCCGGTGCACTGCTTCAGGAGCTTGCCGGGAGCAGGTATAAGGCAAGGGAACGTTTCCTGCGGGCACTGCTTGAGAGAGGCAGCCTGGATTATACTCAGGCTGTCAGGGAACTGGGAGCTTCTGCTTCCGTGGTGGATTTTTTTCTGGAAAAAGGAATCATAACAGCAGAAAACCAGGAGGTTTTTCGTATTCCGAAAACCAGTGGCTTTATGCAGGATGAAAGAGAGATCAGCCTTAACAGTCAGCAGCAGGAGGCTGTACAGCAGATCGTTGAGGAATGGAAAAAGCCGGATCCCAGACCGGCACTTCTGTTTGGAGTTACAGGCAGCGGCAAGACACAGGTTTATATGAAACTTATTGAGACGGTGATCCGGGAGGAAAAGCAGGCCATTGTCCTGATCCCGGAAATTGCCCTGACTTATCAGACTGTGCGGCGGTTTTATGCATGTTTTGGAGATAAGGTATCTGTGCTGAACTCCAGGCTTTCCCAGGGAGAACGTTATGATCAGTTCAGAAGGGCGAAGCGTGGGGAGATCCAGGTTATGGTAGGTCCGAGATCTGCACTTTTTACTCCCTTTCCCAAGCTGGGACTTATTGTTATAGATGAAGAGCACGAGCCCACCTACAAAAGTGAGAACAGTCCCAGGTACCATGCAAGAGAAACAGCCATACAGCGTGCCCTCATGGAAAATGCCAGAGTGGTCATGGGTTCTGCAACCCCGTCCATAGAGGCATACAGCAGAGCATGTGACGGTAAGTATCAGCTTGTAAGACTGGAAGCACGTTATGGGGAAAGACCTCTCCCGGAGGTATCGATCGTTGATTTAAGGGAAGAATTAAAGAGAGGAAACAGGTCAGTGTTAAGCGGGCATCTCCAGGAGGAGATGGAGAAGGCGTTTAACCAGGGAAGCCAGGTAATGCTTTTTCTTAACAGAAGAGGCTATGCAGGTTTTGTGTCCTGCAGATCCTGTGGACAGGTGCTGAAATGTCCTCACTGTGATGTCTCCTTAAGTGAACATAATGGCGGAAAACTGATCTGCCACTACTGTGGATATGAGACCTGGAAGCCGGAAATCTGTCCAGTATGCGGTTCACCCCACATAGGAGGATTTAAAGCCGGAACCCAGCAGGTAGAGAAAGCACTGGGCAGGATTTTTCCCAGGGCAAGGGTACTTCGCATGGATTATGATACCACACGGACCAAGGACAGCTATGAGAAGATCCTGGCTTCTTTTGCGGCTCATGAAGCGGATGTTCTGGTTGGAACGCAGATGATCGTAAAAGGTCATGATTTTCCGGATGTAACTGTTGTTGGAGTCATAGCAGCAGATCTCTCCCTGAATATGGATGATTACCGGTGTGCAGAGCGGACCTTTCAGTTGCTGACACAGGCAGTAGGACGCTCAGGCAGAGGAACAAAAACAGGCTGTGCGGTGATCCAGACATACCAGCCGGAGCATTACAGCATCCAGGCAGCAGCCGGACAGGATTACGATGCCTTTTATAAAGAAGAGATGGGGTACAGGCTTCTGATGGATTATCCGCCGGCGTCCCATATGATGACTGTTCTTGGCGCCTGTGAAGATCAGGAGCTTCTGCATAAGGGAATGTATTATATAGAAGCATATATCCGCAGGGTAAGCCCGGGAGAGGAACTTCATGTGATAGGGCCGGCAGCGGCTTCTGTAGGCAAAGTAAAGGATATATACAGAGAAGTACTGTATCTGAAGCATATGGATGCAGGGACTTTGATAACAATAAGAGAAAAAGTGGAAAAATATATTGAGATAAATTCCGGATTCCGGAAAATATACATACAATTTGATTTTAATTAAAGGAGAAGAAAAATGGCACTTAGAACAATCAGAGTACAGGGAGATTCTGTACTGACAAAGAAATCACGTCCCGTGGATAAGATGACACCGAGGATCGGCGAACTGATCACAGATATGCTGGATACCATGTATGATGCAATGGGTGTGGGACTTGCTGCACCGCAGGTCGGGATCCTGAAGCGTATCGTGGTGATCGATGTGGGGGATGGCCCTATAGTGCTTATCAATCCTGAGATCCTTGAGACAGACGGTGAGCAGACAGGAGATGAGGGATGTTTAAGTGTTCCGGGAATGGCCGGACAGGTGACACGTCCAAACTACGTAAAGGTAAGGGCACTTGATGTAAGCATGGAGGAGCAGATCTATGAGGGAGAAGGACTTCTTGCAAGAGCTTTCTGCCATGAGATCGACCACCTTGACGGGAAAATGTATACAGATCTTGTGGAGGGTGAACTTCACAAGGTAAGCTACGAAGATTACGACGATTCAGAAGAATAAAGGCGGGATATTTATGAAAATTGTTTATATGGGAACACCGGACTTTGCAGTGGCACCATTGGCTGCCCTGACAGAGGCCGGCTATAAGGTGGAGGCTGTTGTAACACAGCCGGATAAGCCAAAGGGAAGGGGCAAGACCCTGCTTCCGACACCTGTAAAGGAGGAAGCACTGAAGCATGGGATTCCGGTACTTCAGCCTGTAAAGGTGAGAGATCCGGAATTTGTAAAAGAGCTGGAGGCACTGGCACCGGATATTATCATAGTAGCAGCTTTTGGACAGATCATTCCCAAAAGTGTTCTGGATATGCCAAAATTTGGCTGCATTAATATCCACGCATCTCTTCTTCCGAAATACAGAGGAGCAGCACCTATCCAGCAGGCTGTGATTGATGGTGAAAAAGAATCCGGAGTTACCATCATGCAGATGGGGACCGGGCTTGACACCGGAGATATGATCTCAAAAATCGTGGTGCCGCTGGCTGAGGATGAGACTGGTGGAAGTCTTTTTGACAAACTGGCTGAAGCCGGAGCGAAGCTTCTTATAGAAACACTTCCTGCGATTTTTGACGGAACAGCAAAGAGGGAGAAGCAGCCGGAAGAAAGCCCGACACCTTATGCGGCAATGATCACAAAGCAGATGGGGCTTCTTGATTTTTCCAGAAGTGCAGCTGAGCTTGAACGTCTGGTAAGAGGAATGAATCCGTGGCCAAGTGCTTATACCTTCATAAACGGAAAGACATTAAAAGTGTGGAAAAGCTTTGTGGAAGAGAAGAAGGATACAGAAGCCACACCGGGAACCGTACTTTTTACTGATAAGAAGGGAATTCATGTAGCCTGTGCCAGTGACAGCCTTGTGCTTACCGAGGTGCAGCTAGAAGGAAAAAAACGTATGGAAGCAGAGATATTTTTAAGAGGATATCAGATAAAACCAGGTGACAGATTCAGAGATTCCAGGGAGTGACAGTATGTACGGATATGGATATTATGGATGGGGCTGGGATCCCACAATGATACTGCTTGTGATAGGTATGCTTCTGGCACTGGGAGCATCTGCCAGACTGAAAAGCACGGTTGCGACTTACCAGAAAGTGAGGAGCCATTCCGGCCTTACAGGGGCAGACGCTGCTTACAGGATCCTTCGGGCGGCAGGTATCACGGATGTACAGGTAGTACCGATTCCGGGACACCTTACAGATCACTATGATCCACGGACAAAGACAGTATCCCTTTCTGAGGATGTGTATGGGAGAACTTCCCTGGTTTCCGTAGGTGTTGCGGCCCATGAGTGCGGACATGCGATCCAGGATGCTGTGAACTATGCACCACTGAATCTGCGTTCAGCCATTGTTCCGGCAGCAAATATCGGATCAGCCCTTTCCTGGCCGCTGTTTCTTGCAGGACTGATCTTTTCCATCCATCCCCTTGTGATGGTTGGAATCCTGCTTTTTTCACTGGCAGTGCTGTTTCAGCTTGTTACACTGCCTGTAGAGTTTAATGCTTCATCAAGAGCACTTAAGATGCTTGAAACAACGGGAATTTTAAGCCCGGATGAAAAACGGGGTGCGAGAAAGGTACTGACAGCGGCTGCACTGACCTATGTTGCTGCACTTGCACAGTCCATTCTCCAGCTTTTAAGACTGATAATCCTTGCTGGTGGAGGTAAAGATCGTGATTAGCGGAGTGAATGCAAGGGAGCTGATCCTGGAGATATTATTACAGATTGAAGAGGAGGGGGAACACAGCCATATCGCTATCCGTAACGCCCTCTCCAAGCACCAGTTCCTGCCGAAACAGGAGCGGAGCTTTATAACAAGGGTTTGCGAGGGAACCCTGGAATACCGGATCTATATTGACTATGTGATCAATTCTTTTTCCAAGGTTACTGTGGACAAGATGAAACCACAGATCCGGGAGATCTTAAGAAGTGCAGTATACCAGTTGAAATTTATGGACAGTGTACCGGACAGTGCTGTGTGCAATGAGGCAGTGAAGCTGGCACAGAGAAAGGGATTTTATAATCTGAAGCCCTTTGTGAATGGTGTGCTTCGCACAATAGCAAGAGAGATAGACAACATTAAGCTTCCTTCAAGGGAAGAAAATGAGATCCAGTATCTTTCTGTGAAATATTCCATGCCTGAAGCACTTGTACTTCGCTGGATCAGCAATTACGGTGTGGAAAAGACAGAACTGATGCTGGCGGATTTTCTGAAGGAGAAGCCGGTTACAGTAAGATGCAGGATCCACAAGACCCCCAAAATGGAAATCGTGGAAAGTCTGAGAGCTCAGGGGGTGAAGGTAGAGCAGGCACCTTATCTGCCCTATGCACTTCGGATCTCCAATTACAACCATATCCTTACCCTGGATGCTTTTCTGCAGGGAAAGATCCAGGTGCAGGATGTAAGTTCCATGCTGGTGGCTGAAGTGGCAGCTCCCCAAAAAGGAGATTATATTATAGATATGTGTGCTGCTCCGGGAGGAAAAACTCTTCATGTGGCAGACAAGATGGGAGACTACGGAACTGTGGACTCCCGTGATGTAAGCCAGTACAAGGTGGATCTTATTGAGGAAAATATCCGCCGTACAGATGTGATCAATGTGGAAGCCAGGGTACAGGATGCAACTGTTTATGATGTGAATTCTGAAGAACTGGCAGATATTGTTCTGGCAGATGTTCCGTGTTCCGGTTACGGAGTCATCGGCAAAAAGCCGGAGATCAAATACAGGATGACTGCCCAGAGACAGGAGGAGATCATAATTCTTCAGAGAACCATTCTTGACAGGGCATCCCAGTATGTAAAGAAAAATGGTGTGCTGGTATTCAGTACCTGCACCATTGCAAAAGAAGAAAATGAAGAAAACATGATATGGTTTATGAACCATTACCCGTTTAAGCTGGAAAGCCTGGATCCATGTATCCCACAGGAGCTTCGCTGCAAATCCACAAAACTGGGATATCTGCAGCTTCTTCCGGGAGTGCATGATACAGATGGATTCTTCATTGCTAAATTCAGAAGGATATAAAATATGACAGATGTAAAATCCATGACAATGGAAGAACTGAAAAGCTTCATGGTGGAACTGGGAGAGAAGCCCTTCCGGGCAAAGCAGATCTATGCCTGGCTTCATCAGCAGCTTGTGACCTCCTGGGATGAAATGACAAACCTGTCAAAGAGTCTCAGAGAAAAGCTTTCTGATTATCCGATCACTGCACTGAAACAGGCAGATGTGCGGATATCCAAAATTGACGACACAAGGAAATACTTATTTCAATTGGACGACGGAAATGTGATCGAAAGTGTACTTATGAGATACCACCACGGAAATTCCGTATGTATTTCCTCACAGGTTGGCTGCCGCATGGGCTGCAGATTCTGTGCTTCTACCATAGGTGGACTGACCAGATGCCTGGAACCGTCAGAGATGCTGGATCAGATTTACAGGATCCAGGCAGATACGGGCGAGCGTGTGGCAAATGTGGTAGTTATGGGAACCGGTGAGCCAATGGACAATTATGATAATCTGATCCGCTTTATCCGCATCCTTACAGATGAGAACGGACTTGGGATCAGCCAGAGGAATGTTACGGTATCCACCTGTGGAATTGTGCCAAAGATGTATGATCTGGCAGAAGAAAAGCTGCAGATCACCCTGGCTCTTTCACTTCATGCGCCCAACGACGAGAAGCGCCGGGAGCTGATGCCTGTTGCAAACAAATATTCCATGGATGAGGTTCTCAAGGCGTGCAGGAATTATTTTGATAAAACCGGAAGAAGGATCACATTTGAATACAGTCTGGTTGCCGGGGTGAATGACAGTGCGGAGGATGCCAGGGAGCTTTCCGGAAGGATCAGGGGAATAAACTGCCACGTTAATCTTATTCCTGTGAATCCCATAAAGGAAAGATCCTATGTCCGTTCTACACGACAGGCTGTGGAGAATTTCAAAATAAAACTTGAAAAATATGGAATTAATGTTACTATTAGAAGGGAAATGGGCAGCGATATTGACGGTGCCTGTGGACAACTGAGAAAAAGTTATATGGAAAAAACAGAAAGCGAGAAGTGACATGAGGATATATTCAGCTACTGATGTAGGGCAGAAGCGGAAGATGAATCAGGATTACGTATTCGCATCCGAAGGTCCGGTGGGAAATCTGCCTAATCTTTTCACAGTCGCAGACGGAATGGGAGGCCATAATGCCGGTGACTATGCATCCTCACATGCAGTACAGATTCTGGTGGAAGAGATCCGTAAGGATGCGGATTATAATCCGGTAAGGGTCATCCGTCATGCCATTGAAACTGCAAATACTGAAATCCGCAACTGTGCACAGGAAGACGAGAAACTGCGGGGAATGGGAACTACTATGGTGGTTGCCACTATCGTAGATCAGTACGCCTATGTTGCCAATGTAGGAGACAGCCGTCTTTATGTGGTTGATGATGAGATCCGCCAGATTACAAGGGATCATTCTCTTGTTCAGGAAATGGTGAGAATGGGTGAACTCAGTGAGGATGAAGCCCGGAACCATCCGGATAAGAATATCATTACAAGGGCACTTGGTGCTGAGAAGACAGTGGATGTTGATTTCTTCGATTTTAGGCTGGAAGAAGGCTGTACGATCCTGATGTGCTCAGATGGACTGAGCAACATGGTCCAGGATAAGAAAATGGAAGAGATCATACTGGATCCCGACACGGATATTGATCAGAAGGGCAATAGGCTCCTTCGGGAAGCAAATCAGAATGGTGGTAAAGATAACATCGCAGTGGTGCTTGTTGAACCATTCACGAATGAGGTGGAAGCATGTTGAAAACAGGAACGATCATAGCAGAACGCTATGAGATACTTGGTAAGATCGGAACCGGCGGTATGGCAGATGTTTACAAGGCTACGGATCATAAACTGAACCGTTTTGTGGCTGTAAAAGTCCTGAAACCGGAATTCAGAGAGGATACTACTTTTATCCGTAAATTCAGAAGTGAAGCTCAGGCAGCGGCAGGTCTGACACACCCTAACATTGTCAATGTATTTGATGTGGGTGATGACGGCGGTGTTTATTACATCGTTATGGAGCTGATCGAGGGAATTACTCTTAAGGAGTATATCTCCAAAAAAGGCAAGCTTTCTATCAAGGAAGCTACCAGTATTGCAATTCAGGTATCTATGGGACTTGAAGCGGCACACAATCATGGGATCGTGCACAGAGATGTAAAACCACAGAATATCATTATCTCTACAGACGGCAAGGTTAAGGTGACAGATTTTGGAATTGCCAGGGCTGCGTCCTCAAACACGATCAGTTCCAATGTTATGGGATCTGTACATTACAGTTCACCGGAGCAGGTGCGTGGTGGATACAGTGATGAGAAGAGTGACATTTATTCACTGGGTATCACACTGTATGAGATGGTGACAGGAAGAGTGCCGTTTGACGGGGATACCACAGTAGCAATTGCCATTAAACATCTTCAGGAAGAAATGGTGCCGCCAAGTGTTTATACACCGGGTCTTCCATACAGTCTGGAACAGATCATCCTCAAGTGTACACAGAAGAGTGTGGATCGCCGTTACAGCCGTATGGAGGATGTGATCGCAGATCTGAAACATTCACTGATCGACCCGCAGGGTGATTTTGTGAAACTTACTACAATAGATACAGACGCAAAGACTGTAGTGATTTCAGAGGAAGAGCTTGGAGAGATCAAGCATACTCCGAAACAGGTGTCCAAGGCAGATATCTCCAAAATCGAGGAGAATGACCTGGAAGAAGAGGATTACGATACAGATTATGATGATGCAGAGGATGATGCCTACGATAAGAAATCCGGCAAAAAGGTCCGGGCAGAGAAGGCTGACCAGAAGTCCGGCGGCATGGGACTGACTATAGCGGCACTTATCGGAGGAGCTATTGTCCTGGTGGCTATTGTTGTGATCGTTGGGCGTTCCGCAGGTCTTATCGGAGGTGGAAACAGCGGCACCAGCAGCAGGCAGGAGGCCGGGACAGAGAGCCAGACCCAGGATGCCAGTGGAATGGTAACAGTGCCGGATCTGGTAGGCAAGTCCGAGGATGAGGCAAAACAGATCGCAAATGAAGCGAATCTGGGCGTACAGATGGCAGGAGAGGAAGCTTCCAGTCAGGCAAAAGGAAATGTATCCCGTCAGGATATCCAGGCAGGAACACAGGTTGCCAAGAACTCTACTGTAAAGTACTGGATAAGTACAGGAACGCAGCAGGTGACAATTCCGGATCTGGATGGACGTACAGGCATTGAGGCACAGCAGACACTGGAAGACCTGGGACTTACTGTTACAGTTCAGAAAGAGTACAGCGAAAAGGATGATAACGGATATGCAGTTGTAGATCCGGGATATGTATATTCTGTAGATCCGGCGGCAGGAACTGCTGTACAGGGTGGCTCTGCAGTAACTCTGACTGTAAGCCGCGGACTTGATTTTGGCTCAAATGCTGAGGTACCAAGTGTAGTTGGAATGACAAAGAATGAGGCGCTTACCACTCTTGGCAAGTTTATTGATATTCAGGTAACAGAGGAGCAGAGCAGTGAGGCGGCAGGAACTGTCATTGCACAGAATCCGGAGGCCGGCGAATCAGCAGATCCGGATCAGCCTATCAGCATCACAGTAAGCTCCGGAGATCAGGCTCCGTCATCTGAGACTGCCACACCAACGCCGGAGGCAGAAACCACAGATACACAGAATACAGCAGATACAGCTTCCGCAGATGAAAGCACATCAGGAAGTACAGATGTTGCCAACGGAACAACGGATACAACAGCTTCATCAGGAACTGACACTTCCACAGCCAATGCAGGCAGCAACTGGAAGTGCACACAGACTCTTGACACACCGTCCGGTTATCAGGGCGGAGCGATCAGGCTGGAGCTGATCCAGACTGTAAACGGAGCCATGCAGGCATCTACAATCCTGGACGGACAGACTGTAACATTCCCATATCAGCTTGATGTTTCAGGAGCTGAGGGAGTTTCCGAGGGAACCATTTATCTGTCAGAGGAAGTTGACGGCAATTACCAGCAGTTAGGCTCCTATGCAGTGACATTTAAGAAAGCAGAGTGATCATGCAGGGAAAGATCATAAAAGGAATCGCAGGTTTTTATTATGTCTATGCGGAAGATGGCAATACCTATGAGTGCAGGGCAAAAGGTATCTTCCGTAAAGATAAGAAGAAACCTCTGGTGGGAGATGATGTTGAGATCACGGTCCTGGATGAAAAGGAACTGGAGGGAAGTGTAACGGCGATCAGGGAAAGAAAGAATTCCCTGATCCGTCCGGCTGTCGCCAATGTGGATCAGGCACTGGTGATCTTTGCAATGGAGAACCCGAAGCCGAATTTCATGCTTCTGGACCGTTTCCTTATTATGATGGAGAGGGAGGAAGTTCCGGCAGTGATCTGCTTTAACAAAAAGGATCTGGCAGATGAGAAGGAACTGGAATTTCTGTGCAGCACATATGAGAGCTGCGGATATCAGGTGATACTTTCCAGTGCACTGGAAGGGGAGGGACTTGAGGAAATCCACAGAATACTTAAGGGCAAGACCACAGTGGTGGCAGGTCCGTCAGGTGTAGGCAAGTCATCCATCACAAACTCCCTGCAGGAAGAAATAGAAATGGAAACAGGAGAGATCAGCAGAAAACTGAAGCGTGGCAAGCATACCACCCGCCATGCACAGATCGTGCCTATAGCGCAGGATACATTTCTGGTGGATACTCCCGGATTTTCCTCCCTGTATATTGAGAATATGGAGGAACAGGAACTTAAGGATTATTTCCCGGAGTTCCGCAGGTATGAGGATCAGTGCCGTTTTCAGGGATGCCGGCATATACATGAGCCGGGCTGTGCTGTAAAGACGGCTCTTGAGAACAATGAGATCAGCAGGCTGAGATATGAGGATTATCTTGCACTGCATGAGGAATTAAAAGAGAAAAGGAGATACTGAATTCATGGAATACCGATTGTGCCCGTCGATTTTATCAGCAGATTTTAACCGACTGGGTGAACAGATTAAAATCCTGGAAAAGGAAGGAATACGATATCTGCATATTGATGTTATGGATGGTGACTTTGTGCCAAGCATATCATTTGGAATGCCGGTGATAAGATCCATAAGAAAAGAATCCAGTCTGTTTTTTGATGTACATCTGATGGTGACAGAACCGGAGCGGTATATCCGCGATTTTGTTGAGTGTGGTGCGGATTCTATTACTGTACATGCTGAGGCATGTGAAGATCTGGAGCGTACTCTGGAACAGATCCGTGCAGCAGGAGTGAAGGCTGCAGTCTCTATTAAACCGAACACACCGGTAAATGACATCAGCCATCTTCTGGAGGATGTGGATATGGTTCTGGTGATGACTGTACAACCTGGATTTGGCGGACAGAAGTACATGGATGAATGTACAGAGAAGATCCGCGAACTGAGGGATCTTATTGATGAGGAAGAACTTGATGTGGATATTCAGGTAGACGGAGGAATCAATGATGATACTCTGGAAACGGTTATGCGCGCAGGTGCCAATCTTATGGTTGCCGGTTCCTGGGTATTTAACGGAGATATCGCATACAACGTAAAACACATCACAAAAAAAATTCACAGTATCCAAAAAGAGCTGGACTGAAATATGATTGATACGATAATTGTGAGCGGGGGCAATATCCAGGATGGTTTTGCCCTCGGTTTTTTAAAAAAGATTGAAAATAAATGTGGCAGAAAAAACATTATACTGATTGCCGCAGATAAAGGAATGGAATGGTTCATGAGGAATCCGGAATTTGTGCCGGATCTTGTGGTTGGGGATTTTGACAGCCTTTCCAGTGAGGGACAGGCGTATATGGACACAGTGAAGGGTGTGGAGATTCTTCGCCTGAAGCCGGAGAAGGATGACTCAGATACCCAGTCTGCCATGAACCAGGCAGTGAAGAGAGGCGCAAAGGAGATCCTGATCCTGGGCGCAACGGGAACAAGGCTGGATCATGTTATGGCCAATATGGGACTGATGTCCCTGGGGAAAAAGCTGGGAGTGAAGGTATCGATTGTAGATAACTGCAACTATATCACACTGATCCCAAGTGGAACGATCCTCAGAAGAGAGGAACAGTTTGGCAGATATGTATCATTCTTTTCTGTCGGAGGAGATGTGACAGGAATGACACTGAGAGGCTTTAAGTATCCGCTTGAAGGGTATCATCTTAAGGTGGAGGACAGCGGGCTTACTGTGAGCAACGAGATCCAGGAAGAGACAGCAGAGGTCATATATCAGTCCGGGCAGCTTATGATGATCATGTCCAGAGACTGACAGAGCACCATGCTTGCGAATTCAGTCAGCCTGTGGTAATATGAAAAAGCGTAAATAGCACACAGGTTATCCTGTTTTACTGGCATAAGTGCCCGAAAACACCGTAAAATCAATACATTTAAAGGAGATATAGAAAAAAATGAAACTTGGAATCGTAGGACTTCCAAATGTTGGAAAAAGTACATTGTTTAATTCACTGACAAAGGCCGGAGCAGAATCCGCAAACTATCCTTTCTGTACCATCGACCCCAATGTGGGAATCGTAACAGTGCCGGATGAGAGACTCCGTCTTCTGGGAAATTTTTACAAATCCAAAAAGGTGACACCGGCAGTGATCGAGTTTGTAGATATCGCAGGACTTGTAAAGGGCGCATCCAAGGGAGAGGGACTTGGAAACCAGTTTCTTGCCAACATCCGTGAGGTAGATGCTATCGTTCATGTTGTCCGCTGTTTTGAAGACTCCAATGTTGTACATGTTGACGGAAGCATTGATCCGCTCCGTGATATTGAGACTATCAATCTGGAACTTGTATTTTCAGATCTTGAGATTCTTGAGAGAAGAATCGCCAAAGTTACCAAGACTGCACGTATGGACAAGGAAGCAGCCAAGGAGCTTGCTTTCCTTGAGAGGGTTAAGAAACACCTTGAGGACGGCAAGCTTGCCATCACACTGGAGACAGAGAATGAGGATGAAGAGGCATGGCTTGGAACCTATAATCTTCTTACAGCAAAACCGGTGATCTACGCAGCCAATGTTGCTGAGGATGATATTGCCGATGACGGTGCAGATAATGATCATGTCAAGGCAGTACGTGAGTATGCCGCACAGCAGAACAGTGAGGTATTTGTTATCTGTGCGCAGATCGAGGAAGAGATATCAGAGCTTGATGATGATGAGAAGAAGATGTTCCTGGATGATCTGGGACTTGAGGAGTCCGGACTTGAGAAGCTGGTGCGCGCAAGCTATCATCTTCTGGGACTTATGAGCTTCCTTACAGCAGGTGAGGATGAGACAAGAGCATGGACTATCAAGATTGGTACCAAGGCTCCCCAGGCAGCAGGTAAGATCCACACAGATTTTGAGCGTGGATTTATTAAGGCAGAGGTTGTAAACTATCAGGATCTTCTTGACTGTGGTTCTTATGCAGGCGCAAGAGAGAAGGGTCTTGTACGAATGGAAGGAAAAGACTACATTGTTAAGGATGGAGATGTGATTTTATTCCGATTTAACGTGTAATCAGGTGCTTTTATGGATATGTCGATTCGCTTTCCCGGACTGAATCTGATTCTTGACTATGTGCCGGAATCTTTCAGCATATTCGGGTTTGAAATAACCATATACGGGATCCTGGTAGCATTGGGAATGATGCTGGGAATTTCCTTTGTGGTACTTGAGGCGAAAAGGAATCATGAAAATCCGGACAGATATCTGGATCTGGCCATTGTGTCCCTGATCACAGGAGTGATCGGAGCACGGCTTTCTTATGTGGCTTTTTCGTGGAGCCTTTACAAAAATGACTATATGCAGATATTCAATACCAGAGCCGGAGGCATGATCTTTTACGGCGGTCTTCTTGGTGGTGTGCTGGGAGCGGCTGTGTACTGTCTGATCCGGAAACTTTCTTTCTGGCAGATGGCAGATATTTCCTGTATGGGAGTTCTCATTGGACAGATAATAGGAAGGTGGGGAAACTTTTTCAGCAGGGAATCCTTTGGAGAATACACAGATAATGTGCTTTCCATGCAGCTTCCGCTTACTGCGGTACGTGCAGGAGAGGTTACATCCGGAATGAGGGACAGCCTTCAGAATATTGATGGTGTTTCCTATATCCAGGTTCAGCCTGCATTTCTTTATGAGAGCCTCTGGTGCCTGTTTCTGTTTATACTGTTGCTGGTATGGCTCAGGAAAAAGAAATTTCAGGGTGAGATATTTCTGCGCTATCTGGCAGGCTACGGACTGGGCAGATTCTTTATTGAATGGATGCGTACAGATAAGGTGGTATTTCCGGGAACCCATATAGCAGTTTCTCAGATCATATCAGCAGTATTGTTTGTGGTCTGTTTTGTCGTTGTGGTAGTGAAGCGTATCATGGCGAGAAAGCGTGACGCAGCCCGCAGACGCAGAAGGGAACGTGATTATGAGGCAGAGGAAAACCGGAAGAAAGAAGAGGATGCAGATTCCAGAGCTGTTGATGCGATTCTGGAAGAGCTTACCGGAACTTATGATGAAAGCAGAGAATCTTTACGGGAACAGGAAGATGATCCGAAGAAAGCCAAAGGAAATTCCGGACAGCCTGAAGAACAGGAAGTTTTGGAGGAAAAGATGCCGGCGGCTCAGGCAGATGACGGAGAAATTCAGGAAGAGATCCCTGCTGGCGGTGATACGGTTCCTGCAGAGGATCCTGAACAGAAAGATAAGCTCCGGGAGTGATATACAAAGCAGCCTGAAGCTGAGCCGAAAGATAGACTGGCTTCTTGAAAAATATTACGGGATATGATACAGGTTACCAGAACGCTGTTTTGCAGACAAATGTGCCGCGAAACAGCGTTTCCTTTTACAGGAGGAGATTTATGAGCAAAAAAAGGAAAAAACCCAAAATTGAATTCCGATATTACAAGCTTCCGGCAGGAAGTCCGGTTCTGGCTCTTCTGGGACAGAAGTGGGTGCAGAATTATGGAAGGGATGTGGACTATCTCCATTTTCATAATTACCTGGAGATCGGTTACTGCTATGAAGGGGAAGGCAGTATAACACTTGGGAAGGAAGAGGTACGCTTCCATGGCGGGGAATTTACAGTGATTCCAAAGAATTATCCTCATACCACATTAAGTGATATTGGTAATATCAGCCGCTGGGAATATCTGTTCATTGATGTGGATGAAGTGCTTAAAAATATCCAGGATAATCCCATGCGTCTGGAGCGCATAGTGCAGAGGGTCAATTCCAGGGCACTTTTTCTGAAACAGGAGGAGATACCTGGAATGGCCGCCAAGATTTTGGGAATCCTGGATATCATGCGCCAGATGGATGAATTTTATCAGGAGGAAGCAAGAGGGATCCTGGTCGCTCTTCTTGCGGAAATCGCAAGATATAACTGTGGAGATAATGAGGAGCGTCTGGACGGGAACGAGAGCAGCAAGATCACAGGAATCGTTTCCAGGGCGTTGGACTATATTTCCACCCATTATATGGAGGAGATCAGGGTGGAGGATCTGGCAAGATACTGCCATATCAGTGAGACACATTTCCGGAGGGTATTTTCCTCCTATATGAACGCAAGTCCCCTGGACTATATTAATACAGTGCGGATACAGGCTGCATGTGAGCATCTGAAAAAATCAGATGATTCCATTGCGGATATTGCACACAAATGTGGATTTACAACAAACTCCACGTTTAACCGGAATTTCCGCCAGGTTACGGGAACCACACCGGCAGAGTGGAGGAAACGCCCGGAAAATTATGAACGTCAGCTTCTTAATTTTGATATACATACAGAGGAGGGATGGTAGAATGTACGATTACAGGATCGTGGAACAGGTAACCAGAAAGAAAAAAGCCATGTCAGGTGTTCTGAGAAAAGTGATGGTGTTTTTTGCAGTTATATTCATACTTATGGGAATCATGATCTCCCAGGCATTTATGCTGGCAGGTTTTCTTCTGTTGGCACTGTATTTCCTTTATGATATTTTCAGTCAGAGGGATTATGAATATACCATGGACAAAGAAACCCTGACTATTGATGTGATATACGGAAAAAAGTACCGCAAAACTGCCCATGAGCTGGATCTTGATGAGATGGAGGTCACAGCGCCTCACTGGCATGATTCTGTGGCAAAATACAAAAAAGGCACAGGTACGGAAAAGCTGAAAAAATATGACTATACGTCCTATGAAGAGGATACTCCCTACTACACTATGATCACCAGGGAAAACGGACGTAAGATCAAGCTTCTTCTGGATCTGACAGACCCTATGCTGCAGACTCTGAAAACGAAATATCCGTCGAAGGTTTTTTTTGCATAAAAATCTGAAAAGCGTGCTGAAACAGGCAAAAACAGGACGAAACAGGACGAAAAAACAGGGGAAACGCGATTGTTTTTGGAAAGTACCATGTACAAAATAACCAAAAACAGACGCGTTTTTTTGTGCAATAACGAAAAATGATAAAAAATAGACAAAAAACAACTTTTTTTGACTTTGGTATAGTGCAAAACACATGAAATGGTTGAAATTGCACATTATTTGGACGGTTCTGCACACTATACCATATATGCCTTTGCTATAATAACAATCACAAGGTATCCGGATAAGAAATACGAACATAAAGGGAGGAACAAAAAATGAAGAAAAAATTACTCACAGTTATGCTTGCAGGGGTTATGACACTTTCCATGGGAGCTATGGCTTCTGTAGAAGTTTCTGCAAAGGATAAAGGCGACGATAATAAACTTACAGTATGGGCATGGGACCAGAACTTCAACATTAAGTCAATGCAGATTGCAGCAGACCAGTATGCAAAGGATCACGACGGATTTTCAGTAGACATCATCGAGACATCTTCCGATGACTGCCAGACCAAGCTTACAACAGCAGCTAATGCCGGTGACTACAGCACATTACCGGATATCGTCCTTATGCAGGACAACAGCTATCAGAAATATCTGAAGAGCTATCCGGATGCATTCACAGATCTCAGCGATATGGATATCAACTGGGATGACTTCGGTAAACTGAAACAGTCCTACTCCATGTTAGGTGACAAGCATTACGGAGTTCCGTTTGATAATGGTGCTGTTATCGCCTGCTACCGTACAGATATCCTTGACCAGGCAGGATATACGATCGATGATCTGACAGATATCACATGGTCCAAGTTCATGGAGATCGGTAAAGACGTACATGAGAAGACCGGCAAATATCTTCTCACAAGTGAGGCAACAGGCGGAGATACCATGATGATGATGATCCAGTCCTGTGGAGCCAACTTCGTAAATGAGGATGGCGAGGCTTACATCGTAGGAAATGAGGTTGCAGAGAAATGTGTAGATCTTTACACAGACCTTATCAAGAACGATGTAGTTAAACTTGTAAACAACTGGGATGAGTACATTTCCACAATCACAAGCGGTGAGGCTGCCGGTATCGTAAACGGTAACTGGATCACAGCTACACTGATGTCCACTGAGGATCAGAAGGGACTGTGGCAGATCACAGATATGCCTAAGGTTGATGATGTAGACACAGCCACAAACTATGCAAACAATGGTGGATCTTCCTGGTATATCACATCCAACTGCAAGAATGTAGAGCTTGCTGAGGACTTCCTTGCAAGTACATTTGGTTCAAGCACAGACTTCTACGATGCGATCCTTCCTGAGACAGGCGCTATTTCTTGCTACCTGCCGGCTGGTGAATCCGATGTTTACAACGAGCCAAGCGAGTTCTTCAACAAACAGGCAATCTTCTCCACAATTGTTGATTACTCTTCCAAGATTCCGGAATTCACAAAGACCCCTTACCACTATGAGGCAAGAGAGTGCATCAACACAGCAGTTGTTAATATTGTAAACGGAACAGATAAAGAGTCTGCACTTCAGGAGGCTCAGGATACACTGGCATTTAAGATGACAGAGTAATCCTCTGTATAAGAATATCAGGGAATATTAACAGATTATAGGTAACGAAAGCAAGGGACTGCTTGCAGTCCCTTACTTTATGCCAAAAGCATGAAATGAAAGGGGGATTCTCAGTGAATTCCAAGAAAAAAGGTATGACATTGCTGGCAAAGCAGAGGGCCGCAGGCTGGACTTTCCTTGCACCGGCAACGATCATGATCGCAATCATGAGTTTTTATCCGATGATCCGGGCATTTCTCCTGTCCCTGCAGACAGGTGCCGGCGCAAACATGCGTTATGCAGATCCGATCTTCAGTAACTATAAACGTATTCTTGCAGACAAGGTATTCCAGCAGTCCATCGGAAACACATTTCTGTATCTGATCATTCAGGTTCCGATCATGCTGGTGCTGGCTATTCTGCTTGCGCAGCTTTTGAATAACAAAGACCTGAAATTCAAAGGACTTTTCCGTACATGTGTATTTCTTCCATGTGCAACATCTCTTGTATCATACTCATTGATCTTCCGTTCCATGTTCGCTACAGATGGTCTGGTAAACAGTATCCTTATCAAGCTTGGCATCCTTTCAACAGGTTATAACTTCCTGGGAAATGCAACAAGTGCGAAGATTGTTATTATCATCGCCCTGATCTGGAGATGGACAGGTTATAACATGGTATTCTATCTTGCAGGCCTTCAGAATATTGAGTATTCCGTATATGAGGCAGCCAAGATCGATGGTGCCAACGGCTGGAAGACTTTCTGGAAAATCACAGTCCCGCTTCTTAAACCAACCATCATCATGACATTTATTATGTCTATCAACGGTACATTACAGTTGTTTGATGAGTCTATGAACCTGACCAAGGGTGGTCCTGCAAATACAACCATCACAATGTCACATTATGTTTATAACACATGTTTTGTCAATGTACCTAACTTCGGATATGCGGCAGCAATGTCCTTTATTATCTTTATCATGGTAGCTATACTGGCATTTATCAATTTGAAAGTAGGTGATACACGTGACTGAGAAGAAAAACAAGTCAGCGATCCAGAGAAGATTGATTCCTACATATATTTTTCTGATCATCGTGTCATTTATTTCGGTATTCCCTCTGTACTGGATGATCGCAGCAGCAACAAATACATCAACAGATGTATCACGTGGTAAGCTCCTTCCGGGCGGAGCATTTATGGAAAACTTTAACAATCTGGTTGCTCAGCAGCCACTGTGGAGATCCCTTGGAAACTCCCTGTTCTATGCCCTTCTCACAACTGTGATCTGTCTTCTGATCTGCTCCATTGCAGGATACGGATTTGAAGTATATCACGACAAGGGCAAGGACTTCCTGTTTTCCATCCTTCTTCTGGCTATGATGGTTCCGCAGGTTGCGACCATGGTACCGTTGTTCCAGATGTTTTCCAAGGCACACCTTCTCAATACAGCAGTTGGATTTATCCTTCCGATCATTTCCACACCGTTTATGATCATGATGTTCCGTCAGAATGCCAGATCATTCCCGGTAGATATTATCGAGGCGGCACGTATTGACGGTCTTGGAGAGATCAGGATCTTTTTCCAGATGTTTATTCCGACCATGAAATCTACATATGCGGCAGCAGCAGTTATCACCTTCATGAACGCATGGAACTCTTATCTGTGGCCGAAGGTAATCATGACAGACAATGATTCCATCACAATGCCAATGTTGATCGCCAACCTGATCACAGGCTATAAGACAGACTATGGTATGCTGATGTGTGGTGTACTTTTCTGTTCTATTCCTACTATGATCGTATTCTTTGTATTACAGAAACAGTTTGCAGAGGGTATTACAGGTGCAGTTAAATAATTGCCGGTACCTCTGGCAGAAAATGCTCTCCCGGAGAAGGAGGGCATTTTCCATATAAAAGTAAAATTCAACATATCATTCACAGGAGGATGACTTATGAAGCAGTTTGATTATTCACAGGTAAAGAACCCGGAATATTTCCGGGACGGACGTATGGATGCACATTCTGACCATGTGTATTACAGAGACGCCCTGGAGCAGGAGGATGGAGAGACATCCTTTCGTAAAAGCCTGAACGGACTGTGGAAATTCCATTATGCCCGTAATTATGGAAGCACAGTAAAGGGATTTGAGAATGAAGAGTATTCCTGCAAAGACTGGGAAGATATCTATGTTCCGGCCCATATGCAGATGGAAGGCTATGATGCTCCTCAGTATGCCAATGTCCAGTATCCCTGGGAGGGACATGATGAGATACGTCCAGGTGAGATACCGGAACATTTCAATCCGGTAGGAAGCTATGTGAAATATTTCCGGGTTCCGGAGAATATGAAGGGAAAAAGACTTTTTATTTCATTCCAGGGAGCGGAAAGCGGAATGGCTTTGTGGATGAATGGAAGTTTTGTTGGATACAGTGAAGACAGTTTTACCCCATCTGAATTTGAGCTGACAGATCATGTAAAAGAGGGAGAAAACAAGCTGGCAGTACAGGTGTTTAAGTGGACAGCCAGCAGTTGGTGCGAGGACCAGGATTTCTACCGCTTTTCCGGACTTTACAGAGATGTGTATCTTTATACAGTACCAGATGTACATGTATACGATATGCAGATTCGTGCGATCCCGGATGAAACACTGAAAAAAGCCCCTCTGGACATCCGGTTTAAGACCTGGGGAGAGGGAACTGCCAGATTTACCCTGACAAAAGACGGAGCGACTGTACTGGAAGATGAGAAGGAACTGAAGGGGGAGGACTGCTTTAGCTGGGAGATCCAGGATCCGGTACTGTGGAGTGCGGAAGCTCCCCGGCTTTACGATCTGGAGATAGAGATCTTTGATAAAGAGGGAAATCTCCAGGAACTGATCCCGGAGAAGATCGGTTTCCGCCGTTTTGAGATGAAAGACGGTATTATGACACTGAATGGCAAACGTATTGTATTCAAAGGTGTGAACCGTCATGAGTTCAGCTCCATATCAGGAAGACATGTTTCGGAGGAAGAGCTGATAAAGGATATTGTCACAATGAAAAAGAACAATATCAATGCCATCCGTACCTGCCATTATCCGGATGCATCTCCTATTTACAGGCTCTGTGATGAGTACGGACTTTATATGATCGCAGAAAACAATCTGGAATCCCACGGCTCCTGGGATAAAGCAGAATTTACAAAGGATTATACAGATGTGGTTCCCTATGACAAACCGGAATGGCTGGGAATGATGCTGGATCGTGTGAATTCCATGTACCAGAGAGACAAGAACCATCCGGCGATCCTGATCTGGTCCTGTGGAAATGAATCTTTTGGAGGCAAAGATATCTTTGAGATGTCCCGGTTTTACCATGAAACAGATCCTACAAGACTGGTGCATTATGAGGGACTTTGCCATGACAGAAGATACAATGACACCAGTGATATGGAGAGCCAGATGTATCCGTCTGTGGAGGCGATCAAAGAGTTTCTTGCAAAAGATGACAGCAAGCCTTTTATCTGCTGTGAGTACACACATGCAATGGGAAATTCCTGTGGCGCCATGCATAAATATACAGATCTGACAGATACAGAACCGAAATATCAGGGTGGGTTTATCTGGGATTACATTGACCAGTCCATCTACAAAAAAGACCGCTACGGAAAAGAATTCCAGGCATATGGCGGAGATTTCGGAGAGCGCCCTACAGACTATAATTTCAGCGGAAACGGTATTGCATATGGCGGCGACCGCAGTGAGTCACCCAAGATGCAGGAGGTAAAATTCAACTATCAGAATATTACCGCCAGAGTAATCGAGGATAAAGTCACGGTCATCAACAAAAATCTTTTTGTAAACACAGATACCTTCAAATGCGTGGTAACTCTGGCAAAAAATGGAAAAGAGATCACAAAGGCCGTACTGGAAACATCTGTAGAACCTTTAAGCGAAAAAACCTACCAGCTTCCGGTTGGCAGACAGGTACGCCCTGGTGAGTACACAGTGACAGTTTCCTTTGTTCTCAGAGAAGATACCCTGTGGGCGGAAGCTGGATATGAGATCGCTTTCGGACAGTACGTTTATAATGTGGAATCAGAGGAGAAAACCTGCCAGGAGAAAATCCGGGTGATCAGAAGTATTCATAACATCGGTGTGAGAGGAGAGCATTTTGAGGTGCTGTTTTCTGTTCTCAATGGAGGACTTGTATCCTACAAATATGCAGGCAGAGAGATGATCGAAGCCATTCCAAAGCCTAATTTCTGGCGTGCACCTACTGACAACGACAGTGGAAATCTGATGCCAATGCGCTATGGGCAGTGGAAGATCGCAAGTATGTATCTGAACCATAAGGATTTCCGAAGCGGAATTTATGCTCATGGAAATGAACCGGAAGTCAATGTAAAAGAGAACAGTGTGGAGGTTGCGTTTACATATCTTATGCCGACAACGCCTTTAAGTCAGTGCAGACTTGCCTACGAGGTATCCGGAGACGGAAGGGTAAAGACCACACTGACCTATGATCCTGTGAAGGAGCTGGGCGATATGCCTGAGTTTGGTGTGATCTTCAAGTTCAACGCAGATTATGACCATGTGGAGTGGTATGGCCTGGGTCCGGCAGAGACTTACGCAGACAGAAAGCACGGAGCAAAGCTTGGTATTTATAAGAACCTGGTAGCTGACAATATGGCAAAATACCTGGTGCCTCAGGAGTGTGGTGCAAAAGAAGAGGTACGTTGGGCAAAGATCACTGACAGAAAAGGCAGAGGTATGTTATTTGAGATGGATAAAGCCAACGGACCGATGATGTTTTCTGCACTTCCGTACACACCCCACGAGCTGGAAAATGCCATGCATCCATATGAACTTCCGGAAGTACACTACACAGTTGTACGTGCTGCAAAAGCACAGATGGGAATAGCCGGAGATGACAGCTGGGGAGCACGTACACATCAGGAATACCTTCTCAATACAGAAGGAAAGATGGAATTTTCATTTGTATTTAAAGGCCTTTGAGACTGAAAAATATATAGAGCGGCCCGGAGAGATGCCGGGCCTCAGAAGGAGAAGATATGGCGGCACAGATTAAATACGGGCATTTTTTACATGGCGGAGATTATAATCCGGAACAGTGGCTTGACAGACCGGATATCCTGAAAACTGATATTGAATATTTCAAGAAAGCACATATTAATACGGTTTCCATGGGAATGTTTTCCTGGTCCATGCTGGAACCGGAAGAAGGAAAATACAATTTTGACTGGCTGGGACAGGTAATCGATAATCTGTACAAAGAGGGGATTTCCACGATCCTGTCAACTCCTTCCGGTGCAAGGCCAAAATGGCTTGCGGACAAATATCCGGAGGTATTAAGAGTTGATGGGAACAGGGTAAGAAATCTTTTTGGTGCAAGACACAATCACTGTTATACATCTCCTGTTTACAGAGAGAAACTTCACAGTATCAACAAAGAGCTGTCCCTGCGATTCGGAAAACATCCGGGCGTGATCCTGTGGCATATTTCCAATGAGTACGGCGGAGAATGTCACTGCCCTCTCTGCCAGGCAAAATTTCAGGAGTGGCTTAAGGAAAAATACGGCACCATCGATAATCTTAATGACTGCTGGTGTACTACATTCTGGAGCCACAGATATAACAGTTTTGACCAGATCGAAAGTCCGTCCCCGAGGGGAGAGCTGGCACTGCAGGCACTGAACCTTGACTGGAAACGATTTATCACAGACCGTACAGTTGATTTCCTGAAAGCAGAGGTTGAGGGAATCCGTGACGGTGGTTCGGATCTCCCTGTAACTGCCAATCTTATGTATGACTACGATGGACTGGATTATAAGAAATTTAAGGATGTGCTGGATATTGTTTCCTGGGATAACTATCCGGGCTGGCACAAAAAGGAAGAATGGGCAACAGCAGTGGACTGCGGTATGCAGCATGACCTTATGCGGAGCATCAAAAAAGAACCATTCCTTCTTATGGAGTCCTGCCCTTCAGCTACAAGCTGGAAACCTGTAAACAAGCTGAAAAAACCGGGAATGCATCTGGCATCTTCGCTTCAGGCAGTTGCACAGGGCTCAGACAGCGTGCTATATTTCCAGATGCGTCAGAGCCGTGGAGCTTCCGAGAAATTTCACGGAGCAGTGATCGATCATTATGGCGGATGTGATACCAGGGTGTTTAAGGAGGTCACAGAAGTAGGAGCAGCACTGGAACAGATCCGGGAAACTGTGGGAAGCCAGATGCATTCCGAGGTGGCAGTCCTCTACGACAGGGAAAACAACTGGGCATTACAGGATGCATGGTGTGTAAGAAATGAGGACATGCATTATCAGGAATGTGTACTGAAACATTACCAGGCACTTCGGGAACAGGGGCTTAATGTTGATATCCTTTCTATGGAACATGAGCTTGATGACTACAAGGTGCTGGCAGTTCCCATGGCATATATGTTTAAGGACGGTTATGAGAAAAAAATCCGTCAGTTTGCGGAAAACGGCGGAACTGTGGTACTTACCTACTGGTCAGGTATCGTGGACGGAACAGACAAATGTGTCCTTGGAGGAACTCCCTATGGTCTCATGGACGCAGCAGGAGTAAGAAGCGAAGAGATGGATGCGCTTTTTGACTGGGAAGAGAACCATGTGATCCCGGAAACCGGAAATCACCTGGGCATTACAGAAGAATATACCTGTAAAAATCTGTGTGATCTTGTAAGAGTTTCCGATGCGGAGATCCTTATGCGTTATGGATCGGATTTTTATCAGGGATATGGGGCCCTTACCCATAAGGCTTTTGGAAAAGGCCACGTTTACTATGTGTGTGCAGACATGGAGCTTGACTTTTACCGGGATTTTTATGGCCGTGCAGTGAAGGAGGCAGGGGTAAGATCAGTACTTTCCTATGTTCCGGAAGGGGTTTCCGTGACAGTCAGGGAAAACGAAACCATGCAGTATCTTTTTATTCAGAACTTTGGCAGACATGAAACAGCAGTACCTGTTTCATCAGACTGGAAAGTTCTGTATGGCAGTGAAGAAGAGACTCTGAAGCCTCTTGAGACCAGGATCCTCAAGCGTGAAAAGCAGTAAAATACCACATAAAACCACAATACTTCCGGGAGGAAAAAATGCCTTCCGGAGGTATTTTTTATTATGGAAGGAAATTACCCCCTTTCTAAAAAAAACTCTGATACCCACTTGTTTTTTTTTACTAAATAGTTTAGAATAACCATATAAGTGGTAGAAAGTGGTGAATAGTGGTAGCGAATGGAGGATGAGTGGCAGAACGAACCATTTGCACCCGGAAACACGAAGGGGAGAATCGTGTTTCATGAGAGTAGGTGAGTTTCATGTTCATGGGCGAGTACAATCATACGATCGACGCGAAGGGGCGCCTGATCATCCCTTCCAGGTTCAGGGAACTCTTAGGGGAAGAGTTCGTACTGACCAAGGGCCTTGATGGTTGCCTGTCTATTTATCCCATGGATGAATGGGAAGCCTTTGAGAAGAAACTCAGAGCATTACCACTTACAAATAAAAACGCAAGGACGTTCTCACGATTCTTTGTAGCTGGAGCTACGATGTGCGAACTGGACAAGCAGGGGAGAATTTTAGTGCCGCAGACGCTGCGCGAATTCGCTGGTCTGGAGAAGGATGTTGTGCTTACAGGTAATCTGAACCGCATTGAGGTCTGGAGCAAGGAGAAATGGAGCGAGAATTGCAATTATGATGACATGGACAGTATTGCAGAGAGTATGCAGGACATGGGAATCATGATTTGAGCACTGCGAAAGTAAATCCAACAGGAGACGGAGATGGAATTCAAACACAAATCTGTATTACTGAATGAGACCATTGAAGGCTTAAGGGTAAAGCCGGATGGAATCTATGTGGATGGCACTTTAGGAGGAGCGGGACACGCCACAGAGGTGTGTAGGAAACTTTCTGCCAAGGGGAGATTTATTGGCATAGATCAAGACCAGGATGCGATAATTGCTGCGAGTGAACGGCTGTCAGCCTTTAATCAGGTGACAATCATTCGCAGCAATTATTGTTACATGGCTGATGAGCTGAGATCCCGTGGCATTTATAAAGTGGACGGGATCCTGCTTGACTTGGGAGTGTCGTCATATCAACTGGATAACGAGGAAAGAGGATTTTCCTATCGGTTTGATGCACCGCTGGACATGCGAATGGACAGAAGGCAGGACCGGACAGCCGGAGATATTGTAAATGGCTATGAGGAGAGAGAGCTCTATCGTATTATCCGTGATTACGGTGAAGATAAGTTCGCAAAGAACATTGCAAAACATATTGTGGCTGCCAGGGCGCAGTCACCTATTAAGACAACAGGAGAGCTGACGGAGATCATCCGCGGAGCTATTCCCATGAAAATACAGGCGACAGGAGGCCATCCTGCCAAGCGTACTTTTCAGGCGATCCGCATTGAGCTGAACCGTGAGCTCGATGTACTCAGGGATTCCCTGGATGGGATGATCGATCTTCTGGATGACGGAGGAAGGATCTGTATTATCACCTTCCATTCTCTGGAGGACAGGATCGTTAAGACTATTTTCAGGAAGAATGAGAACCCATGTACATGCCCGCCGGATTTTCCGGTCTGCGTATGCGGAAAGAAGTCCAAGGGCAGGGTGATCACAAGGAAACCTGTTCTTCCAAGCAAGGAAGAGATGGAAGAGAATCCGCGTTCCAAGAGTGCGAAGCTGAGGATTTTTGAACGCAGATAAGCGATTTCCCACGCACTCCGGGTGGTGGGACAGCTTGCGAAGCAGGAGCGTTCGCAAGCATGTTGCAGAGTGGAAGGTAAGTGTCCGCTTTACAGATGGATCGAGGAATAGTTGCTGTCACAGGGCAGTGACAAATAATGGCCGGGATAGCGGTTGTATATGGAAGGAATAGAAATGGCGAAGACAGTAAGAGGGACTACAGCCAGAAGAAATCCAAATGCCGTCAGGAACAGCAGAGAAGCTTATATTCAGGGAAATACCGTGAGAAGGCTTCAGGAGGTTCCTGAAAGAAAATACCCGCCTCAGGTACAGGAAAGGCGCAGGCAGCAGCTTCAGGAACAGAAGAAGTCAGCAGTGCCTGTGTCAGCGACGAAACAGGCAGTCAGCAGACAGGCGCAGAAAAACAGAGAAAAGGCTATGGCTATGAATAAGGGCTTTGTAGTATTCCTTACTGCAGTGTCCGTGGCTGTGCTTTTTACCTGTATTAATTTTCTCCAGGTAAAATCACAGATCACATCCAGCATGAAGCATGTTGCAAGTCTGGAATCAGAACTGGCACAGCTTAAGGAAGATAACGATGCTTATTACAGCAAGGTAACTTCCAATGTGGATATTGCCCAGATCAAGAAGAAAGCCATGGGAGAATTAGGGATGAAGTATCCGTCTGATGATCAGGTGGAGACCTACACAACAGACGGAAACAGCTATGTAAGGCAGTATCAGGATTTACCAGAGTCAAAGTAGGTGAGCGATTGAACAGAGGAAGGCGCAGGCCCGTAAAAAAAATAAACAAACACATGAAGAAGAAGCTGGCAATACTGTTTTCGATAGTGTTGCTGGCTTTAGTCGGTTTGGTGGCAAGAATTACGTATATCAATGCCACCAGCGGCAAGAAATACAAGAAGCTTGTGTTAAGCCAGGCACAGCAGCAGTATCAGAACAAGACTCTCCCTGCCAAGCGTGGGGATATCTATGACCGCAACGGCAACGTACTGGCAACCAGCAACAAGGTTTACAAGGTTATTCTGGACTGTAAGGAAGTCAACGGAGATGAGGAGGACACAACTGATCATGTGGAACCTACAGTGAGGGCGCTTGTGGAGGTCCTTGGTGAGGATGAAGACAGGATCCGTAAGCTCCTTACAGATGATGATACCAGGGAAAGCCAGTACCAGATCATTGAAACAGAGCTTTCCGTAGATAAGAAAAAAGCCTTTGAGGAGTACGAGGATCCGGGAGAGGACAGCGGACTTACCAAGGCGCAGCTTGAGGAGAGAAGCAATATCACAGGTGTGTGGTTTGAGGAAGATTATGTGAGATCTTATCCCTTTAATGAGGTTGCCTGTGATACGGTGGGATTTACACTCTCCAGGGATGTGGCTGATGCAGGACTGGAAGGATACTATAACAGTACACTTACAGGTGTGGATGGCCGAAGATACGGATATTTTAACAATGATTCTGATGTGGAACAGACGATCATCCCGGCGATGGACGGAAACAGCATTGAGAGTACGCTGGATCTGGGAATCCAGCAGATAGTTGAGAAATATGTGGATACCTTTAAACAGAAGGTAGGCGCGAAGAATATCGGTGTGATCATTGAGGATCCCAATACAGGAGAGATCCTTGCCATGGATGGCGGAGACAGATATGATCTGAATGATCCCAGAGATCTTTCCGGTATCTACTCTGAAGCTGAGATCAAGGCAATGAATGATGAGGAAACGGTAGATGCCTTAAACGGTATGTGGAGTAACTTCTGTGTTACAGATGCATATGAGCCCGGATCTGTTGTGAAGCCTATAGTTATGGCATCTGCTCTGGAAAAGGGTTCCATCAGTACTTCCGACACTTTTGTATGTGACGGAGGACAGTCCTTTGGAGCAGAAGGCTCCACCACATTTATTAAATGTGCGGTATGGCCGGATGCCCATGGAACAGAAACACTTTCAGAGGTTATAGCCAATTCCTGTAATGATGGTATGATGCAGATCGCAGCCAAAATGGGAGCCGAATCCTTTATTAAATCCCAGAGCCTTTTTAACTTTGGTTCCAGGACAGGTATCGATCTTCCGAACGAAGGCACAGGTATTATCCATACAGAGGAATCCATGGGAGAGACAGAACTTGCCTGTTCTGCTTTCGGCCAGGGATTTACCTGTACAATGGTCCAGGAGATCAATGCCATGTGCGCGGTGATCAATGGAGGTAATTATTATCAGCCCCATCTTGTGAGAAAGATCAAGGACAGCAGCGGTGGAATTGTGAAAACCATTAATCCCACATTGATGAAACAGACTATCTCCGAGTCTATTTCCGCAGATATCCGCTCCTATATGCAGGCCAGCGTACAGGAAGGTACCAGCCGTACATCCAAGGTTGAAGGATACAGCTCCGGTGGTAAAACAGGAACAGCGGAGAAGTTTCCGCGAGGAAACGGCAAATATCTGGTTTCCTTTATCGGTTTCGCTCCGGTATCGGATCCGCAGCTTGTGATCTATGTTGTAGTGGACGAGCCTAATGTGGAGGATCAGGCAAGCAGTACTTATGCACAGTATATTGCACAGGGAATCCTTTCAGAGGCCCTTCCATACATGAATATCCAGCCTGATGAATCTGAGGATGGAAGCATTCCGCAGACAGAGCTGTGGGACATCTTTAATGATATCAGCGGTACAACAGGAACTGCCGCTACCGGAGGTCAGCAGGAAGCGGTTTCCAATGAGGACGCACCAAGCCCGCCGGAGGAAGATACATCTGAGGAAGACGAAGAATACAATGACATGGAAAGTGAAGGCCTGACCAACGAAGAAGCCGGTCTGGAATAAACAGTGAGAATAGCCCTGCAGGGATCTGTCATATATTAAAAATGACTATCTCTGCGGGGTTTTTATATGAAAAAAAGTCTGACGTTCCACCGGAAAAAAATATGGGTGGTTTTTCTTATATGTACAGTACTTCTTTTTGGACTGATGGCACGGCTGGTGTATCTTATGGGCTATCAGGGAGAATATTATTCAGAAAAAGCCCAGGATCTTCATGAACGTGAACGTAAGATCAAGGCGGCCAGAGGAAAGATCCTGGATGCAAAAGGAAAGATTCTGGCAGATAACAGGACTGTATGTACCATATCTGTGATCCACAGCCAGCTTGAAAACCCGGAAAAGGTGATCGGTGTTCTCTCGGAGAAACTTGGTATGGACGAAGCCACTGTGAGAAAACGGGTGGAAAAGGTCTCTTCTATTGAAAGGATCAAAACAAATGTGGACAAATCAGTGGGAGATGAGATCCGGGACTGCAGCCTTGCAGGAGTAAAGGTGGATGAGGACTACAAACGTTATTATCCATACAGAAACCTTGCTTCCAGGGTGCTGGGGTTTACAGGAGGGGATAATCAGGGGATCATAGGGCTTGAGGTAAAATATGATGAGGTACTTTCCGGAACAGCAGGAAAGATCCTGACAGTTACAGATGCCAGAGGGATTGAACTTAACGGCATCAGTGAATCCAGGGAAGAGCCTGCTCCCGGGAAAAATCTCCGTACCAGCCTTGATATCAGCATACAGGAGTATGTCCAGCAGGCAGCGGAAAAAGTCATGAAGGAAAAACAGGCAGACCGTGTTTCCATTCTTCTTATGAATCCGCAGAACGGAGAGATATACGCCTGTGTCAATGTGCCGGAGTTTAACCTTAATGATCCTTTTACCCTGGTTTCGGGCCAGGAAGAAAAAACAGCAGAAACAAGGGAAAAAGAAGCTGCTGCTGTGGATAAAAAGCAGGAGCTTCTCAATCAGATGTGGAGAAATCCGTGTCTCAATGATACATATGAACCTGGTTCCACATTTAAGATCATTACCATGGCAGCGGGACTTGAGGCAGGCGTGGTATCAGTCAGTGACCGCTTTTACTGTCCTGGTTATAAGGTGGTGGAAGATCGGCGTATACACTGTGCAAGACGTACCGGACATGGGGCACAGGACTTTGTCCAGGGAGCGGAAAATTCCTGTAACCCGGTATTTATCGAGGTGGGATTACGCCTGGGGGTGGAGCGGTATTATAAATATTTTACACAGTTTGGCCTTTTGAAAAAAACAGGGATAGACCTTCCGGGAGAAGCGGGAACCATCATGCACCAGCAGAAAAATATGGGAGAGGTGGAGCTTGCAACTGTAGCTTTTGGCCAGTCCTTTCAGATCACACCTGTTCAGCTTGCCACAACAGTCAGTTCACTGATCAATGGCGGGCGGAGGATCACGCCGCATTTCGGAGTGGCAGTGGAGGAAGCAGACGGGGAAAAGGTTACAGAGCTGTCATATCCGGAGGAGACAGGGATCCTTTCGGAAGAGACTTCCGCAGTGGTGCGTTCCATTCTGGAAAAAGTAGTGTCCGAAGGCTCCGGAAAAAATGCAGGTATCCCCGGATATCAGATAGGTGGAAAAACAGCTACATCCCAGACGCTTCCGAGAAGTGCCAACCGGTATATATCTTCTTTTCTGGGCTTTGCGCCGGCAGATGACCCGAAAGTCCTGGGACTTTGCATTATCCACGACCCGCAGGGGATCTATTATGGAGGAACTATTGCAGCACCTGTGATCCGTGATATTTTTTCCAATGTGCTGCCTTATCTTGGAATAGAAAAGACGGAGAAAACGGAGGAGGAAAAGGAAGCAGAACAGGGTTGATTAATAGGCGGAAAAGAATTATACTGTTGAAGAAGTATAAAAAAACGAAAGAAATAAGAGGTGTGAGGATGGAGTTTCATATTGTGATCCCTGTGCTGATCTCTTTTGCGATCAGCCTTGTATTAGGACCGGTTGTCATTCCTTTTCTTAGGAAGCTTAAGATGGGACAGACAGAGAGAGAGCTGGGAGTTCAGTCTCATCTGAAGAAGGCAGGTACACCTACCATGGGCGGTGTGATCTTCCTGATTGCAACAACTGTGACCTCCCTGTTTTATATCAAGGATTATCCGATGATCATTCCGGTGCTGTTTCTGACACTGGGATTTGGAATCATCGGTTTTCTGGATGACTATCTTAAGGTAGTACTTAAGAGATCTGACGGACTGCTGCCCTGGCAGAAATTCCTTCTGCAGGTAGTTGTAACTGCGGTATTTGCGTTTTATCTTGTGAACTTTTCCAACGTATCACTGACCATGAAGATTCCGTTCTGGAGCGGACATTATCTGAACATCGGCTGGCTGGCCGTTCCTGTTCTGTTCTTCGCAGTGATCGGAACTGTAAACGGAGTGAATTTTACAGACGGACTGGACGGACTGGCATCCAGCGTAACTCTCATTGTGGCAGTATTCTTTACTGTGGTATCTGTTGGTATGGAGAGTGGGATTGAGCCTGTTACCTGTGCGGTGGTTGGAAGCCTTATGGGATTCCTTCTGTTTAACGTATATCCTGCCAAGGTATTTATGGGAGATACCGGATCCCTGGCGCTGGGTGGATTTGTTGCAGGAGCTGCATATGTTATGCAGATGCCGCTTTTTATCCTGCTGATCGGACTGATCTATCTTGTGGAGGTACTTTCCGTTATGATGCAGGTAACTTATTTCAAAGCTACCCATGGAAAGAGGATCTTCAAGATGGCACCGATCCATCATCATTTTGAGCTTTGCGGATGGTCTGAGACACGTGTGGTTGCAGTGTTCTCTGTTGTAACTGCCATTATGTGCCTGATCGCCCTTATGGCATTATAAGGAGGAACATAAAATGGATTTAAAAGATAAAAAGGTTCTGGTATTCGGAGCCGGAAAAAGCGGTATCGGCGCAGCAGATCTTCTTGGAGCTGTTGGGGCACTGCCTGTTATCTATGACGGAAACCAGGATCTTGACAAAGCTTCCGTGAAAGCACGGACAAAGGGTGGATATGATCTGGAGATCTTTGCAGGAGAACTTCCGGAGACAGTTTTGGACAGCCTTGATCTTGTTGTATTGAGCCCTGGTGTCCCGACAGATCTTCCTGTTGTGAAGAGGTTTTATGAGAAGAAGCTTCCTGTATGGAGTGAGGTTGAACTTGCATACCGTACAGGCAAGGGAGAAGTTCTTGCTATCACAGGAACCAACGGCAAGACAACAACAACTGCTCTTCTTGGCAAGATCATGGGTGATGCCTGTGAATCTGTATTTGTTGTGGGAAATATCGGAACTGCTTATACATCCAAGTCTCTGGAAATGAAGGAAAATTCCATTACAGTTGCTGAGATCAGCAGTTTCCAGCTTGAGACTATCGATGAATTCAGACCGAAGGTAAGTGCGATCCTGAATATCACAGAGGATCATCTCAACAGACATCACACAATGGAAGAATATATCCGTGTGAAGGAGCTGATCACAAAGAATCAGGGGCCTGAGGATGTATGTGTACTGAATTATGAGGATGAAGTGCTTCGTAAATTTGGCGAAAATATTGTTCCGAAGGTTGTATAT
This sequence comes from uncultured Blautia sp., assembly GCA_934373235.1. Classification (GTDB taxonomy): domain Bacteria; phylum Bacillota; class Clostridia; order Lachnospirales; family Lachnospiraceae; genus Blautia_A. Next base: position 29,157 of record CAKROW010000003.1, on the reverse strand, counting down.
TTTTCCAGCCTTCGCAGGCTTGATCAGGGTATCTGTCTGGACGGAGACCAGATCATACTGAGAACAGAGGATAAAGAGATCCCCATTGTAAAGACAGGCGAACTTAAGATCCTTGGCCGTCACAACCATGAGAACGTAATGGCAGCGGCTGCTATGGCATATTATGCCGGTGTTCCGGTGGAGAGTATCCATAAGAGTGTCTGTGAGTTTACTGCAGTTCCTCACAGGATCGAGTATGTCACAGAAAAGAATGGTGTGGCTTACTACAATGACTCCAAGGGAACCAATCCGGATGCAGCTATCAAGGGTATTCAGGCAATGAACCGTCCCACACTTCTTATTGGCGGTGGATATGACAAGGAATCCAGCTATGATGAATGGATCCGGTCTTTTGATGGCAAGGTACGTTACCTTGTTCTTATCGGACAGACAAAAGAGAAGATCAAAGCAGCGGCAGAGGGTCTTGGTTTTACAGATATCATTCTCTGCGAGGATCTGAAAGAGGCAGTTCAGGTGTGTGCGGACAAGGCACAGCCCGGAGATGCAGTTCTTCTCTCGCCTGCATGTGCAAGCTGGGGACAGTTTGATAACTATGAGCAGAGAGGCGATATGTTCAAGGAGTATGTAAAGGCTCTTTAACATGCAGCATACATAACAGGAGAGATCCTGCATATAATCATACAAAGCAGCGTTTCGGAGGCGCAGGATGAAAAAGGAAGGGACCAGGGTTTCGGGAACAGATGTGATCCTTTTAAGTCTTGTACTGGGGCTTGCAGCCTTTGGCCTTGTGATGCTGCTGTCAGCAAGTGAATATAATGGCAGAGTGCGCTTCGGTGACTCTGCCTATTATTTTAAGAAGCAGCTCTTTGCCACGGCACTGGGGCTGCTTGTTATGTATATTGTGGCAGGAATGGAGTACAGGATACTTGTGAAACTGGCACCCTGGGGGTACCTTCTTTCCATGGTGCTGTCTACAGCGGTACTGTTTGTGGGGCAGGAGATCAACGGTTCCAGAAGATGGCTGAATCTTGGGCCGCTGTCATTCCAGCCTTCAGAGTTTTCCAAGCTTGCAGTGATCCTGTTTCTCGCATGGGAGATCGACCGCACGAAAAAAAGTACGTTCAGTCCTGGCTTCATGATAAAGATCATGGCAACACTTTTCCCTGTAGTGGCACTTGTGGGCTCAAACAACTTAAGTACAGCGATCATTATTCTGGGAATTGGCTGTGTTCTTATCTTTGTGTCAAATCCCAGATATCTTCCTTTTGCAGGACTGGGTGTGGCAGGTGTGGGACTGGTGGCTGTTTTTCTGGCAGCAGAAAGCTACCGGCTGGAGCGGCTTGCCATTTGGAGGGAGCCTGAGAAATATGAAAAAGGGTTCCAGACTATTCAGGGGCTTTATGCCATAGGAAGCGGCGGGATCTTTGGGAAAGGTTTCGGAAAAAGTATCCAGAAGCTGGGATTTGTGCCCGAAGCCCAGAACGATATGATCTTTTCTGTGATCTGCGAGGAACAGGGGATTTTCGGGGCCGGATTTCTGATCTTTCTGTTTATACTGCTTTTGTGGCGGCTGTGTGTTCTGGCACTTCACTGCAGGGATCTGCAGGGTACTCTTATATGTTCCGGCATTATGGCACATCTGGCGATCCAGGTGATACTGAATATTGCGGTTGTGACCAACACCATTCCGAATACAGGCATTACACTTCCTTTTGTAAGCTACGGCGGTACATCTGTTATGTTTCTTCTGGGGGAGATGGGCCTTGCCTTAAGTGTCAGCAGTCACAACAGAAGAGGATCTGCATAGGATAAAACAAAGAGACCCTGTAGGAGAAAAAGGCTTGGATGAGATCAGTATTACCGGAGGTGTCCCTTTAAGGGGAAGTATAAGAATACAGGGTTCCAAAAATGCGGCACTGCCTATTATGGCGGCCGCACTTCTTCATCATGGGATCAGTGTGCTGAAGGGATGTCCCAGGATCACAGATGTATTTTGCATGGAAAAGATCCTGGGATGTCTGGGTGCCAGGACATGGTGGGAAGGGCATGATCTTTACCTGGATTGTGAAAAAGCAGATCAGTGGGAAATTCCTGCCTGTTTTTCCGGAAGAATGCGTTCTTCCGTTATTCTTCTGGGTGCATTGCTGGGAAGAGGCGGGCGTGGAAGGATCGGGTACCCCGGAGGCTGCGTGATCGGAAAAAGGCCGGTGGATATGCATTTTCATGTTCTGAAAGCCCTGGGCGCAGAAATTGTGGAAAACGGGAGATATATAGAAGGAATCTGTGGGAAGCTTAAGGGAAATCAGGTGTTTTTTGAAAAAAGGAGCGTGGGAGCTACCCAGCAGGGAATCCTGGCGGCGGTCCTGGCAGATGGCGAAACATTCCTTCATAACTGTGCCACAGAACCGGAGATTGGATGGCTGTGCTGTTTCCTGAAAAAAATGGGCGCAGAGATAGAACAGCGGGGTGAAAAAATCCGTATCTGCGGTGTGCCGGAGCTTGGAGGAGCAGTTATGGAAATCCCTCCGGACCGCATTGTGACAGGAACATATATTTTTGCCACGGCAGCCACAAGGGGAGAGATCATTATAGAAAATCCACCCTGGGGAGAAATGGATGCTTTCCTGGAAGTATACAGCAAAATGGGTGGACAATATAAAGGGAACAGTGGTAAACTAATAGTCAACGGAAAAACGGCAGGTTTACCGGTGGAGCTTCTTGAGACAGAAGTTTATCCCGGCTTCCCCACAGATCTTCAGTCTCCGGCTATGGCAGCACTTGCTACTGTGCCAGGGAGGAGCATGATCAGGGAACAGATTTTTGAGGATCGCTTTAAGGCAGCTTATGAAATGAACAGGATGGGAGCACATATCGGGATCAAGGGGAAAGAAGCCGTGATCTGCGGAGGATATCCTCTTTATGGGACAGAGATACATGTATGTGAGCTCCGTGGAGGGGCTGCCCTGATGATCGCGGCACTGGCAGCAGAGGGAACTACCAGGCTTCGGGGCTGCCATTTCATAGAAAGAGGATATGAGCATATCTGCGAAGATCTAAGCCTGCTTGGTGTAGCAGTCATAAAGGACACAGGAACAGCAATATATGAAAAATGATCAGTCAGGAAATAACAGAGGATTAAAAGTAAAGATTACAGGAGCACTGGCAGTGATACTGCTGGCAGGGGCAATCTTCTTTTTTACCTATTACCAGGTAAAAGATGTACAGGTGATGGGCAGCAGCCACTATACAGAAGAGGAAGTCAAAGAGATGGTTCTCAAAGGAGCTTTTTCGTCAAATTCTGTGCTGGCACCTGTTTTCTGTACAAAGAAGGATATACAGAATATTCCTTTTATAGAGGGATACACAGTCACCAGGCTGAACCGGAAGACTATCTGTGTCAGCGTGCGGGAGAAGCAGGCAGTAGGATGTATTCCCTATCTGGACAGCTATATCTATTTTGACAGGAATGGTACTTTTATAGAGGGTTCCAAAGTGAGGGAGAAAGATGTTCCCTTTTTTGACGGAATCCAGGTAAGCCATGTGATCCAGGATGAGAAACTGCCTATTAAGGATGACACAGTTCTCAACACAGCCGTTGCTCTGGCAACTATTTTTCAAAAAAATGAGACGATTCCGGATCATATCCAGTTTGATAACGGTGAGATCAGCCTTTTATATGGGGATATCACAGTGAATCTTGGCAAAGATGAATATCTGGAGGAAAAGATGACCAGGATATTGGCAATCCTGCCTCTGATATCCGGCAAAAAGGGAATCCTCCACGCAGAGAATGTAGATGATAATTCCAAGACCATCACTCTTGAACAGGAACAGGATGAAAGTACGAAGACCACTACAGACTGGAAGGGCGGCTACGATGAATCCGGCGAGTACACAGGAGATGGCGAATATGATGCGGACGGTAATCATGTAGGCCCGAAGCCGCTGACAGATCTTGAGAATGCCCGGGAAAAATGGGCAGGCGGCTATGATGAGGAAGGTGACTACACAGGTGCCGGAGAATATGATGCGAACGGTAATTATGTAGGTTCCGCTCCCACAGAGGAATCCCTGGACCAGAACGGTGACTGGAAGGGTGGCTACCGTGAGGATGGAAGCTATGACGGTGTGGGTGAGTATGACAGGGATGGTAATTACGTAGGTTCCAGTGACTCACAGACATTGGACAGCACCGATACAGAAGAAGGAAGTACAGAAGAAGGAAGTACAGATGGAGATTCCACGGACAGTACAGACAGTTCCGGCGTCAACAGCACTGTGGAAAGCAGTTCCGGTAATGAGGACAGCGGTACGGACAGCAGTCAGGAGGATGTAAGCAGCACATCTGACAATGCACAGGACAGCAGTTCTGACACCGGCTCATATGATGAGGAAGCCAGCCAGGATACCTATGATAACGATGGAAATTATGAGGATAGCAGCGATTACAGTGACTCCTACGACTCCTCATATTATGACGAAGAAGAAGGTAACTGGTGATTTTGCCGGATATTTCCGACATATCAGCACACTGACGAATTTCGTGAAAAAAGTATAAAAAAACAAAATTAGTGGTTGATTAATTACAAAAAAAAATATATGATATAACTATGTGTATATGTAGCTTGGAATAATTATTACACTGAATCGGATATCAGGTATAGAAATAAAGGAGGAAGTACATTGTTAGAGATAATGACAAATGAGGCTGAGTCTTCTGCGAAGATTATTGTAATTGGAGTAGGCGGCGCAGGTAATAACGCAGTAAACAGGATGGTGGAAGAGGCCATTGGCGGAGTTGAGTTTGTAGGTGTTAATACTGATAAACAGGCTTTAACTCTGTGTAAAGCTCCGACTGTACTTCAGATTGGTGAGAAAATTACTAAGGGTCTTGGCGCCGGTGCACAGCCAGAGGTTGGACAGAAGGCGGCTGAGGAGAGCATTGAGGAAGTCAAGAAGATCATCGAAGGTGCAGACATGGTTTTTGTTACCTGCGGTATGGGTGGCGGAACCGGTACAGGTGCTGCTCCTGTTATCGCTGCTGCAGCGAAAGAGATGGGTATCCTGACAGTCGGTGTTGTTACCAAGCCTTTCCGTTTTGAAGCAAAGACCCGTATGAACAATGCACTTGCAGGTATTGAGAATCTGAAGAAAGCAGTGGATACCTTAATTGTTATCCCAAATGATAAATTACTTGAGATCGTTGACAGAAGAACAACCATGCCGGAGGCACTGCGCAAGGCAGATGAGGTTCTCCAGCAGGCAGTACAGGGTATCACAGACCTGATCAACCTGCCGGCACTGATCAATCTTGACTTTGCAGATGTACAGACAGTCATGACAGATAAAGGTATCGCACACATCGGAATCGGTGAGGCAAGAGGCGATGACAAGGCTATGGAGGCAGTACAGCAGGCTGTATCTTCTCCGCTGCTTGAGACAACGATCAAGGGAGCTACCCATGTTATCATTAATATTTCCGGTGATATCTCTCTTATGGATGCAAACGATGCAGCAAGCTATGTACAGGAGCTTACAGGTGAAGATGCAAACATCATCTTTGGTGCAATGTATGATGATTCTGTAGCAGACTATGCAAGAATCACAGTTATCGCAACAGGTCTTACAGACAATAACTTACAGAGCCCGTTTGGCGGCAGAACTTCCAATGCAGCTTTTGGCGCAAAGAGAACAGCTTCCGCACCAAGCAGCAACAGCATCAATATGAACATGCCCAGCTTTAATCTTCCGAACATGAACTCCACACCGTTTGGTACAAAGGCACCATCCAGTACAGTTCAGAAGAAGGATATCCAGATCCCGGATTTCCTGAGAAACAGATAAGAAATCAGAACATCAACAAAGGCCATATACTTCACAGCAGGTATATGGCCTTTTTGATTTCACAGTAAACTGCTCTGTACTGTTTTATGATATTTGTGCGGAAAAGCTGTCCGGATCCTATCAGCAGTTACAGCAGAAAGTATCACATTTTGTTTCCTCGCAGGAGCGGGCATTGGAGCCGCCTACATTAATGGCGGCGGCGGTACATTTACAGTGCTGGTTGTAGGTACAGTTGTTTGCCTTGCAGTCGATGTTGATGGTTTTACATCCACATCCGGAGTCTGCGCTGTTTGACGCTGAACTGTTCTGTGCGCGAAAACTTTCGCAACTGGTCTCATCTGCCTGTCTTGCGTCCTGACCGGTAACGTTGATAGCTCCCTTGGAACAGAGCATATCTTTGTTGTAAAAACAGTTTGTTGCGGAACATTTGAGAATAGTCATTGCAATTCCTCCTTAAATTGGTATAATGATGCTATAAGGGAAAATGCCTTTTGACATTTTCTCCCCTGCATCCTATAATGAAAGCAGCAGATAAAATACATGGTTTGACCGGTATTTTATCATACAGCATTAGTATTACCGGAAGCTGATTTTTTACTCATGGAAAAGTATGGAAATTTAAGCGGCAGTATGAGACGAAAGAGCTGGCGAAATAGCCATACTGGTATAATCAGGGCAGTATAACCAACAGAATACATACAGAAGTATCAGGAGCATATCAAAAAGGTCTGGTGTTTTTTCAGGCAGGCGGAATATCGGAGGTGCATGGAATATGATGAAGAAGAGTTATTTTAAGAAATTTTCAGCAGTAGCGGCAGCGGCAGTACTGTTACTTCAGGTTCAGCCGACGGTGGCAGCAGAAGACGTTCCGGGAACCGCAGTGGAGGATAACAGCCAGGTGGCAGTTCAGTCCGAGGATGTTATTGAGGATACGGGTGTAGCTGTGGAGGCAGAGAGCACAGAAGAACAGCCGGTTGCTGATGAGACAGTGGCAGAGCCGGCAGTGGAAGCGGAAATGCCGGCAGAGGATTCCACAGCAGAGCCGGCAGCGGATGATGCTACAGTTGCGGAACCATCAGCGGAACAGCCGGCAGATGATGCCACAGTTACGGAACCGGCAGCAGATGACAGCACAGTTACGGAACCGGCAGCGGATGACAGCACAGCTACGGAACCGTCAACAGAGGAGCCCGCAGCAGAGGATCCTGTTGCAGAGGAACCGACAGTTACCCCGGCACAGGAGGAAGACCCCACAGATGTGGTTGTGACACCGGAAGATCCTGTACAGGATACCACAGACCAGCCGGAGGCAACTCCGACACCGACAGCAGAGGCAGCACAGCCGGAGGATATCACCGGAGCAGAGGTAACGGTGACACCGGAGCAGCCTGAAGAATACAAGACAGATTTTGTATATGAGGATGCAGAGGTCAAGATCACAGCCAGGGCAACTGAGGCAGCGAAATTTTCCCAGAATACAGAGATGAAAGCTGAGAAACTTCAGGAAGGTACTCCTGAATATGAGGCAGCCAAGGCAGCATCAGCAGCTAAGTTAGGCACAGATGATCAGGCTCAGTATACATTTTATAATGTATATTTTGTAGCTGACGGGCAGAAGCTTGATCCGGAGAAAGGCTCAGTTAATATTCAGATGGAGTTCAAGACCGTTCAGATCGATCCGGAAGTACAGACCCAGAGTGTAGTCCATATTGAGGACACAGAAGCGGGAACCCAGACCAGTGATGTAACAGCATCATCTGAAGCCGGAAGTAATCTGAGCTCTGTAGGTTTTGAGTTATAAGAAATAAGAACAGTATAACGGATATGGAGTCCGTCGAAAGCACCTGCCTGCGGGCAGGTGCTTTTATATCATAGAAGATTACTCCGTAATGTTCCAATGACATAAAAAGCCTTCAGGGCAGGATACCGGCTTGTGTTACATTACAGAACAGGAGAACATATGGAAGAAAAAAAGATATTAAAAGTAAAAATGCTAGGCAGGTTTTCCCTGAAATATGGAAAAAAAGATATTATTCTGGACAGGAATATTGCAGCAAAGACAGTTCAGCTTATGGAACTGGTCTGCCTTGGAGGAAAGGAAGGTGTATCAAAACAGTCTCTTATCGACAGCCTCTATGGAAGAGACCAGGTGGAAAACAAAAACGGAAGTCTGAACAATACCATATTTCGTCTCAGAAAACAGCTTTGCCGAGGAGGACTTCCGGAAAGTTCCTATATTGTTGTTTCGGGAGGAATGTGTTACTGGGCAGAGGATGACATTCCTCTGGAAACAGATTGCCTGAACTTTGAACGTGTTGTTGAAATGGCTGAGAAAACCGACGATCCGGAAGAACAGAAGGAAATTTATTTAAAAGCGTGCAGTCTTTATACAGGAGAATTTCTTCCCGAGCTTTCCGGGGAGGACTGGGCTGCGGTACAGAATATCCGTTATCAGGAGCTGTATTTTGGATGTTTAAAAAACCTGATGGAAATTTTCAGGCAGGAGGGAGAATATGAGAAGATCCGGAATCTGGCGTGCCAGGCAGAAGAAATATATCCTTTTGGAGAGTGGCAGCTATACAGGATCGACAGCCTGATTGCAATGGGAAAATATAAGGAGGCTACGGAGATCTATGAAAAAACATCCAAAATGTATTTTGAGGAGCTGGGGTTGAAGCCATCAGCAGAAATGCTGAAACGCTTTGAGCTTATGGGGCAGAAGCTTTCACATTCAGAAAGTGCTCTTGAGGACATCAGGCAGAGGCTTAAGGAGAAAGATGAGATCCAGGGAGCATATTACTGTTCATTTCCAAGCTTTGTTGATATCTACAATATAGTAGGAAGAATGATGGAAAGAAACGGAATCCAGGTGTTTATCATACTGTGTACCCTGAAGGACCGTCACGGAAAAATTCTTGGAGAAAAGGAGTGCGGGATATCACGGCAGTACAGGAAAGCTATTCATGATACACTGCGCAAAGGAGATTTTTACACAAAATATAATTACGGACAGTATCTGGTAGTCCTTTCCGGAATTTCACAAAAAAACTGTAAAATTGTTTCAGAAAGGATTGATGAGACGTTTGCGCAGATTTCAGAAAAAACAGGGTGCAGGGCAGAATATTATGTGGCATCTGTGGAGGAAGTATGCAAAGATCTGCTCCCGGGGGAAATAAAATTCGGAAATTACGAAAATTGCTGGCTTGAGAAATAGGTTGTGAAAGAGCCTGTCTGCTACAATAAACATATGATGGAACAGCAGAGGGAGGCATAAAAAGAATAGAAGCTGTAAAAAAAGCACACATATTCTGCAACGTGATCGATGGTATAATAAAATCTGCGAAATTCACCTGACTAAAATAAAAAAACAGTTGACAAATATCATGCGGCATGTTATATTCTCTAAGTACGTAACGAAAAGAAAGCAGAGTTCACTCTCACCTCAGCGCACAGGATGCGGCTCAGGTTTATATTGCACAGTGCTGCGGGAGACACTATATGCCGCAGGTGTAATTATGGAAGTGTGGACATCTGTCTGCGCTTTTTTTGTGTGGCACAAGGTTGCACAGTGTTGAAAAAGAAAAAATTAATCTATCATGTTCATGGAGGTGTACAACAATTAGCGGTTTAATGATTAACGAACAGATCAGAGACAAAGAGGTACGTTTGATTGGTCCGGACGGAGCACAGCTCGGAATCGTGTCCGCCAGAGAAGCAATGGCGAAGGCTCAGGAGGCAGGACTTGACCTGGTTAAGATCGCACCACAGGCGAAACCACCGGTATGTAAGATCATTGATTACGGTAAATACCGTTACGAGCTTGCAAGAAAAGAAAAAGAGGCCAGAAAAAAACAGAAAACCATCGATGTCAAAGAAGTACGTCTCTCTCCAAACATTGATACGAATGACCTGAAGACAAAGGTGAATGCAGCCAGAAAGTTCCTTTCCAAGGGTGACAGAGTTAAGGTTACACTTCGTTTCCGCGGAAGAGAGATGGCACATATGTCAAGCAGCAGACATGTACTTGACGATTTTGCAGACCTTCTGTCAGATGTAGCGACTGTAGAGAAGGCTCCGAAGGTAGAAGGAAGAAGCATGACAATGTTTCTGACAGAGAAACGGTAGAATATCTCAGTCTTCACGGCCAAGCCGACAGAAATGGGATGTTATATAAAAATAGAAGTACCAAGATCAAGGAGGAAATAATAATGCCAAAAATTAAAACTTGCAGAGCAGCAGCAAAGCGCTTTAAGAAAACAGGTACAGGAAAATTAGTAAGAAATAAAGCCTACAAGAGCCATATCCTTACAAAGAAATCTCAGAAGAGAAAGAGAAATCTGAGAAAATCTACTGTTGTTGATTCTACTAATGTTAAGAGCATGAAGAAAGCATTACCATATTTATAAGATAGAGAGACGAACAGGAGGAGAATTAAGAAATGGCAAGAATTAAAGGCGGATTAAACGCAAAGAAAAGACATAACCGTACATTAAAACTGGCAAAGGGTTACAGAGGAGCCCGTTCCAAACAGTATAGAGTTGCTAAACAGTCTGTAATGAGAGCTCTTACAAGCTCCTATGCAGGAAGAAAGCAGAAGAAACGTCAGTTCAGACAGCTCTGGATCGCTCGTATCAACGCAGCAGCAAGAATGAACGGACTTTCCTACAGCAAGATGATGCACGGCCTTAAAGTTGCAAATATCGACATCAACAGAAAGATGCTTGCAGAGATGGCAGTTAACGATGCAGCAGGCTTCACAGCACTTGCTGAGATCGCTAAGAAAGCAATCGCATAATCGAAGTAAGAAAAGACAATGGAGTCCAGGGAAGTTTCCCTGGGCTTTTTCTGTCTGTAAGACAATTAAAACTGATGCAAACTGAACACGGACAATTGTCCGCGTTGTGCAATCGGACGAAAAACGATGGATTTATCAAATATGCCTTGCATTAGAAAATATGCAATGCTATAATTTAACTGATTTTATCGTTGAAGAGTAGTAACGAATTAAAGTGTAGGAGGAGAATAATTATGAGAAATTGGAAGAAAGTAATTGGCGTAGTATCAGCAGCAGCCATGACAGCTACAATGGCTATGCCGATATCTGTTTTTGCAGCAGATGATGAGACATTTAAGATCGGTGTGATCGGACCTATGACAGGTGATTACGCTCAGTACGGTACAAACGTATACAATGCAGCCAAGATCGCAGTAGATGAGATCAACGAGAACGGTGGATTCAACGGATACAAGGTTGAGGTTCTTGACGCAGGTGATGATCAGGGAGATCCTGAGAAGGCTGTCAACGCATACAATGACCTTCTTGACAAGGGTATGCAGATGCTCTGCGGAACTGTTACATCCGGTTCCTGTATTGCAGTAGGAGCAGAGGCTGCAGAGAGCACATTCCTCTTTACACCGTCCGGTACAGCAGTTGACTGTATCACATCCGGTGACAATGAGTTCCGTATGTGCTTCACAGACCCAGCACAGGGAAGCAAATCCGCACAGTTTATTTCCGAGCACAAGCTGGCTACCAAGGTAGCTGTTCTTTATGATTCCGCAGCAGATTACAACTCCGGTATTCACGACTCCTTTATTGAGGCAGCAAAAGAGTACGGACTTGAGGTTGTTGAGGATCAGAAATATACAACAGACAGCAACACAGACTATTCTGTACAGCTTTCCAAGATCAAGGACAGCGGCGCAGAGCTTCTTTTCCTTCCGAACTACTACTCAGACAACGCTCTGATCCTTCAGCAGGCATCTGAGGCAGGAATGACAGATATCAAATTCTTCGGTGTAGACGGTATGGACGGAATCCTTGGTGTAGAGAACTTTGATACATCCCTTGCAGAGGGCGTTATGCTTCTGACACCATTCTCCGCTACATCTGAGGATGAGAAGAGCCAGGCATTTGTTAAGGCATATGGAGATGCACACAACGGCGAGACACCGAACCAGTTCGCTGCCGATACATATGATGTAATCTATGCTATGCAGCTTGCAGCAGAAGACGCACAGATCACACCGGATATGTCCAATGAGGATATCAGTGCGGCAATGTCCGCATCCATGCTGAACATTGAGCTTGACGGCCTTACAGGTAAAGCAAAATGGACAGAGGACGGCGAATGTGACAAAGAGCCGAAAGCATTCGAGATCAAAGACGGTGCTTATGTAGAGATGAAATAAGTAATTTCTGTTAACGTTAGGGGTCGGGGACGGTTGCCTTAAGTGGGAACCGTCCTTTTTCTCATATAAACAAATTTAAAGAGGTGCATTATGAGTTTTATATCTTATTTAAAAGACGGCATCAGTCTTGGCAGTATCTATGCGATCATTGCACTTGGATACACTATGGTTTACGGTATTGCCAAGATGCTGAACTTTGCACACGGTGATGTTATCATGGTAGGTGCCTATATCATCCTTACCTGTATTACCAGAGGAGGAATGTCACCTGTCCTTGCAGTGGCCATTTCCGTAGTTGTGTGTACTGTCCTGGGTGTTGTCATTGAGAAAGTGGCATACAGTCCGCTCAGAAAAGCTTCATCCAACCTGGCAGTCCTGATCACTGCCATCGGTGTCAGCTATCTGCTCCAGAACCTGGCACTGCTGATCTTTGGCGCAGATGCCAAGAGTTTTGTAACTGTTATCAATGTACCGTCAGTCAGCCTGTTTGACGGACGCCTTATCATCAAGGGAATAACCATAGTCACTATCCTTGCATGTATCGTGATCATGGTGGGACTTTCCCTCTTTGTAAAAAAGACCAAGCCGGGACGTGCCATGCAGGCAGTTTCCGAGGACCGCGATGCGGCACAGTTAATGGGTGTCAATGTAAATGCAACCATTTCCCTGACATTTGCCATTGGTTCCGGTCTTGCGGCTATTGCAGGTCTTCTTCTCTGCCAGACTTATCCTACACTTACTCCATATACAGGAGCCATGCCTGGTATCAAGGCATTTGTAGCGGCAGTATTTGGCGGTATCGGTTCCATTCCTGGAGCCATGGTAGGAGGTATCCTTCTTGGAATCCTTGAGATATTCGGAAAGGCATATATTTCCTCCCAGGTAGCGGATGCCATTGTATTTGCGGTTCTGATCGTCGTGCTTCTTGTAAAACCTACCGGACTGTTCGGAAAGAACATCCAGGAGAAAGTGTAAGGTGGCCGATATGAAGAAAATAACAAACAAAACAACCAGAAACAACCTGATCAATTATGGAATCGTTATTGTCCTTTTTGTGATCGTCCAGGCACTTTCCTCCACAGGAAATCTGTCCAGACTTCTCATGGGACTTCTGGTTCCCTTATGTGTGTATACCATTGCGGCAGTTTCCCTGAACCTGGTAGTAGGTTTTTCAGGAGAGCTGAGCCTTGGACACGCCGGATTTATGTGTGTGGGCGCATTTTCCAGTGCCCTGTTTTCACAGGTAACAGCAGACAGCATACCCTCTGTACCACGATTTATCCTTGCGCTTCTTGTTGGTGCGGCGGTAGCAGCAGTATTTGGTGTGATCATCGGCATCCCGGTACTGAGGCTTCGCGGTGACTACCTTGCCATTGTTACCCTGGCATTTGGTGAGATCATCAAGAACCTGATCAACGTGCTCTATGTGGGATATGATGACAGGGGACTTCATGTGGCTACCAGCGCGGCAGGCCTGAACCTGGATACAGGAGGCAAGCAGATCTTAAAGGGTGCACTTGGTATTTCAGGAACCGGTGCTCTTTACAAAGATATCAAGAACTGGTTTTTCCTCATTGGAATCCTGCTTCTTCTCCTTACTCTGTTTATTGTGCAGAATCTGGTAAATTCCAGAAGCGGACGTGCCATCACAGCAACAAGGGATAACCGTATCGCGGCAGAATCCGTAGGTATCAACATCACAAAATACAAGCTTCTTGCCTTCACAGTTTCCGCAGCAATGGCAGGTGTGGCAGGTGTACTCTATTCACACAACCTTTCACTTCTCAAGGTATCGGTATTTGACTACAATATGTCCATCCTGATCCTTGTATACGTAGTGCTTGGCGGTATCGGTAATATCAGAGGTTCCATTATCGCTACCATCATTCTCTACGCACTGCCGGAGCTTCTCCGTGGATTCGCCAACTACCGTATGCTGATCTACGCTATCGTGCTGATCGCAATGATGCTCTTTAACTGGGCACCGGCAGCAAGAAACTGGAGAGCACGCATGATGGAAAAGATCAGAGGCGGAAAAACAAAGAAGGAGGCGGCTTGATATGGCAATGCTGGAAGTAAATCATCTGTCAATCCAGTTTGGCGGTCTTCGTGCAGTTGACGGCTTTAACTTATCAATCGAAAAAGGCCAGCTTTATGGTCTTATCGGCCCAAACGGAGCCGGAAAAACAACGGTATTCAACCTTCTCACAGGCGTATATAAGCCTACTGAGGGAATCATAAAACTTGACGGAGTGGATATCACAGGAAAAAGCACCATCGAGATCAACAAGGCAGGTATTGCCAGAACTTTCCAGAATATCCGTCTTTTCAAGGAGATGACTGTGCTTGACAATGTAAAGGTTGGTCTTCACAATCATCATTCCTACTCCACACTGACAGGAATCTTAAGACTGCCGAAATACTATAAGGTAGAAAAAGAGATGAACGAGCGTGCCATGGAGATCCTGAAGGTATTTGACCTTGACAGAGAGGCTGCTTACCTGGCAGGAAACCTGCCCTATGGTAAACAGCGTAAACTGGAGATTGCCAGAGCACTGGCAACAGATCCCAAGCTTCTCCTTCTGGATGAGCCTGCGGCAGGTATGAACCCCAATGAGACACAGGAGCTGATGGATACCATTCGTTTTGTGCAGGAGCATTTTGGAATGACCACACTCCTTATCGAGCATGATATGAAGCTGGTAGGCGGTATCTGCGAGCAGCTTACTGTCCTGAATTTCGGACAGGTACTGATACAGGGCGAAACAGCAGCGGTACTTAAAGATCCTACAGTTATCACCGCATATCTGGGAGAATAGGAGGAATCGGATCATGGCAATGCTGGAAGTAAATGACCTCCATGTTTATTATGGAGTGATTCAGGCACTTAAAGGGATTTCTTTTCATGTTGATCAGGGAGAGGTAATCGCCCTTATTGGTGCCAACGGTGCAGGCAAGACAACTACCCTGCAGACACTTACCGGAATTCTTTCCGCAAAATCCGGTAGTATTAAATTTGAAGGCAAAGATCTCACAAAGACACCGGCCCACAAGATCGTGGAGATGGGTATGGCCCATGTTCCGGAGGGACGTCGTGTTTTTGCGGATATGTCTGTATACGAAAATCTTCTTCTTGGAGCATATACCAGAAAAGACAAGAATGAGATCCAGGAGAGCCTTAAGAACGTATATAAAAGGTTCCCCCGTCTTGAGGAACGTAAGGGACAGCGTGCAGGTACACTTTCCGGTGGTGAGCAGCAGATGCTTGCAATGGGTCGTGCGCTGATGAGCAGGCCCCGTATCATTCTTATGGATGAACCATCCATGGGACTTTCCCCGATCTTTGTAAATGAGATCTTTGATATCATCAAGGAAGTAAGTGAGAGCGGTACTACGGTACTTCTTGTTGAGCAGAATGCAAAGAAGGCACTTTCCATTGCAGACAGAGCCTATGTTCTGGAAACAGGAAGCATCACCATGGAAGGAAAGGCACAGGATCTTCTGCACAACGAAGCTGTACAGAAGGCATATCTTGGAGAATAGGGGGAGAGACATGGATAATTTCGTGATCACCATTGCAAGAGAGTATGGAAGTGGCGGACGTACCATCGGAGAAATGCTTTCAAAGAAACTGGGAATCGCTTATTATGACAAGGACATTATCCGTATGGCATCTGAGGAGAGCGGTATCAACCAGGTGCTTTTCGGAAGAGTAGATGAACATGTAAGTGCAAAGCCGAAGCTTTTTGGAAAAACATCTGTGTACTCAGGAGAGCTTCTCCCGCCTCAGAGCAGGGATTTTACATCAGATGAAAATCTGTTTAACTATCAGGCAAAGATCATCCGCCATCTGGCAGAGACAGAGTCCTGCGTCATCATCGGAAGATGCGCCAATGTGGTGCTGAAAGAATATTCCAACGTACTGAAGGTATTTGTGTACGGTGACTGGGATTTCCGTATCCGCGAAGCAAGCACCAAGATGAGCGGAAACACCAGGGAGATCGAACGTTTTATGACAAAGGATGACAAGCGTAAGATTGAATTTACCAGACGTTTTACAGGAACAGAATGGAAAGACATGAAAAATTATGATCTCTGTCTGAACAACGGAACACTTGGCTATGACCGATGCGTGGAGGAGATCGTAAACGCACTGGAATCCCTGAAAAAATAAAGTTCATATAAGAAATATTACAGATCCAAAATCCACAGGAAGCGTCTTTTCCTGTGGATTTTTTCATATATTGTGGAAAGAGTACAGGGCAGAAGCCTGACTGTGGGGAAATTGAATGAAAAAGAAATATATGGTGACAGCCTGTGTCCTTATTCTGGCTGTATGTCTGTGCCCGGGAATCCATG
The DNA here is from genome assembly GCA_934373235.1 of uncultured Blautia sp. Lineage (GTDB taxonomy): Bacteria > Bacillota > Clostridia > Lachnospirales > Lachnospiraceae > Blautia_A. The sequence continues at coordinate 12,762 of CAKROW010000003.1, read as the reverse complement.
GCAGAACGGATCAGGAGCCGCTGTACATAAAAGCTGCATATATCATGGCAGGAGAAGGAATGCTCCGTCTTGTAAAGGAGCAGTATAAGGAAAAACCCAGGATTGCCCTCACCTTTGATGACGGGCCAAATGCCAGGTATACACCCGGACTTCTGGACGGGTTAAAAGAAAGGGAGGTTCATGCCACTTTTTTCCTTATGGGAAAAAATATAGAGGGAAATGAAGAGCTGGTGCGAAGGATGAAAGAAGAAGGCCATCTGATCGGAAACCATACATACAACCATGTTCAGCTTGACAGGCTTTCCAGGGAAAATGCCTGCCGGGAAGTGTTAAAGACCAATAATATCATCTATGAGGTCACAGGGGAATATCCCATGTATCTGAGACCGCCCTATGGGGCATGGCCGAAGAACCTGGAGCTTTGTGTGTCCATGCTGCCGGTTTTCTGGGACATTGACACTCTGGACTGGAAGTCTGAGAATGTGGATTCAGTTATGGGAATCATCCGGAACCAGGCCCATGACGGAGCAGTGATCCTGATGCATGACGGATATGAAAGTTCTGTGAGCGCAGCTCTCATGGCAGTGGATTTTCTGAAAAAAGAAGGATATGAATTTGTCACTGCAGATAAGCTTATCACAGACTGAAGAGGGATGTGTCACTGGCTTTGTCCCCAAAAAGAACGTTGAAATTTCCAGAGGAATCGGATATCATGGACAGAAGAGTAATACAGTATTTTTATGAAATTCAGGAGAGAACCACATGGATTTATTTGAATATGCCAAATCAAAAACACTGGATCATGAGTCCCCGCTTGCCTCCAGACTCAGGCCGAGAACCCTGGATGAGGTGGTAGGACAGCAGCATATTGTGGGGAAAGATAAGCTGCTTTATCGCGCAATCAAGGCGGATAAGCTGACATCTGTAATTTTTTACGGACCTCCGGGAACAGGCAAGACTACACTGGCCAAAGTGATCGCCAACACCACAAGTGCCAGTTTTACCCAGATCAATGCCACCGTGGCTGGCAAAAAGGATATGGAGGCGGTGGTGAAGCAGGCGCAGGATGACCTGGGCATGTACGGGAGGAAGACCATTCTTTTTATCGATGAGATCCACAGGTTTAACAAGGGACAGCAGGATTATCTTCTTCCCTTTGTGGAAGACGGAACGGTCATTCTCATCGGTGCTACCACAGAGAATCCTTATTTTGAAGTGAACGGAGCCCTTCTTTCCAGATCGATCGTCTTTGAATTGAAGGCGCTGGAGATCCCGGAGATCCGGGAGCTGATCCTGCGTGCGGTGAATGATCCGGAGCGTGGAATGGGAAGTTACCAGGCTGTGATAGATGAGGATGCCCTGGAGTTTCTTGCGGATATGGCAGGAGGAGACGCCAGAAGCGCCTTAAACGCTGTAGAACTGGGAATCCTTACTACACCCAGGGCAGAGGACGGAAAGATCCATATAACCCTTGAAGTGGCTTCCGAGTGTATCCAGAAGCGGGTGGTGCGATACGATAAGAACGGAGATAACCATTACGACATTATTTCGGCATTTATCAAGAGCATGCGTGGATCTGATCCGGATGCAGCAGTGTATTATCTGGCAAAAATGCTCTACGCAGGGGAGGATGTGAAGTTTATTGCAAGAAGGATCATGATCCTGGCTTCCGAGGATATCGGTAATGCAGATCCCCAGGCCATCTGTGTGGCGGCAGCGGCAGCCCAGGCTGTGGAACGGGTGGGCATGCCGGAATCCCAGATCATCCTTTCACAGGCAGCCACATATATGGCCTGTGCACCCAAGAGCAATGCGGCAGTAAATGCGATTTTTGCAGCTATGGACAGTGTGAAGAGCAGGAAGACCACAGTGCCACCTCATCTTCAGGATGCCCATTACGGTGGACATGAGAAACTGGGTCATGGCATCGGATACAAATATGCTCACGATTATCCCAATCATTATGTGGAACAGCAGTATCTTCCCACAGAAATCCTGGGAGAAAAATTCTATGAGCTCAGTGACATGGGATACGAGAAGACTCTGAAAGAACATATGAAGAAAATACGGCAAAAATAAAAAAAGGAGGAGCTCTTTTTTAAAGAAGCTCCTCCATTATTTTGTTGTAGACGTTCTGGTATTTATGGGACCAGCTTTCGCAGACGGATTTCGCAGCGGCAAGATTGGGCATTTTGAGGTTCAGATCCAGCATACTGACATTGTTCTCTATGATACGGCAGCGAACCATGTAGCTGCCCTCACTGGAGGTATAATAGTCAGCAGGAGTGAGTAGCTGTTCTTCCACCTTGCAGTGCAGGGTGTTGAGATATTCATTTACCTCATTTTTGATATCGGATGAAAGCTCTTTGGAAAAGTACTGCAGAGTATTCCTGCCTTCTGCTGTGATCCGGTAGTAGGAACGGTTGGAATGGGTGCTCATTTCCAGCAGATCCGCTTCCACAAGCTCTGAGATCGCCTGCTGAAGATGAAAATAATTGGTGTATTTCCTGTCAAGGATAAAATCCGTGATCTGGGAATTGGTCAGGTCAGCCTCAGAGTTCTGAAGCATATATAAAATAATAAGCTTATAGGTTGTAAAAGGTGATGCCATAGAGAATCCTCCTTTATGCCGGTCTTACAGTTTCTGGTACTGCTTTCCCTGAAAGCTGTCTGCTTCTTTCATGCGGTGGTGGAGAAGGTTCAAAACTTCCCGTTTCCGTGAGGCCCATAATGGAGCAATAAGCTGGTCTTTGGGCCCGTCCCCTGTGACGCGGTGGATCACGATGTCCGGCCTTAGGTGTTCCAGACAGTCCATGACCAGATCAATATACTCATCCCTGTCAAGGGTGGAAAAAAGTCCTCTCTCATAATCAGCCGCAAGGTCTGTTCCGCGAAGTACATGGAGAAGCTGCAGCTTGATACCCTGAATATCCTGCCTGTTGAGATAATCAATAGTTTCAAGGATACGGTTTCTGTCCTCACCCGGAAGTCCGAGGATCGTGTGGACGATCACATCGATATTTCCGGAGCGGAGCCTGGCAAGAGCATCCTCAAAGCAGGAAAGCTCATATCCACGCCGTATATAAGCTGCGGTATCCTGATGTATGGTCTGAAGTCCCAGCTCCACCCACACCGGTTTGGTCCGGTTAAGGGAACAGAGAAGCTCCATGATATCATTTCCGAGGCAGTCAGGTCTTGTTCCTATGGACAGAGCCACAATGTCCGGGTGGGAGAGGGCTTCTGTAAAAATCTTCCGGAGATATTCCACAGGGGCGTAGGTGTTGGTGTAAGCCTGGAAATAGGCAATGTATTTGTGGATGGGCCTTTTCCGGGAAAGGCTGCGGATCTGGGTATCGATCTGTTCTGTGACAGACAGGGCGGCACTTGCAGCAAAATCACCACTTCCCCCCTGACTGCAGAAGATACATCCCCGGGTGCCGAGCTTCCCGTCCCGGTTGGGGCAGGACATGCCACCGTTTAATGCCACGCGGTAAACCTTCTCACCGAACTGTTCGCGCAGCATATGATCAAGAGAATGATACGGTTTGTCATTCCATCGCAACATGATCAGGTCTCGCTTTCTGTTGAAGGAAGATCGTTTGAGTGCTCATCCTTCTCCTCCGGTATGTAGTTGTCAAAGATCTTTACAAAAATCTTGGACTTAAAGTAGGCCACCGTTGAAAATCCCATGAGAACATAGAGCATCAGCAGTATGGACTGAAGCTGTACCATGGGAATAAAAAGAATCAGTACCGGAGCCACAGTAATACCGATCATGGCAAATGTCCACGGAAGATGGCGTATGGCCATAAGGAATGCATTTACAAAGGTATTCTTGACAGAGTTATAAAATTTGGCAAGAATTGGATAAATATACAGAAAGATCAGTATATAGATAAATGCAAATGCAATAAACAATGTAAACATTACTTTGTACATTACGCCGCTTCCGTTCCTGGCAATGGAAAGGTCAAATCCCAGGACTGCTGCTGTGAGAAGCATGATGATGTTGATGATAAGGGACTGCTTGATATTCTGCCTGAATGAGTGGAAAAAGCTGCGGATAATGTAGGATTCCTCATCCCGCGCCATCTTAAGTGTCACGTAGTATAGGGAGGTGATGGAAGCTCCGGCTGTGACGACAGGGATACAGCACAGGATACAGAGGATATTCAGGAGAATAAGATCTGCAACCCGTCCCATGAACACGAAAAATTTGTTATCCATGTTGAAAAAACGATTCATGTGTAACGCTCCTTTTTATTGTAAGATATACTTTCTAGTATACCTAATCAGAGAGGAAAAAGCAAATATTAAAATCCGGGCAGGGGCTTGCATGAAAGTCTTTTCTGAGAGTATAATCGGATAAAAAACAGGAAAGGAAGAACAGAAGATGAGTTATAAGATCGTTCTTGACCTGCACACACATACAGTGGCAAGCGGTCATGCATATAATACTTTAAGAGAAATGGCCAAAGCAGCCTCTGACAGGGGGCTTGAACTTCTGGGGATCACGGAACATGCACCTCAGATGCCTGGAAGCTGCCATAATTTTTATTTCCATAACCTGAAGACAGTTCCAAGGAATCTGTATGGCATCCGGCTTCTTCTGGGAGCAGAGGTAAATATCATGAACTATGAGGGTGAAGTGGACTTAAGCCAGAAAGAGCTTAAAGATCTGGATGTGGTGATCGCAAGCCTTCATATTCCATGTATTAAGGCGGGAACCAGGGAGCAGAACACACAGGCATACCTGAATGTGATGAAAAATCCTTATGTGGATATTATCGGACATCCGGATGACGGACGGTATGATATTGATTATAAGGCGCTGGTACAGGGGGCGAAGGAGTACGGCAAGATCCTGGAGCTTAATAATAACTCTCTGCGCCCTACCTGCTTCCGGGCAAACGCAAGGGAGAATGACGCAGAGATGCTGAAGCTGTGTATGGAGTATCAGGTTCCTGTTGTGATCGGAAGTGATGCACACTTTGATACCCATATTGCAGAATTTGAGATGGCAGTCCCTCTTCTTGAAGAACTTGGTTTTCCGGAAGAGCTGGTTCTTAACCGTTCAGTGTCCGCGCTGGAAGAACATTTGAACAGACTGCATGGATAGTTTGGGGAAAAGTATAAATCTATTATAAATTTTTACCAAAAAGCTTGCTTATCACAATTTAGAGTGCTAAAATAGCAGTATTATAATACATGAAAAAGATGTGGTAAAAGGAGCTGTAGCATGAGCAAAAAAATCAGGACTGAGGCCGTGGATCATCTGTTTGAAGCGATCCTGTGCCTGAAGGACAAGGAAGAATGTTATACATTTTTTGAAGATGTTTGTACCATTAATGAGCTGCTTTCATTATCCCAGCGTTTCGAGGTTGCCAGAATGTTGACAGATAAGCGTACATATCTGGATATTTCCGAGAAGACAGGTGCATCCACTGCTACGATCAGCCGTGTGAACCGTTCACTGAATTACGGAAATGACGGATATGATATGGTATTTGCAAGGATGAAGAGCCTTCAGGGTGACAGGGCAGAAGGACAGACAGAGGATAATACAGAAGAATAACCAGAAATAAGTACAGCAAAAGAGACAGGCCGTAAACCGGAACCTGTCTCTTTTGGCAATTATAAGTCATGGTATTTATTTCTTTTTCTTTTCTTTTTTTTCGGAAGGGGATTCTGGGGGAGTCATACCGTCGATCATGTATTCCAGGATCATTTTTTTCATATAGACATCAAAGCTTAAAAGGCAGATAAAGGAAAATCTGCGGAGAAAATCCTGATCTTCGGGTTCCGCATCCGCAAAAGTATCCTGGGCTGCGTAGAAACGCTTGAGAAGATCCTTGCCAAGGTACTCGATCTGCGTGCGCTCCATACCGAAAACTTCTTTATATACATATGTCATATCCTTATCTGTCATGGACTTGAAATATTTGTCCGTGATAGGCCCCAGAAGCTTCTGGATATCACTGATGGACAGGATATTTTTGAAATAGTAGATGAAGATCAGCATCAGAAGATGTTCCCTGGAATAACGCTTCTTCTCCGGAGGCGGAAGAAGCTTGTTCTTGGCGTAGTTGTTGATCATGGTCTTGGTGAGGATCTTGTCCTCATCATGACGCTTGGTGGAAGAAAGATGCTCCTCCATAAATGTAGTTACCTGATCCATGTAAAGATCAATGTCAGGGATTTCCTCGGGTTTTATATAATCAAGTTCGGCAATTCTGGAAAGAATACCGCGCATCATGTTTTTTTCGTCTGTTGTCATCACATAATCACCTCTGCTCCTTATTATATAGTTTTAAATACTACTTGTAAAGAATGTTTTTGCTATTTTTTCTTTACCTTGGAAAGGAGCCATGTTAATATTAATACTCCGGGAGGAAGCAGAAGAATGGAGAATATAATGAATTTAAATAAAGTATTAGACAAGTTAAATCCTATGCAGCGGGAAGCTGTCATGCACACAGAAGGCCCCCTTCTCATCCTTGCAGGTGCAGGCTCAGGCAAGACCAGGGTGCTGACTCACCGTATTGCATATCTTATGGAAGAAAAGGGAGTGGATCCCTGGAATATTCTGGCGATAACATTTACCAACAAGGCTGCGAAGGAGATGCGTGAGCGTGTAAATCTTGTGGCAGGAATGGGAGCTGAGAGCGTGTGGGTATCCACATTCCATTCTGCCTGTGTGCGCATCCTGCGAAGACATATCGAGTGTCTTGGCTTTGACAGCAATTTTACTATTTATGATACAGACGACCAGAAATCCGTTATGAAAGAGATCTTCCGCAAGTTTCAGATAAACACTAAGATTTACAAGGAGAGAGGGATCCTGGCGGAAATTTCCCATGCCAAGGACAAGCTGATCACTCCGGAGGAGATGGAGCTGAACGCCGGGGGAGATCCGGATATGCGTAAGATCGCAGGAATGTATAAGGAATATCAGTCCATTCTCCGCAGCAACAATGCACTGGACTTTGATGATCTCATTGTGAAGACTGTGGAGCTCTTTTTGCATAATCCGGATATTCTGGAGTATTATCAGGACCGTTTCCGTTATATTATGATCGATGAGTATCAGGATACCAATACTGCGCAGTTTAAGTTTGTGAGCCTTCTGGCAGACAAGTACAGGAATATTTGTGTGGTAGGTGATGATGATCAGTCCATTTACCGTTTCCGTGGTGCGGACATTGGAAATATCCTTGGCTTTGAGGAGCATTTTCCGGGAGCATATGTGGTACGTTTGGAGCAGAATTACCGTTCCACGCAGAATATCCTAAATGCTGCCAATGAGGTGATCGCCAACAACAGTGAGCGTAAGGAAAAGCGCCTCTGGACAGAGAACGAGGAAGGCTGCAAGGTTCATTTCCGCCAGTTTATGAACGGATTTGAGGAGGCTGAGTACATAGCCGGTGAGGTGATGAAGGGAAGAAGAGACGGGAAGTTCCGGTACAAAGACTGTGCAGTCCTTTACAGAACCAATGCCCAGTCACGTCTTTTTGAGGAAAAATTCCTCATGGCCAACGTGCCCTATAAGATCGTAGGCGGTGTGAATTTCTATGCACGTAAGGAGATCAAGGATCTTCTGTGCTACTTAAAGACCATAGATAATGCAAGGGATGACCTGGCTGTGAAGCGTATCCTGAATGTGCCGAAGAGAGGGATTGGAGCTACCAGTGAAAACCGTGTGCAGGATTATGCGGATAAGATGAACATCAGCTTTTATGAGGCACTGCGTGTGGCGGAGGAGATTCCCTCCATGGGCCGTGCAACAGGAAAGATCAGTGATTTTGTGGAATTTATCCAGAGCCTTAAAAGCAAGGCAGAGGCTTATACTGTGAGAGAACTTCTGGAGGAAGTGGTGGAACTTACAGGATATGTGAAGGATCTTGAGGCAGAGAATACGGAAGAAGCACAGGCAAGGATCGAGAACATCGATGAGCTTATTTCCAAGACTGAGAGCTTTCAGGAAGCTATGGAGGAGGCAGGACAGCCTGCTACGCTATCTGCTTTTCTGGAGGAGATCGCCCTGGTAGCGGATATTGATTCTGTTGATCCGGGGCAGGATTATGTGCTTCTTATGACTCTCCACAGCGCCAAGGGTCTGGAATTTCCGGAGGTATTTATGGCAGGCATGGAAGACGGGGTTTTTCCGGGATATGCGTCTATCTGGTCCGGGGATCCTTCTGATATTGAAGAGGAGCGCAGGCTCTGTTATGTAGGTATAACCCGTGCCATGAAAGAATTGACTCTTACCTGTGCGAAGCAGCGGATGATAAGAGGAGAGACACAGTATAACAGGGTATCCCGTTTTGTCAGGGAGATTCCACGGGAGCTTGTGGATCTGGGACACACCATCCAGGAAAAGAAGCCCAAAATCGATGAAGTAGTGTCTCCAAAGAGTGCCTATGCCCAGATGAAACAGGCTTTCCAGACCAAAAGCTTCCAGCAGAAGAATTTTACAGTTAAGAAGGCTGCGGCCCTGGATTACAAAGAGGGGGATACGGTGCGCCATGTGAAGTTTGGTGTTGGAATCGTAAAAAACATTGTGGACGGCGGCAGGGACTATGAGGTTACTGTTGATTTTGACAAAGCAGGCATCAAAAAAATGTTCGCAAGTTTTGCTAAATTAAAGAAAATCTGATAGTTCTAAAAATTTAAGTAAGTTATGGTAAAATCAGACATATAGTGGTATAATCTCATCTTTGACAGTTGTAAGATGAAAAAACGGCTATAAACCCAGTAAACATGGGCACTGTAGCCGTTTTTCTTTTTGCAGCGATATGTACTATATTACTCTTACTTCAATTTTATCTGTTTTGTATCCTTGATGAGCGTTCTCATATCTGCTTTTGTAATGAATTCATAATCCGTTCTAAAATCAAATGTTTTATGTAATGCATCGGTTAATTCGGTTCTCGTGTAAGAAGGGATATATCCACTCGCTGTATTAAGCAGTGTCATTTGCATGGAGCGCAATGTTTCCAATATCTGATCCGTTGTATAGATATTTCCAAGTTTCCTTTCCAGTAAACGGTAGAGCAGAAGACTGATATAACAGGTCAAAAAATGGGCTTTTACCCGGTCTTCTCTCCTTACATATACCGGTCTTGCTTCGAATTCAGTTTTCATGATCCGGAAGTTTTCTTCGATTTCCCAGCGTTGTTTGTTGATCTTTATGATCTCTGAAATATCTCCTTCCAGGTTTGTGATAACTGCATAAACCCCATCGTACATTTCTTCCTTTTGAATCTGTTCTTTATCAAGGTCATAAACTTGTTTTTCAGCGATCTCACCGTCAGTAGTAACGGAAGCCTTTTTTACAAACCGCATAGGATCATTTTGGTTTTTCCCTTTTCTTTTGCGTCCGGGCGTTGTGATTATCCGTTCAGCCCGTTCGATCTGTCGGGCACGGATCTTTCTCTGGTAGGCTTTGTACTTAGGGGAATAAGTGACAATTAAAGTCTCATCCATGTCACCTGTAACAACAGGTACTTCCTTGTAGTAAATCGTGTTATAGACTTCTTCATCTGATTCGTCCAGTGTACGGATATCTATAAATTTATCAGATCCGATCCTGCGGAACTGAGTTGGGTTCAGAGCAATCTCACGATTCTCCTTTTTCATCTTTTTCAAAGAATGCGTAATGATATAAGCTCGGTTTCCAAAAGAATTGAATCTTCGGTTACCAGTACTTCCAAGTCCGGAATCAGAACAGTATATGAAATCACTGCAGTTAAAATCCTGAAGGATTTTAGATTCTAAAGGTTTTAGTGTTGTCTGTTCGTTCTGGTTACCTGGAAAGATATCAAAGGCAAGAGGAATACCGTCTGCATCCATAAATAATCCCATAGTTACGATTGGATTAGGGCGGTTTTCTTTGCTTTTTCCGTAACGTCGGAGATCATCATCTTCTTCAATTTCGAAGTAATAATTCGTACAGTCATAATAAAGGATTCTATCATTTCGTGGATGAATGAAGTTTGAGTTTTTATATAGTTCACTCTGTATGAGATCAGACTCTCCTGCAATCAAAGAAAGAGAACGGTAAACATCCTGGAGACTGTATTTAGGCGGTTCCAACAGAGACTGGCAGTACTCATAGCTGGCCAGCTTGCTGGCTGGGGAAAGAATCCTTGCATAAACGAGATCTGTGAGTATCGCATTCAGATCATATTTAAATTTATGTCTGCTTTTGATGGTCCGGCAGACTTTGTCCAAACGGAGCTGAGTGCATAGCTCCTGAAGGAACAGATACCCCACATTGAAAGAGCGGCGTTCGTTCATAGGAATAGTTGCAGCCTTGGAAAACTCCACGGATACTTTTCCAGTATGCTGCTTATAAAGTTCCGTTTCTTTTGCTGCCTGTTCTTTTGCCCATGCCATTAACTTATCTTTATTGCCATCGAATTGTTCCAGAAGAGCATTGTACTTTCCGAGTTTTTTATAAATACATGAAGAGGCTTTTCCATTTTCTTTGCGGAAGGAACGATAAATATATACATCTTTATTATTTTTACTGCCTGTGATTGCGATATACATGATAAAAAATCCTTTTTTCTTCCATTATATCACACTAGCACAAACAAGTACATACAAAAACATAAAATTTGATATAAAAAATGCAGGTTTTACAAGGCCTGCAGGGTGATTTTTAATTATTCAACTGTCAAACTCCCGTGAAGTTTGGTGTTGGAATCGTAAAAAACATTGTGGACGGCGGCAGGGACTATGAGGTTACTGTTGATTTTGACAAAGCAGGCATCAAAAAAATGTTCGCAAGTTTTGCTAAATTAAAGAAAATCTGATAGTTCTAAAAATTTAAGTAAGTTATGGTAAAATCAGACATATAGTGGTATAATAAGAACACTTAAAGGCTTTATTATTTACTGTCAGGACAGTATAGCCCACGATGAAAGAGAGGATGGTGCGAGTTATGAATTTGAATATGGCTAAACTTGAGGAATTACTTGCAACAATGAAGAAGAAAGAAGAAGAGAAAGACAGAAACACAGTCCTTTGGGTTCTGGCTATCATCGGTGCAGTAGCTGCCGTTGCAGGAATTGCTTTTGCGGTATACCGTTTCTTTGCTCCGGATTATCTGGAGGATTTTGAAGAAGACTTTGACGATGATTTCGATGACTATTTCGAGGACGAGGAAGACTGATCGAGATATATAAGAACAACTATGGAAGCCCCGGCGCATATACCGGGGCTTTATTCAATAAAACGAGGAATCAGGTATTATATGAAAAAAGGTGAAATTTACGAGGGTATCATAGAGAAGGTGGATTTTCCAAACAAAGGCTATGTGCAGGTGGAAGATCAGAAGGTAGTGGTAAAGAACGGGATTCCGGGCCAGAAGGTTCGGTTTATGATAAACAAGAAGCGTTCCGGACGTGCTGAGGGACGTCTTCTGGAGGTGCTTGAGAAGTCGCCCCTTGAGACCAGGGAGCCTGCCTGTCAGGAGTTTCCTGCATGTGGCGGCTGTATGTACCAGACCATGAGTTATGAGGCGCAGCTTGAGATGAAGGAGCGCCAGGTAAGGGATCTCCTAAACAGTGTGACAGAGGCTTATCAGTGGGATGGTATTTTCGGAAGTCCCATAGAGTTCGGATACCGGAACAAGATGGAGTTTTCTTTTGGGGATGAGTATAAGGACGGGCCTTTATCCCTGGGGCTTCACAAGAAGGGAAGTACTTACGATATCCTGAATACAGATGACTGTAAGCTGGTTCATCCGGATATGACCAGGATACTTACCTGTGTGCGGGAGTTTTTTCTGGAAAAAGGTGCTTCTTTTTATAAAAAGCTTCAGCATGTGGGATATCTCCGTCATCTTCTCATCAGGAGAGGGATCACCAGCGGAGAGATCCTGGTACATGTAGTGACCACCACTCAGGAGGAATATGATTTTTCACCGCTGGTTACAAGGCTTCTTGAGCTGCCTCTGGAAGGCAGGATCGTTGGTATCATGCATATCCTCAATGATTCACTTTCTGATGTGGTGCAAAGTGATGAGACCAGGATCCTCTACGGGAAGGACTATTTCTACGAAGAGCTTCTGGGGCTCAGGTTCAGGATCAGTACATTTTCCTTTTTCCAGCCCAATTCCCTGGCAGCAGAGATCCTTTATTCCAGAGTGAGGGAATATGTGGGAAATACCCGGGACAAAGTAGTGTTTGACCTGTACAGCGGAACAGGAACCATCTCCCAGCTTGCAGCTTCAGTGGCAGATGAAGTGATCGGTGTGGAGATCGTGGAAGATGCAGTGAAGGCTGCCAGGGAAAATGCCACTTTAAATGGCATTGACAACTGCCATTTCATTGCAGGTGATGTGCTGAAAGTGCTGGATGAAGTGACAGAGAAACCGGACATGATCATCCTTGATCCACCTCGCGACGGTGTACACCCCAAAGCACTTCCCAAGATTCTGGCATATGGTGTTGATCAGATCGTGTACATCTCCTGCAAAGCAACAAGTCTTGTACGGGATCTTCCTGCCTTTTTCGAAGCCGGCTACAGACTGGAGCGCGCCTGCGCTATTGATCAGTTCTGCCAGGGGGTCCATGTGGAGACGGTTGTTCTTTTGTCCCAACAAAAGCCGGATGACACGATAGAGATCGACTTAGACTTGGACGAGCTGGATGCTACCAGTGCCGAGTTGAAAGCAACCTATCAGGAAATCAAAGATTATGTGCTGAAAGAATTTGGCTTGAAGGTTTCAAATTTATATATTTCTCAGGTAAA